>NZ_JBEZIR010000001.1:0-357086 GCF_040651175.1 Kitasatospora sp. NPDC048540
CCCGGCCGACCGCGATCCGCGACGAGCTGATGGTGAAGGTGCATTGGACCTCCGGCGCCGGTTCGGCTTATCCGGGCGCCCGTCCACCCGCTCCACCCGTTGACGCAGTACGAAGGCCCCGCTCGATTCCACTGTCATGCCCCTGACGCCACGGCCCCACCCCGGAGCGTCGCACCCGCGGGGCGTGGCGGGATCCCCCACGACCAGGAGTCACGCAGCCATGCATCGTTCCGTTCCCGCCCCCCGGCCGCAGGGCCGGCGGCGGTCCAAGAGCCTGACGGCTCTGGTGGCCGGCACCGCCGCCTCCGCCCTCCTCGGTACCGCCCTCGCCCTGACCTCGGGTACCACCGCCCAGGCCGCGCCGACCAACTCCACCGGTGCCCCCGCGACCAGCGGCGGCATCAAGGTCGCCTACTTCGACCAGTGGTCGATCTACGGCAACGCGTACTACCCGAAGACCATCCAGGACACCGGCGTGGCCGGGAAGCTGGACTACCTGATCTACGACTTCGCCAACATCAACCCGACCACGCTGTCGTGTTTCGAGGCGACCAAGGCCGCCTCCCAGGACGAGAACAACCCCAACGCCGGTGACGGCGCGGCGGACGCGTTCGCGGACTACCAGAAGAGCTTCGGCGCGGACATCTCGGTCGACGGGGTGGCGGACGCCTGGGGCCAGCCCATCGCGGGCAACTTCAACCAGCTGAAGAAGCTGAAGGCGAAGAACCCCAACCTCAAGGTGCTGCTGTCGATCGGCGGCTGGACCTACTCCAAGTACTTCTCCGACGCGGCCGCCACCGACGCCTCGCGCAAGAGGCTGGTCTCCTCCTGCCTCGACATGTTCATCAAGGGCAACCTGCCCGTCGACGCCGGGTACGGCGGCGCGGGCTCGGCGGCCGGGATCTTCGACGGCATCGACATCGACTGGGAGTACCCGGGCGGCGGCGGCCACCTCGGCAACCACGAGAGCGCGAGCGACAAGCAGAACTTCACCAAGCTGCTGGCCGAGTTCCGCACCCAGCTCGACGCCCAGGGCGCGGCCGACCACAAGACCTACGCGCTCGCCGCGGCGGTCGGCGCCGGCCAGGACAAGATCAAGAACATCGAGACGGACAAGGTCGGCCAGTACCTGACCTTCCTGGACGTCATGACCTACGACATGCACGGCGGTTGGGAGGCGCAGGGCCCGACCAACCACCAGGCGCCGCTCTACTCCGGCCCGAACGACCCGATGACGCCGATCCCGGGCGGCACCGGCAAGTACTCGATCGACGCGGCCATCAAGGCCTGGACCGTCGGCGACCCGCAGTACGGCATTGCGGGCGGCTTCCCCGCCAACAAGATCAACATGGGCATCCCGTTCTACTACCGCGGCTGGACCGGCGTGCCCAACAACGGCAAGAACGGCCTGTTCCAGAGCGCGACCGGCCCGGCCGCCGGCGCGGCGATGTCCGGCAGCGTCCCCGGCATCCAGATGTACAAGGAGCTCGCGGGCTTCGTCGACAACGCGTCCAAGACCTTCTGGGACGACCAGGCGAAGGCCACCTACTTCTACGACGGCACCACCTTCTGGAGCGGTGAGGACGCCAAGTCGATCCAGGCCAAGGTCGACTACGCGCACTGCAACGGCCTCGGCGGTTCGTTCGCCTTCTCGCTGTACGACATGGGCACCAAGACCGCCCTGTTCGACAAGATGGTGACCGCGACCAACGGCTCCGCGGCCGACTGCCCGGCGGCCCCGAGCAGCCCGTCGCCGTCCGCCACCTCGGCCTCGCCGAGCGCCTCGGCCTCCCCGTCGACCTCGGCCTCGCCGTCCTCCTCGCCGTCGACCTCGGCCTCCCCGTCGAGCTCGCCGACCACGCCCGGCACTTGCACCGCGCCGAGCTGGAACGCCGCCACCGTGTACGCCACGGCCGGCACCAAGGTCAGCTGGAAGGGCCACAACTACACCAACAAGTGGTGGACCACCAACGAGGACCCCACGCTCAGCGGCC
This sequence comes from Kitasatospora sp. NPDC048540, assembly GCF_040651175.1. NCBI lineage: Bacteria > Bacillati > Actinomycetota > Actinomycetes > Kitasatosporales > Streptomycetaceae > Kitasatospora > Kitasatospora sp. NPDC048540. The sequence goes on from NZ_JBEZIR010000001.1 coordinate 1,995, forward strand.
AGTGGGGCGTGTGGACCGACAACGGCGCCTGCTGAACCACTGACCAGCCCGCAACAGAGCGCCCGGCCGGGACCTCCCGGCCGGGCGCTCCGCACGTCCGCGGGCGGACGGCCCGGTTGCCGTGCCCGGGGTGGGTCAGTCCAGGTCCTCGGTTCGGCCGAGGGCGTCGGGCTGGGTCACCTCGATGCGGCGGAGCATCCGGCCGAGCATGGCGGACAGGGCCGGGCGCTCCTCGGGGGTGATGTCCTGGAGCAGGTCGGCCTCGAAGACGGCGGCCATCCGCATGAGCTCCAGCCACTTGTCGCGGCCGTCCTCGGTCAGCTCGATGATCACCCGGACCCGGTTGGTCTCGTCCCGGTCGCGGGTGACCAGGCCGTCGGTGACCATGCGGTCGATCCGGTGGGTCATCGCGGCCGGGGTCAGGCCGAGCCGCTTGGCCAGCTCGCCGGGCCCGAGCCGGTACGGGCTGCCGGAGATGACCAGCGCCTTGAGCACCTCCCACTCGGCGGACGTGATTCCGAGCACAGCCAGCTGCCGGCTGTAGGCCACGTTCATCCTGCGGGCGAGCCGGGAGAGGGTGGACACGATGGTCTCCACCTGGGGGTCCACCGTCGGGAATTCCCGCTGGTAGACGGCCACCTGCTCGGCGATGCCCAGCTCGCCGTCGTCCGGCGGCGCGGGTCTGCGTGCGCTCATGCGGACCATTGTCCCACGCAATCCTGCAGTCGTTAAGCCTTTGACGTCTCAACCTTTCGATGCATAGAGTTCAGGCCTAAAGTTTAGCTCTTAAATCTTCCGGCCTAAACACGACAGGTCCGAAGTCTCAAGCGAAGGGGTGTGCACGGTGACCGGCACGGTGAAGCAGCAGAGGCAGCAGCGGTACGGGGCGGGCGGCCCGCTGCGCCGCGTCCAGATCGGCAACGCGCTCAGCGCGTTCGGCAGCGGCTTCACGATGCCGTACATGTTCGTCTACGTGGACCAGGTGCGCGGGCTCGGCTCGCTCGCCGCGGGGATGGTGTTCACCCTCTTCGCACTGGCCGCGCTGGCCGTGCTGCCGTTCACCGGCCGCGGCATCGACCGGTACGGGCCGCGCCCGGTGCTGCTGGCCGGCGCCGCGCTGGCCGCCGTCGGCGCCTTCTCGTTCGGGCAGGCCGCCACCACGCCGACCCTGCTGGTGGCGTCCTTCCTGTTCGGCGCCGGTGTCACCACCTGCCAGCCGGCCCTCGCCACCATGATCGTGCGCAGCTCGGCCAAGGCCGGCCGGGCCCGGGCCTTCGCGCTCCAGTTCACCCTGGTCAACCTGGGCATGGGCATCGGCGCGCTGGTCGGCGGGCAGATCGTGGACGTCGCCGACCCGGCCAGCCTGACCCGGCTGTTCACCATCGAGGCGCTCACCTTCCTGGGCCTGGCCGCCGTCACCGGCACCGCCCGGATCCCGGCCGCCGCGGCCGAGGAGAGCGGGCCGGTTTGCCGGGACGCCCCCACCGGCCTGCGCGCGCTGGTCCGGGACAAGGCGATGCTGCGGCTGTGCCTGCTGGCCGGGCTGATCTTCTTCACCTGCTACGGACAGTTCGAGTCCGGTGTGGCGGCGTTCGCCACCGACACCGTCGGCACCGCGCCGTCCACCCTGGGCGTGGCGATCGGCGCCAACGCGCTGACCATCGTGGTGCTGCAGATGTTCGTGGTGCGGATCACCGAGCGCCGCCGCCGCACCACCGCGATGGCCGCAGCCGGCGTGGTCTGGCTGGCCGCCTGGGCGATGGCCCTGGTGGCCGGGCTGATCCGGACCGAGGCGGCGGCCGCCACGGCCGCCATCGTCGCCATCTACGCGCTGTTCGGCGTCGGCGAGTCGCTGCTGGCGCCGACCCTCGGCCCGATCGTCGCCGACCTGGCCCCGAGCCGGCTGCTCGGCACCTACAACGCCGGTTACGCGCTGGTGAAGCAGATCGCCGTCGCGGTCGGCCCCGCGGTCGGCGTGCTGCTGGTCGGCTCCGGTACCTGGCCGCTGTACCTGGCCGCGATGGCCGCCTGCACCCTGCTGATCGTCGCGCTGTCGGTGCGGCTGCGCGGGCACCTCACCCCGGCCCAGGACAACGTCCGGGTCCTGACGGTCGCTCAGCAGCCGGTCCGGGAGCTGCAGACCGCCGCCTGACCGGGCGCCGCGGACGGCCGCCCGGCCGGATCAGGGCCGTACCCGCTCCGGGGTGCGGCCCCTCCCGGGACGGGACTACGCTCGGTAACGTCGGAGTGGTCCCCGTCCCGGAGAGGGGCGAAGCATGACTTCCGACGTGCTCGACTCCGGTGGCCCGGCCGCCCTGCGGTCCGGACTGCTGGGGGACGTCATCGGGCCCGGCGACAGCGGCTACGACGAGGCGCGGGCCGTCTTCAACGGCATGGTCGACCGCAGACCGGCGGTGATCGCGCAGTGCGCCGACCCCCGTGACGTCGCCTCGGCCGTCGCCTTCGCCCGTTCGCACGGGCTCGAGCTGTCGGTCCGCGGCGGCGGCCACGGGGTGACCGGCGCCGCCGTCGCCGAGGGCGGGCTGGTGGTCGACCTGCGCCGGATGAACTCCGTCCAGGTCGACCCGCAGGCCGGCACCGCCCGGGTCGGCGGCGGGGCCACCATGGCCGACCTCGACCGGGCCACCCAGCCGTACGGCCTGGCCACCACCGGCGGCCGGGCCTCCACCACCGGCGTCGGCGGCCTCACCCTGGGGGGCGGCTCCGGCTGGCTGGAACGCCGGTTCGGGCTGATGTGCGACAACCTGCTCTCGGCCGACCTGGTCACCGCGGACAGCCGCCGGGTCCGCGCCGACGAGCAGCAGCACCCCGAGCTGTTCTGGGCCCTGCACGGCGGCGGCGGGAACTTCGGCGTGGTCACCTCGTTCACCTTCGGCCTGCACCCGCTGCCCGCCTTCGCCATCGCCCTGCTGCTGTGGCCCGCCGAGGCCGGACCCGAGGTGGTGCGCCGCTACCGGGACTACCTGGACGACGCCCCGGACGAGGTCGGCGGCGCCCTGCTCTACCTCACCGCGCCACCGGAACCGTTCGTCCCGCCCGACCTGGTCGGCCGGCTCGCCGTCGGCATCCTGCTCACCTACACCGGCGGCCTCGGCCAGGCCCAGCCGGTCTTCGAACCGCTGCTCGGGCTCGACCACCGGGCCGAAGTGATCGCCGAGCTGCCCTACGCGGACGTGCAGTGCATGCTCGACGACCCCCCGGGGTACCGGAACTACTGGTCGGCGGAGTACCTGGCAGGCTTCCCCGACCAGGCGGCGGACCTGTTCTGCGCGCGAGCGCGGGACATGGTCACGCCGTCGCCGTCCCAGCACGTGCTGTTCCCGCTCGGCGGGGCGGTGGCCGCCGGCCGCGACGACTTCCCGGTGCCCTGGCGCTCCGCGCCCTGGGCCGTCCACCCCTTCGGCCTGTGGGAGGACCCGGCCGACGACGCCCGCGGCCGGGCCTGGGCCCGCGCGGTGTGCACGGACCTCAGGCCCTGGTCGGTCGGCGCGGTCTACCTCAACTTCATCGGGGACGAGGGCGAGGAGCGCAGACGCGCCGGTCTCGGCGAGCGCAACGCCCGCAGGCTGGCCGCGGTCAAGGGCGAGTACGACCCGGACAACACCTTCCACCTCAACCACAACATCGTCCCGGCCTGACCCCGCCGCCACAGCCGCTGCCCGGCCCGGGCGGGAGGGGAAGGGGCCTGCGACGGGCTGCGCGCGGCGCCGGTGCGCGGGCGTCGCATGGGGGAGGGTGGGGTGCCTTCCGGCCGGCGGCCCGGGCGGGGGTCTGCCCCGCCGCCACAGCCGCTGCCCGGCCCGGGCGGGAGGGGGACGGGACTGCGAGGGGCGGCGCTTGGGATGGGGGTGCCTTCCGGCCCGGGTGGGGGTCAGGGGGCGGTCGGCATCAGGAGTGAGAAGGTGCCCTCGCGGTCCGCGAACCGGATCGCCAGCGGCGCGATCGGGCCGCCGAACTCGAGTACGAGCTGTCCGGAGCCGCCCGCCGCCACCGCCTCCAGCAGGAAGTCGCGGTTGACCAGCACCCGCAGGTCGCCCGCCGCGGCACCGCCCGGGTCGGCGGCCACGCTCAGCGCACCCCCGGCGTCCACCGCCAGCACCGACACCGGGTAGTCGGCACCGTCCTGGCCGCGCCGGGCGGGGCGCACCGGCCCCTCGGCCAGCGCCCGGCGCAGCCGGTCCGCGTCCGTCGCGACCCGGTGGGTCGTCTCCAGCCGCACCAGCGCCCGGTAGTCCGGGTAGTCCTGGTCGATCCGCTCCCCGCTCACCGAGCGGCCGTCCACCGTGACGGTCAGCTGCTCGCCGTCCAGCACCAGCCCGGCCGCCCCGGCGGAGCCCGCCAGCAGTGCGCGCACCTCGTCGGCCAGCGCCGTCGGCACGATCACGCTCAGCTCCGGACCGTCCTGCCCGGCCACCGGGGCCTGCGAGAGTGCCAGCCGGTAGCGGTCGGTGGCCACCAGGTGCAGCAGCCCGCCGGTGGTCTCGAACAGCACTCCGGCGACCGCCGGGTGCTCCCGGCCCGGCGCCGCCGCGAAGCGTACGGCGTCCAGCGCGGCCGCCAGCGCGGCGGCCGGCACGGTCAGTCGGATCGGTCCCATCGGTGTCTCCCTCAGCTCGATCAGTGTCCGGACCGCGGAGAGCTCACGGCGGGCGTCCGCCAGGCCGTCCTCCAGCCTGCGCAGGTGGGCCTCGACGGCCTGTCCGGCCGCCTGCGGCCCGCCGTCCAGCACCCGCCGGACGTCGGCCAGCGGCATCCCGACCCGGCGCAGCCGGGCCAGCAGCCGGGCGTCGGGCAGTTGCTGCGGCGCGTACCAGCGGTAGCCCGTGCGCGGGTCCACCCGGGCCGGGCAGAGCACCCCGGCGCCGTCGTAGAAGCGCAGCGCGCTGACGCTCAGCCCGCTGTCCCGGGCCATCTCACCGATACTGCGCATGCCGCTCTCCACACCGGGAACACTGGGCCCTCGACCAGGTCGAGGGTCAAGCCGCGCCGGCCGCCCGGGCCGGTCCAGGACATGCCGAAGGCCCGGCAGACTGGTCTGCCGGGCCTTCGTGCTACTGAGTAGCGGGGACAGGATTTGAACCTGCGACCTCTGGGTTATGAGCCCAGCGAGCTACCGAGCTGCTCCACCCCGCGTCGGTGAACACGACCTTACGGCACGCGGCGCCCAAAGCGAAATCGCTTTCCGCACGAGGGCGGCGGATCACCGGGCCGCCCGCCACCGGCGGGCTAGGATCTCCCCGAGGCGACACAGTGTCAGGCCCGGCCGGCGTCCCCGTCAGCCGGACCCACCGATCGAACCGGCGAGGTCATGGCGCACGCGGCAGTCACCGACACTCCTGCCCCCGTCCAGGCTCCCGCCCCGGCACCGGGCGGGCCGGCCCCGTGGGCGGTCCGGCACTCCGGCTGGCTCGGCCCGCTGGCGGTGGCGCTGTTCGCCGGGCTGCTGCGGTTCTGGAACCTCGGCAAGCCGAACGCCTTCGTCTTCGACGAGACCTACTACCCCAAGGACGCCTGGTCCCTGCTGCGGCAGGGCTACGAGGGAACCTGGCCCAAGGACGCCAACGACCTGGTCCTCGGCGTGCCGCAGCGGATCCCGCTCTCCACCGACCCGGAGTTCATCGCCCACCCGCCGCTCGGCAAGTGGGTCGTCTCGCTCGGCGAGTGGGTGTTCGGGCTGCACCCCTTCGGCTGGCGGGTCATGGTCGCGCTGCTCGGGACGGTCACCGTGCTGATGCTGGCCAGGATCGGCCGCCGGCTGTTCTCCTCCACCCTGCTCGGCTGTGCCGCGGCGCTGCTGATGTCGGTGGACGGCCTGCAGTTCGTGCTCAGCCGGGTCGGGCTGCTGGACGGCGTCCAGATGTTCTTCGTCCTCGGCGCCTTCGGCTGCCTGCTGGTCGACCGGGACCGCACCCGGGAGCGGCTGCGCGCCGCCCGGGCCGAGGGCGGCCGGGCCGGCGACCAGGTCCGGCACGGCCTGCGGCCCTGGCGGCTGGGCGCCGGTGTGCTGCTCGGCTGCACCTGCGCGGTGAAGTGGAACGGCCTGTACATCGTGCTGGCGTTCACCGTGCTCACCCTGCTGTGGGACCAGGCGGGCCGCCGCCGGGCCGGTGCGTACCGCCCCTGGCGCTCGATGGTGCGCCGGGACGCGCCGTGGGGGCTGCTCTCCACGGTCGGCGCCGCGCTGGTGGTCTACCTGGCGAGCTGGACCGGCTGGTTCGCCACCGGCGGCGGCTACGACCGGCACTGGGCGGACGGCCGGGCCGGCCTGTCGATGCCCCGCACCCCGGTCGTCGACATCCCGCTGCCGCAGATCCCGATGACCTGGGTGCCCGCGCCGCTGCGCAGCCTGTGGCACTACCACGCACAGATGTACGACTTCAACACCGGCCTCTCCGACCCGCACTCGTACCAGTCCAACGCCTGGAGCTGGCTGGTCCAGGGCCGCCCGGTGTCGATGTACTGGCAGCAGCTCCCCCAGGGCCAGGGCGGCTGCACCGCGCCGGAGGGCTGCGCCAGCCAGATCCTCGGCCTCGGCACCCCGGTGCTGTGGTGGGCCGCGTGCTTCGCCCTGGTGTACGCGCTGTGGCGGTGGTTCTTCCGGCGGGACTGGCGCTCGGGCGCGGTGCTGGCCGCCGTCGCCGGCATCTACCTGCCGTGGTTCCAGTACCAGGCCCGGACCACCTTCTCGTTCTACATGGTGGTGCTGGTGCCGTTCCTGTGCCTGGCGGTGGCGCAGATGCTCGGCGCGCTGCTCGGCCCGCCCGGCGCCTCGCCGGTGCGCCGCCGCTGGGGTGCGGCCGGCGCCGGGGCGGTCGTGCTGGCCGTCATGGCCTGCTTCGTCTTCTTCTACCCCCTGTACACGGCGGAGGTGATCCCCATGTCGGACTGGCGGGACCGGATGTGGTTCACCAGCTGGGTCTGACCGGTGGCGGCGCCGGCCCAGCTGCTCCCGGTCACCCCGCTGCTCGGGGTGGTCTGCGCGGTCCTGCTGGCCGGGGCGGTGGCCGTCGCCGGATGGGGACGGCTCGGCCACGGCCGGGCGGTGCTGCGGGCCGGGCTGCGGGCGGCGGTCCAGCTCGGCGCGGTGGCCCTGGTGATCGCCTGGGTGGTGGGCTCGTTGTGGGCCACCGCCGCCTTCGTGCTGCTGATGCTCGGCGTCGCGGTGCGCACCGCGGGCCGGCGGATCACCGCCGGCCCGGGCTGGGTCTGGGCGGCGGTACCGATCACCGCCGGGGTGCTGCCCGTCCTGGTCCTGCTGCTCGGCACCGGGCTGCTGCCGCACCGGGGCCTGGCGGTGGTCCCGGTGGCGGGCATCCTGATCGGCGGCGCGCTGAGCGCCACCTCGCTGTCCGGCCGGCGGGCGATGGACGAGCTGCGCACCCGGCACGGGGAGGTGGAGGCGGCCCTGGCGCTGGGCTTCGAGGACCGGGACGCCCGGCTGGAGATCTGCCGGGCGGCCGCGGCGACCTCGCTGGTACCGGCGCTCGACCAGACCAGGACGGTCGGACTGGTCACCCTGCCCGGCGCGTTCGTCGGGATGCTGCTGGGCGGCGCGACGCCGGTCCAGGCCGGGGCGGTGCAGCTGTTCGTGCTGGTCGCGCTGCTCCTGGTGGAGTCGGTCGCGGTGGTCGCGGTGCTGGAACTGGTCGGGCGGGGCCGGCTCACCCCGGATCCGGTCGGGGCCGTGGGGTAGGCTGGGCGACTGTTGAAGGGGAGTAGCCCTCCACCGGAACGTCGACATACTGGCCCGCTCGCGGGCCCGGCGCCCGGGACACCCGCACTCCGGGGTGTTGGCGAGACCTTCGGCCGCAGTCCTGTGATCATTCCAGTGCTGTCGGGCCGAAGCGTCCCCTCGCGGAGCTCTCCGGCCGGGCAGCCCGACCGAGAGACGACCGACACCCCGATGAGTCTGACCGTTGCCGCCGTCACCTTCGGCATCATCTTCCTCGCCGAACTCCCCGACAAGACCGCGCTGGCCAGCCTGGTCCTCGGGACCAAGTACCGCGCCTCCTACGTCTTCGCGGGTATCGCCGCCGCCTTCGCCCTCCAGGTCGGCCTCGCGCTGGCGGCCGGCAGCCTGCTCGCCCTGCTCCCGCAGCGCTGGGTCGAGGGCGTCACCGGACTGCTCTTCCTGGCCGGCGCGGCGATGCTGCTGTGGCACAAGGACGAGGAGGACGACGGCCAGGAGGCCAGGCAGCCGTCCTCCGGCAGCTTCTGGAAGGTGGCCGGGGCGAGCTTCGCGGTGGTCGCGGTCGCCGAGTTCGGCGACCTCACCCAGATCATGACCGCCAACCTGGCCGCCAAGTACGCCGACCCGCTGTCCGTCGGCCTCGGTGCCTGGCTGGCGCTGTGCGCCGTCAGCGGCATCGCCATCCTGGGCGGGCAGAAGCTGCTGAAGCACGTTCCGATGCGGGTGATCATCCGGGTGGCGGCCGGTGTGATGCTGCTGATGGGCGCGTTCAGCCTGGTCAAGGCCGTGGTCGGCTGACCTCGGCCCGGCCTGGCCGGCCGGGGCCCGCCCCGGCGGGCCGGATCAGCCCATCGCCTCCAACTGGCCGCGCGTCACCGGCCCGTACTTGCCGCGCTCACCCGACGGGATGTTCTGCCCGTACACGGACTGGAAGTAGCTGACGGCCTGCTTGGTGCGGCCGTCGAAGGTGCCGGTGACCAGCGAGTCGTCGTACGCCCAGTACAGGACGTCCGCCAGCCGCTGCTGCATGGCGCTGACGTCCGGGCCCTTGTCGCCCTGCTGCAGCATCGCCCGGACCGTGATGGTCGGGGTGGGCGCCGGCGGGCTCGGCGGCGCCGTCGGGGAGGCGGAGGCCGTCGGGCTCGGCGGGACGCTCGGCGCGGTGGCGGACGGGCTGGCCGGCGGCTTGCTGGTGGCCGCCTTGGACGCACTCGCCGATGGCGAGGCCTTCTGGCTGGGGGAGGCGCTCGGGGACGCCGAGGGGCTCGGGGCCACCGGGGGCGCGGCCTGCTCGGGGGAGGACACGCTCGGCAGCGGCAGCGCCTGGTCCGAGGACTTCCCGCCGTCCGAGGGGGCGAGCGCCATCGCCAGCCCGGCGCCCAGCGCCACGATGCCCAGACCCGCACCGACCACCACGGCCCGGCGGCGGCCGGCGGTGCCCCGCCCACCGCCCGGAGCGGACGCCCCGGCGGGGGCGAGCACCTGGTACGAGCCGAGGTCGGACCGGCCGGTCCGGTCCTGCTGCGGCTGCCCGTACCGGTGGACGGGCTCCGGCCCGGCGGGCGGCGCCGACGGGACCGGCGGCAGCAGCGCCGTCTCCTGGTTCCCGCCGTGGTTGCCGCCGTACCGGTACGGCTCCTGCTGTGCCTGTGCCTGTGCCTGTGCCTGTGCCTGTGCCTGTGCCTGTGCCTGTGCGTGCTGCCCGGGTCCGTCCGCGGCCTGCGGCAGCAGCGCGGTGGCGAACGGGTCGGCCGCCGCCGGTGGTTCGTAGCCGACGGCCGCCGGAACGTACGGCCGTACCAGCGGCGGGCCCTCGATGTGCGGGAGCACCACGGTCTCCTCGACCGGGGAGGCGCACGCGCAGCCGCCTGCGGTACGGGCCGCTCCGCACCGGTGGCAGTGCTCTGCCGGCATGGGCCGGTCCTCCTCGGGTCGGGTGTGAACGGGCCCGATTATGCAGGAGGTTGCCGGGCGTGCACAGGCTCGTTCGCCCGCTCCGGCAGTCATTGTCCCGGTTGATGACGATACGAACGTTGTGAACGATCGGTGTCGATCCGGTGTCAGGCGGAGTCCGTCGAGGGGAGCTTCGAGGGGTCCATCACCAGCTCGGCCGGCGGTGCGGACACCTCCACCGGCCGGTCGAAGCCGCCGAACCAGACCGTGCCCGCGCCGTCGCCGGTCAGCGTCTCGATCTTCACCGGGTACGGCGTGCCCTCGGCGGCGACGTAGATGTCCGAGTCCACGGCGGCCGCACTGTGGTACTTGACGGCCTGCACGCCGTCGATCCGGTCGGTGCCGGTCCGGGTGAGCACCCCGAGGCCCGAGGACAGGCTGTCGTACTGTGCCAGCAGCCTGTCCAGGTCGCACAGCTGGGCGAAGGGGGCCCAGAGCTTCTGGTCACCCGACGGGACGGCCAGGTAGTCCCCGGCCACGCCGGGGGGCAGCGCCCGGCCGCCCGCCCCGCCGCCGAGCGACGGCAGCGACCCGCTGTCCGGCTTGATCCAGCGGCGGTCGCCGACCGCCAGGAACTCGTAGGTGCCGGAGCCCCGCACGGCGGTGCGCCCGGTGCACGCACCGTGGCGGTCCAGCGAGACCGGATCTCGACGTTCCGGCCCTTGGCCTTCCCCAGGTGGGTCACGGTCAGCGACTGCGCGGCCCGGTCGACGCTCTCGTAGGGCGACAGCGCCGCGCCGGAGGCCGGCGGGTCCGGTGCCCGGTCGCCGCCGCCACAGCCGGACAGCGCGAGCGCCAGGACCGAGCAGGCCGCAGCCGCCCCGGCCGCCGCGCGCAGCCCCGTACCCGTGCGCGTCCCCATGACATCCCCCCGGACGGTGTCGATCTCCGCCGGAGGCTAGCAGGCCGGTCCGACGGTCCGTCAGCCGGCCCTGAAACGCTGCGGGCTGACGCCGTTCACCCGCTTGAAGGCGGCGCTCAGCGCGAACGCACTGCCGTAGCCGACCCGCCGGGCGACCGCCGCCAGCGTGGCGTCCGGTTCCCGCAGCAGGTCCGCGGCGAGGGCGAGCCGCAGACCGGTCAGGTACGCCATCGGCGGCTCGCCCACCAGCTCGGCGAACCGCCGGGCCAGCGCGGCCCGGGAGACCCCGGCAGCGTCGGCCAGTCCCGCCACCGTCCACCCGGCGGCCGGGTCGGTGTGCAGCAGCTCCAGCGCCCGGCCGACCACCGGGTCGCCCTGCGCCCGGTACCAGCCGGGGGCCCGCGCCTCGGGACGGGCGAACCAGGCCCGCAGGGCGGAGCTCAGCAGCAGGTCGAGCAGCCGGTCGAGTACCACGTCCTGGCCGGGGCCGTCCCGGCCGATCTCCTCCTCCAGCAGCGGCACCAGCGGCGAGGACCACTGCGCGCGGTCCAGCACCAGCAGCAGGGGAAGGGCCCGCAGCAACCGCCCGCTCACCTCACCGCGCAGCTGGTACGTGCCGCTCAGCAGCACCGTCGACCCGCCCGGGCCGTCGCCCCAGGCCCGGACACCGAGGTCCATGTCCGCGCACAGCTCCACCCCCTCCGGGGTGGTCGAGCGCTGGCCCGGGTGGATCACCACCCGCGGCGGCCGGTCCGGCCGGTCCGCGACGGTGTACGGCTGCGGGCCGCGGGCGACGGCCAGGTCACCGGGGTGCAGTTCGACGGCCGGGCCCTCGTCGGGCACCACCCAGACCTCGCCGCGCACCGGTGTCAGCACGGTCAGCGGCGCCTCGTCCTCGATCCGCACCGACCACGGCGGATCGAACACGGACCGGAGCAGGAAGGCGCCCTGGGCCCGCGGCCCCGCGAGCAGAGCGGCGAGTGCGTCCACGGGGCCCAGCTTAGGACCGGCCTGGACGCGCACGCATGCGGCCGAGCGTCCCGGCCATGGCCGCCCCCCGGGCCCCGGCGGTTGACTTGCGGGCATGACGGTACTTCGAACGGCGACCCTGGTCGCGGCCACCGTGGCCACCGGGCTCAGCGCGGGACTCTTCTACAGCTACGCCTGCTCGGTGATGCCGGGCCTGGCACGGGCGGACGACCGGACCTTCGTCGAGGCGATGCAGCGGATCAACGTGGCCATCCTGAACGGCTGGTTCGCGCTCTCCTTCGCCGGCGCGATGGTGCTGCTGGTCGCCGCGGCGGTGCTGCAGTTCCGGGGCGGCGGCGGGACGGCGCAGTGGTGGGTGCTGGCCGCCACGGCGCTCTACGCGGTCCTGCTGGTCGTCACGGTGACGGTCAACGTGCCCCTCAACAACCGCCTCGCGGCGGCCGGCGACCCGGGCGGCGGGATCGATCTCGCCGCGGTGCGGGCCGACTTCGAGCAGGTCTGGGTGCGCTGGAACGTGGTCCGCGCGCTGGCCGGCACCGCCGCGTTCGCGTGCCTGGCCCGGGCGTTGACCCTGACCGGGCTTTGACCCTGACTGGGCGCGGCTCCGCCGCCTGATCGCGGCCGGCCGCCCCCGCCCTCAGGCGGTCCGGCGGTAGCTGCTGCCGTCGCGCGGACGCTCCAGCCGGCCGTCCTCCACCAGGTAGCGGCGCAGCGCCGAGCAGTCGTCGTGCACCGTGCGCAGTGCCTCGTTGACCTCCTGTTCGGTGTACGAGCGGCCGGGCTCGAACAGGGTCTCGGTGAGGTGGGCCAGCAACTGCTCGCGCCGGGCGGCCCGGCGGGGGATCGCGGTCAGCCGGCCGCGCGAGAAGAGCGCGGCCACCGCGCCGGCCGGCTCGGGTCGCTGGGGTCGGTCGGGTCGGTCCTCGGTCATGGGTACTGCCTCCGGGTCGGTGGATCGCTGCCCCGGACGCTGCCATGCCGTACCCCCGCGGGTCACCCGATTTTGGCCCGGCGCCGCGCGGGCGGGCGCCGTGGGTGGGGCAGGATGGGGTCATGAGCATCGTGAAGATCAATGTGCTGACGGTCCCGGCGGAGATGCGGGAGACGCTGGAGAAGCGGTTCGCCGCGCGGGCCGGGGCGGTGGAGAACTCGGACGGGTTCGAGTGGTTCGAGCTGCTGCGGCCGGTGGAGGGCACCGAGCAGTACCTGGTGTACACCCGGTGGGCCAGCGAGGAGCACTTCAAGGCGTGGATGGAGGGGCCGATGCAGGCGGCGCACCGTCAGGGCCCGCCGGCCGGGGCGGGCGAGGCGCCGAAGCGCCCGGCGGCCTCGGACTCGACGCTGTGGTCGTTCGAGGTGGTGCAGTCCGCCGGCCCGAAGGGCTGACCCGCGCACTGACGCCCGGTCCCCGACGCCCGGCCCCTGGCCCCCGGGGCCGGGCGTCAGCCGTTCTCGCGGAACTCGACCGGGGTGCCGAACGCCGCCCGGCGGGTGGCCCGCCGCAGGGCGCGCAGCACCGGGCCGCCGACGGTCAGGCACAGCACGGCGGTGAGTGCGGCGCGCGGCAGGTCCCAGCCGAGCGAGGTGGTGAGGCAGTACACCGCGAAGCGGACCAGGTTGTCGGTGACCGGGTCGCCGGGGACGAAGGCGACGGAGCTGCCGAGGCCGGCGATGTAGGGCCAGCCCTGGAGGTTCATCACGGTCCCGTACGCGATCGAGGCGAGCGCCCCGTAGCAGGCCAGCATGGTGAGTTCGGCGCGTCCGCGCAGGGTGGCGGCGCCGGGCAGCAGGCCGGCGCCCAGGCTGACCCAGCCCATCGCGAGCATCTGGAACGGCAGCCAGGGCCCGACCCCGCCGGTCAGCAGCGCGGAGGCGAACAGCGTGACGGCGCCGAGGACGAAGCCGAAGCCGGGCCCGAGCGCCCGCCCGGCCAGCACCATCAGGAAGAACATCGGTTCCAGGCCCGCGGTGCCCGCGCCGAGCGGCCGCAGCGCGGCCCCCGCGGCGGCCAGCACCCCGAGCAGCGCCACCGACTTGGCCTCCAGTCCGGGCCCGCCGCCGGCCTCCCGGCCCTCCGCGATCTGCGCCAGCACCACGCCCAGCAGCAGCGGCATCAGCAGCGCGAACAGCCAGGGCGCGTCGGTGGAGTGGCCGACCAGCGCGGAGTCGGTGGCGGCCAGCAGCGGCCAGCCGAAGCCGGCCACGCCGATCAGCGAGACCAGGCCGAGCACGGCCAGCGAGCGCCGGCCGAGCGGGACCGGGCGCCCCAGCAGCAGCCGGCGGTCGGGCGGCGCGGGGCGGTCGGGCGGGCGGGTCACGAGGACGCCGCCAGGGCCTCGGTGACCTGGCGGACCGTCAGGAAGCCGGGCACCGCGAGCACCTTGGCGACCTGCGGGGCGAAGGTCGGCGAGGCGACCACCACTTCGGGTGTCGGTCCGTCCGCGACGATCTCGCCCTCGGCCAGCACCACCGTGCGGTGGGCCAGTTCGGCCGCCAGCTCGACGTCGTGGGTGGCGAGCAGGACGGCGTGGCCGTCCGCGGCGAGTTCGCGCACCACCTCGACCAGCCGGCCCTTGGCGGCGTAGTCCAGGCCGCGGGTGGGCTCGTCCAGCAGGATCACCGGAGGCCGGGCGGTGAGCACCACGGCCAGCGCGAGGGTGAGCCGCTGGCCCTCGGACAGGTCGCGCGGGTGCAGCTCGTCGTCGATGCCGGGCAGCAGCCGGGCGACCAGCGCGCGGCAGCTGCCGGGGGCGGCCTCCGCGTCCTGGTCGGCGGCGGCGCACTCGGCGCCGACGCTCTCGCCGAACAGCAGGTCGCGCGGGTCCTGCGGAACCAGCCCGATCCGCCGCACCAGCTGCTTGGGCGCGGTGCGGTGCGGTTCCAGGCCGCCGACCCGGACGGTGCCCGAGCCCGGCCGGTGCAGGCCGACCAGGCTGCCCAGCAGGGTGGACTTGCCGGCGCCGTTGCGGCCCATCAGGGCGGTGATCTCGCCGGGCCGCAGCGCGAGGTCGACGCCGCGCAGCGCCGCCACCGGCCCGCGCCGGACCGCCAGCCGTACGGTCTCGGCGACCGGTTCGCCCGTGGCGGGCGCCGCGGGAGCGGGGGAGTGGCCGGCCAGCCGGGTCCGCAGCGGGGCGGCCTTGCGGCGGGCGTCGCGGACCGACAGCGGCAGCGGCGACCAGCCGGCCGCCCGGCCGAGGGCGACCACCGGCGGGTGCACCGGTGAGTGGGTCATGATCTCGGCGGGCTCGCCCAGGACCGGCGGCTCGCCCCGGCCGGGCAGCAGGAGCACCTGGTCGGCGTACTGGACGACCCGCTCCAGCCGGTGTTCGGCCAGCAGCACCGTGGTGCCGAGGTCGTGCACCAGCCGCTGCAGCACGGCGAGCACCTCCTCGGCCGCGCCCGGGTCGAGCGCGGACGTGGGTTCGTCCAGCACCAGCACCTTGGGGTGGACGGTCAGCACCGAGCCGATCGCCACCCGCTGCTGCTGGCCGCCGGAGAGCGAGCGCAGGGCGCGCCCGCGCAGCTCGGCCAGGCCCAGCAGGTCGAGGGTCTCCTCGACCCGGCGCCGCATCACGGCGGGGGCCAGGCCCAGCGACTCCATGCCGTAGGCGAGTTCGTCCTCCACGGTGTCGGTGACGAAGTGCGCGATCGGGTCCTGGCCGACGGTGCCGACCAGGTCGGCGAGTTCGCGCGGGCGGTGGTCGCGGGTGTCGCGGCCGTCGACGGTGACCCGGCCGGTCAGCTCACCGCCGGTGAAGTGCGGGACGAGGCCGCTGACGGTGCCCAGCAGGGTGGACTTGCCGGAGCCGGACGGACCGACCAGCAGGCACAGTTCGCCCTCGGGGACGGTCAGGTCGACCCCGTGCAGGGCGAATCCGGCGGAGTCGGCGTACCGGACCGAGACCCGGTCGAAGGTGATCACTGGGTGCTCCGGGGCGGTTCGGGCGCGACGGCGGCGGGCAGCAGGCCGAGCAGGATCGCGGCGGCCGGCAGCAGGGGCAGGGTGGGGGCGGCGAGCGGGACCACGGACGGGGTGAAGGCGTCCGGGTAGCGGCCGGAGAACCAGATGGTCAGCGCGGCGACGGCCACCCCGCTCGCGCTGACCAGCCACTCCGGCGGCGCCCACGGGTCGGGCCGGTAGCGGGTGCGCACCGCGCGCCGGCTGCCCAGGGCCAGGCCCGCGCCGGTGACGGCGAGCCCGAGGACCAGGACGGGGAACGCCCACCCGGCGCCGCCCGGGGCGAGCAGCCCGTAGCAGGCGCCGCAGACGCCGAGCAGGCCGAGCACGGTGAGCGCGGCGGTGGCCCGGGAGAGGTGGCGCGGGACGTCGGCGGTGCGGCCGAAGCCCCGGGTGTCCATCGCGGCGGCCAGAGCGACGGACCGTTCCAGGGCGCCCTCCAGCACCGGCAGCCCGACGCTGAACACGGCCCGCACCCCCCGGTCGGTGCGCCCGCGCAGACGGCGTGCGGCGCGCAGCCGCTGGACGTCGGTGACCAGGTTCGGGGCGAAGGTCATCGCCACCACGACGGCCACCCCGGCCTCGTACAGCGCGCCGGGCAGGGAGCGCAGCAGCCGGGACGGGGAGGCGAGGGAGTTGGCCGCGCCGACGCAGATCAGCAGGGTGGCCAGCTTCAGGCCGTCGTAGAGGGCGAACAGCAGGCCCTCCAGGGTGACCGGACCGCCGATCCGCACCCCGCGTGCCCAGTCGGGAAGCGGCAGCTGGGGGAGGGTGAAGAGCACATGGCTGCCCGGGACCGGCGAGCCGAGCAGTACGGCGAACACCATCCGGACCGCGACCACCAGCAGGCCGAGCTTGAGGAACGCGCCGTACGAACGGGACCAGGGGGCGTCGCTGCGGCGGGCCGCCACCACGTACCCCGCCACGGCGACGATCAGCAGGAGCAGCAGCGGGTTGGTGGTCCGGGATGCGGCCGCGGCCAGGCCGAGGGCCCACAGCCACCAGGCGCCGGGGTGCAGCAGCCGGGGGCCGATGGTGGAACGTGTTCCGGTTTTCGGGGTTCGGGGCACGGGGTGGGGATCCTGGTGGGGGTCAGTGGCGTCGGCGGCGGGCCTGGACCACGGCGCCCGCGCCGAGCAGCAGGACCAGCGCCGCACCGGCGATCAGGCCGACGGAGGGGCCGCCGCCGTCGGAGGACTTCGAGGTGGCCGCCACCGGTTCGCCGCAGCCGGCCCGGGGGTACCCGGCGATGGCGCACAGCAGGCCGGCGGAGTCGTAGCGCAGCGGCGGCGCCACGGCCGCCAGCACCTCGGCCGAGGTCGCGCCGGAGGGCACCGACGCGCAGGCGGTGCGCGGCGCGGGCGGGGACTGCCCGGCGTCGAGCGCGCCGGGCGGGGAGTCCGCCGTGGTGCCGAAGTCCAGCACCACGGCGACCCGCTTGCGGCCCGCCGCGGCGGCGGTGGCCCCGCACGCCGCGGCGAAGTCCCCGGCGCCGCCGGGCTTCGCGGCCTGCCGGCCACCGTCCGGGCTGTCGGCGAACCGCCAGCCGTCGACGCCGCCGTCCGGCGGGACGTACGTGGTGGGGCCCTGCTGCTGGTACACCCAGGCGTCGCCGGACCACTTCCAGAACGACCAGTAGCGGTACCCGGCCGCCTCGGCGGGGGCGGCCGCCAGGCCGAGCAGGACGGTGAGGGCGAGCAGCCCCGCGAGGACGGCGGCGGGGCGGCCCGCCGCCGTCCGGCGTACGGCTCCGGTCACTTGGGCCCGTCGCCCTTGTCGTCCTCGGGGCGCTGGGCGTCGGCCTGCGGCTGCTCGCTCTGCGGCTGCTCCGCCGGGGTCTGCGGCGGCTCGGCCTGCCCGGCGGACGGCTGCCCGGCGGACGTCTGCTCGGTGGACGGCTGCGCGGCCGGCGCCGGCCCGGAGGTGGCCGGCTCCGCGGGGTGGGGGTGCTCGGGGTGGTGGTGGGTGCTCAGGTGCCGGGCGCCGCGGCGGCGGCTGAGGCTGATCAGCAGGCCGCCGCCGACGCCGATCAGCAGGCCGACCCCGATCAGCCAGCCGGTCGACAGCCCGGGGTCGGTCTTCGGGATGGTCGCCCCCGGCGCCTTGGTGGCGGCCGGTACGGACTGCGGGGCCGGCCCGGCGTCGATCAGCAGCTGGACCAGGTTGTGGCCGTCGAAGTCGTACGGGTCGACCTTGGCGGCGTGCGCCGCCAGCAGCAGGGTGGCGGCGGCCGCGGCGTCGGTGCCGTCCTTGCCCTGGGCGGCCCACGGGTAGCCGTTCTTGACCAGCCAGTTGGCGGCCGGGGCGGCCTGGTCGGGATGGCCCGCCCGGACCAGGCCGAGCACGGCCCAGGAGGTGGCGGTGAAGTCGGGGCCGGGGGTGGCACCGGGGGTGTTCTGCACCAGGTGGTCGCCGCCCGCGGACAGCTGGGCCGTCAGGTACGCGGAGACGGCCTCGGCCGCGTCCGCGTGCGGCACGGTCGCCGCGGTGGAACCGGCCGGGCAGGCGGGGGCCGTGGGGGAGGGGGAGGTGCCGGTCCCGGTGGGCGGCGGTACCGGGAGGCTGCCGCCCGCGGCCGCCAGGGCGGCCTGGGCGGAGGCGAGCGTGTTCGGGGCGAGCGAGCCGTCGGGGGCGGGCTGGTAGGCGAAGGCGCCGCGCTGGTCGGCGGGCGCGGCGCAGCCCAGCTGGAACGCGGCGAGGCCGTCGTAGGCGCTCTTGCCGGCCTTGGCGGTGCCGGCCGGGTCGGTGCCGGTCGCGACCAGCGCGTTGACCGCCAGCGCGGTGGAGTTGGCGTCGCCCGGGGTACCCGGGTTGTAGGCCCAGGTGCCGTCCGCGTTCTGGACGGCCTTGAGCCACTGGGTGCCCTTGGAGACGGCGTCCTGGTGGCCGCCGAGCCGCACCAGCGCCTGGACGGCGACGGCGGTGGCGTTGCTGTCCTCGGTGGCCGGGTCGCAGGCGGCGGCCGGGTCGGCCCGGTACGACGGCCAGCCGCCGTCCGCGCACTGCTGGCCGGTGAGCCAGGAGACCGCCGAGTCGGCCGGCACGACCTGGTCGTCGGCGAGGGCGAGCAGGGCCAGCGACTGGCGCCAGACACCGTCGTAGGTCGGGTCCCCCTTGCCGTACAGCCCGGCCGGCACGGCCACCGGGGCGGACGAGGGTGACGGCGTGTCGGCCAGTGCGGGCGCGGCGGTGAGGCCGGCGAGCAGCAGGGCGGCCACGGCGGCGGTGACCGGACGGGCGGCGGTCGGCATGGGGGGTGGAGCCTTTCGGTGGGCGGTGGCGGCAGCCCGGCCGGGCCGCCCGGACCCGGGCGGAGCCGGACGGGGGTGCCGCCGGGGCGCTTGCCCCCTTCGGGCCCGCCGGTGGGCCCTGACGGGCCGACGGCGGCTCGGCCGGTACCGCGTCGGTACGGCCTTTGCCCTGGTGGGAGGCGGATGGAGTTGTCGTGCCCCGACTCTAACGGCCCGGCGGACGGCTCCCGTGCCAACACGGTGTGGCCTCGGTCGCACATGGCGGGAGCCCCGCTCCGGCCGGGTGAACGGCCGGAGCGGGGCTCCCGGGGTGAGGGTGGATCAGGTGGTGCTGTTGGGCGTCATGGTCCAGGCCTGGTTGCTGGGGCCGAGGCCCCCGCAGTCCCAGAGGATCACTCGCAGGCCCGGGGTGGTGGTGTTGGCGCCCGGCAGGTCCACGCAGAGGTTGGACGCCACGTTCAGGATCCGGCCGTTGCCGTTGACGGCCCACTTCTGGCCGGGCTGGTCGGCCGAGCAGGGGGCGACCGCCAGGTTGGTGTTCCTCCCGGTGCCGTTGTTGAGGGCGCCGACGCAGTTCGCGCCGGCCCGGATGGTGCCGTCGGAGGCGAACTGGAAGTGCTGGTTGATGCCGTTCCAGCAGTTGTAGACGGCGATGGCGGCGCCCGGGTTCGGGCCGCCCTCCGCGTCGAGGCAGATGTTGCCGGCGATGGCCGAGTGCACCGAGACGCTGGCGTTCAGCGCGCCGATGTTGGTCGGGTTGTTGAAGCCGTCGACCCGCTCGGCGACCGCGGAGTGGTTGACGCCCTTCCAGATGCCGATGGTGCCGTTGGTGTCGACGGTCCACAGGTCGGCGAAGCCGTCACCGGTGATGTCGCCGGACGAGCCGATCTGCGGGTAGGCGGTCCCGTTGGTGCCGCTGCCCGTGAGGATCAGGTAGCCGGTGTCCGGGTCGAGCATCGAGGAGTAGTCCTCGGTGCCGTCCGCCTTCTTGCCGATGGCGTAGGCGCGGACGTCACCGGTGTCGGTGTTCCGGGCCCACAGGGTGGCCTGGTAGACCGGCTTGCCGCCGACCATGGTCGGACCGTTGGCCGGACCCGGGTTGATCAGCTGCCACTTGCTCCAGTCCTTGGTGGACAGCTCGGCGCCGCCCTTGCGGGAGAGCGCCCGGCCGGCGGTCTCGCCGTGCGGGAACAGCCAGAGCTTGCCGTCGATCACGGTGAGCAGCGAGCTGCGGGCGGCCAGCTTCTTGGTCGGGTCCTGCGGGTCGGTCAGGTTCTCGCCCTCGACGCCGCCGATGGAGACGACCTGGGTGGCGTTGGCCCAGCTGGTACCGCCGTAACCGGCGGGGCAGGTGATGGTCGCGCCGTCGGCGTCCTGGCAGAGGTTGACCTTGAGGATCGGCGACCGCGGGTTGAAGTTGCCGTGGCCGTCGTTCGGGTAAAGGTACAGGTTGCTGTCACCGGTCGCGTGGACGATCAGGTCGTCGACGGCCTTGCCGCCCCCGATCAGGGTGGCGCGGTGGCTGACCTGGACGCCGGCCCAGGTGCTGGTCGGCGAGGCCGCGTTCGGGCCGACGATCGGCGCCGCCGTGGACGGGTCCAGGGTCGGGCGGACCAGACGCAGGTTGCCGTTGGCGTCCGGGAGCACGATGTCCGGCTTGGCGTCGCCGTTGACGTCACCGAGCACCGGCATGGAGCCCGGCTTCCACGGGGCGTAGAAGCTGTACGGGGCCGGCTGGCTGTAGTTGCCGGCGTTGTCCTGGGACTGGACGTACAGGATGTTGCTGCCCCACAGGCCCGGGGTGTAGTGGAAGCTCCCGTTGGTGGTGACGCCCTCGTTGGTGTTCTCGTAGGTGTTGCAGTTCCAGCCGGTCACCGGGGTGGAGCTGGTGCTCCAGCGGATGCAGGCGATGCCCGAGGCGGCGCCGCCGGCCGGGACCGGGTCGTCCCCGCCCACGGTGAAGGTGCCCTGGTCGGTGCTGAACTTCGCCGGGTTGTCGTTCGGCGTGCCGGACGGCGGGAAGTCGGTCGAACCGATGCTGACGGTCGGGGCGGTCTTGTCGACCCGGAAGTAGCACCAGGCGGAGTCGGGCGAGGTCAGGCCGCCGTCGGTGGAGTTGGCCAGCCAGCCGTACTGGTGGCCGTCGGTCAGCTCGCCGTTGTTGACGCTGATGCTCTGGGCGTCGTTGTAGCCGCCGCCCGAGGCGCTGTCACGCAGCAGGCCCCAGCCGGTGTTCTGGTCGTCCCACACGCGGAACTTGGTGACCAGCGGCATGTTGGTCGGCGACCAGCTGCTGGCGGTCAGCGTGAGGTTCTGGTTGGCGCCGACCCAGCCCGGGTTGTACCAGGCGTAGGCGCCGCCGGGGGTCTGGCACTCGTTGTGCGAGTTGTTGCTCGCGAACCCGGGAGCCGGGCTGGTCCGGGGCCACCAGACGCTCGGCTTCATGTCGTAGTCGGTGACGATGTGCGGGTTGTTCTTGATGTGCTTGCGGTAGTACTTGTTGTTCTCATCATCGGGGGCGATGCCGAAGGTCCACCGGGCGTCCTTGTTCGCGGCGGCCTGCTGCATGTGCCAGGTGACGTCGAAGTTGATCGGGCCGGTACCGGTGATCCAGTACGAGTTGCCGATCTTGCTGCAGCCGCCGAAGGTGCCGCCGCCGTTGCACGGCTGGTTGCGCCAGGTGGTGTCGCCGTTGATCTGGCCGGCCCAGTACAGGCCGAGCGGGGTGCTGGTGCCCGGGCTGGAGGCGCCGGTCACGTCCGCGTAGAACGTGGCCTTGTAGATGGTCGGGCGCTCGGGCGCGCCGCCCGGCTGGTTCCAGATCGCCGAGTTGATGCCGATGCCGTAGTAGGCGCGCTCGCGGCCCTGGCCGGTGCAGTCGCTGTAACCGCAGTAGCCGACGCCGAGGTCGGTCACCTTGTCGGCGTACTTGGTGTCGGGGTGGTACTCCTGCACCTGGATCGACTGGACCGCCGGGCTGTCGGCGCTGACGGTCGGGTCGAGGTACCAGGGGCCGGTGCCCTTGCCGAAGGTGGCCGAGTCCGGCGTGAGGGTCAGCGCGGTGCTGTCGGCGGTGATGCCCATCGCGGCGGCGGTCGCCCCGGCGCCCGGGCCGTCCGCGTCGGAGGCGGCGGCCGAGGCGGCCGCGGCCGGGGCGGCGGCGCTCTTCGGCGCGGCCAGCAGGCTGCGGTTCTTGCCGGCGGAGGAGGACCCGGTGGCGACCGGCGCGGGGAGCGCGGAGTCCCACTGCAGCGGCGTCGGCGCGTGCAGCCGGGTCTGGCCGGAGGAGTCCTTCAGCGCGATGCTGCCCGACTCGTCGGTGGACACGCTCAGGCCGGTCGCCTTGACCGGGAAGCGCAGCTGCTTCAGCTTCGGGTCGGCGGCGGCCGCCGCCGTACGCACCACGATGACGTCCCGCCAGCCGCCGTCCGGCAGCGCGGTGAGCTGGAGGTCGACGTCGGGCAGCACCGAGGCGTAGGTCGCCGTCGAGCCCTGCCAGGTCGGCTTCGGCAGCTTGAACGGCGCGCTGATCGCGAACGACTTGCCGTCGGGCGTGGTGATGGTGGCCAGCGGGCCCTCGCCGCCCCCGGAGACGGTCAGCGCGTTGGTGCTGACTGCCGGGCTCAGGCTGCCGTCGGCGTTCTTGTGCAGGGCCGGGTCGAGTTCGGCCCAGTTCCCGTCGCGCTTGGTGCGGACCGGCGCGGCGTTGTCGGTCGTGCTCAAAGTGCCGTCAGGATTGACCAGCGTTTTCGAGGTCTCGGTCGTGAGCGCATCGACGACCACGGTCTGCCCGGTCGACTTCGCCTTGGCCTGCGCGTCCACGACGGCCTGCTGAGTGGCCGTCAGGACGGGCTTGTCGCCGGCCGCGGGCGACGGCGTTCCGGTCGCCGCGAGGGCCGGGACGGTGAGCGACCCGAAGCCCAGGGCGCCGGCCACGACCATCGTCGCCAACCGCGCCATTCCCCTGTTGTTCATACCCGGTGACGCCTGTTCACCGGACGTCGATATGGATCTCAGCATTCTTCTGACGCTCCCCCACATGCTCGTGCTCGCCCCCAAGGCGCGAGCGTTCGAGGGGGAACGATGGTGGGCGAGTCCCCCCCACGTCAAACGGGTTGAGGATTAGGGTGGATATTGGCGAAACGCCTTGTCAGTGGGCGGTCAGGAGGCGGGCCGCGGAGTGCAGGTCGGCCCGGACCTCGGCCAGCGACGAGCGGCCCGACAGCCAGCCGATCAAGGTCGCGTGCCAGGTGTGGCCGATCACCCGCAGCGCCGCCTGCTGCTCCGCGCCCGGCGGGCCGGGCAGGGCCGCGGCCTCCAGCACGATCGCCGAGGTCAGCCGCGACACCTCGTCCACCTCGTGGCTGACCGAGCGGTCGGCGAACGACAGGGCCCGCACCATCGCCTCGGCCAGCCGCGGTTCGCGCTGCAGCACCTGGAACGCGGTGGTCAGCGCCTCGGCGACCCGGCCGGCCGGATCCGCCCCGGCCGGCGGCCGGCGCCGGACCTGCCCGTGCAGCTGCTCCAGCTGCTCCCGCGCCACCGCGACCAGCAGGTGCACCTTGGAGGGGAAGTACCGGTACAGGGTGCCCAGCGCCACCTGCGCGCCCTCGGCGACCTCGCGCATCTGGACCGCCTCGTAGCCGCCCCGGGCGGCCAGCGCGGTGGCCGCCCGCAGGATGCCGCGGCGCCGCTCGGCCTGGCGCGGGGTCAGCGCGGCGCGGGCCGCGGTCGTGGTGGTCAAGGAAGCCCCCGGACGGCTGGTCGCGATGTCGGGTCCCAGCGTGGCGTGAATCACCTGCCCTGGCTCAGAACGGGAAGCTACGGGCCGGTATCTTCGAGGTCTCTCGTTGTTCACCCGCCCAACAGCGAGCTCCACACCACCATGAAACGTGATCTACTTTACCGGCCGTGCCCACTGCGGTGAGTAGGGATAAGGGGCCAGGATGACCGCGCTGCCGCGACCGCTGCGGATCGCCCTGCTGTCCTACCGCGGTGACCCGTTCTGCGGCGGCCAGGGCGTCTACGTCCGCCACCTCTCCCGCGAGCTCGCCCGCCTCGGCCACCACGTCGACGTGATCGGCGCCCAGCCGTACCCCGTCCTGGACGAGGTCGAGGGACCGGGCAGCGTCCGCCTGGTGGAGCTGCCCAGCCTCGACCTGTACCGGTCCGACGACCCGTTCCGCACCCCCGCGCTGGCCGAGTACCGCGGCGCGGTGGACGTGCTGGAGGTCGCCGGGATGCGCACCGGCGGCTTCCCCGAGCCGCTCACCTTCTCGCTGCGGGCCCGGCAGTACCTGGCCCGGCACAAGGGCCGCTACGACATCGTCCACGACAACCAGACCCTCGGCTACGGCCTGCTCGGCCTCGCCCGGCACGGCTTCCCGCTGGTCACCACCGTGCACCACCCGGTCACCGTGGACCGCCGGCTCGAACTGGACGCCGCCGCCACCCGGCTGCGCCGGCTCTCGCTGCGCCGCTGGTACGCCTTCACCCGGATGCAGCGCCGGGTCGCGGCCCGCCTCGACCACATCATCACCGTCTCCGCCAGCTCCAAGGCCGAGATCACCGAGCACCTCGGCGCCGCACCGCGCGCCGTCTCGGTGGTCCCGATCGGCGCCGACACCCGGCTGTGGTCCCCGTCCGGGGCCGTCGAGGTGGTCCCCGGACGGATCGTCACCACCTCCAGCGCGGACGTCCCGCTCAAGGGGCTGGTCTACCTGGTCGAGGCGCTGGCCAAGCTGCGCACCGAGCGCGACGCCCACCTCGTGGTGGTCGGCAAGCGCCGGGCCGAGGACGGTCCGGTCGCCGAGGCGGTCCGCCGGTTCGGCCTGGAGGCGCACATCGAGTTCCGCACCGGGCTGACCGACCAGGAACTGGTCGACCTGTACCGCTCCGCCGAGGTGGCCTGCGTGCCGTCGCTGTACGAGGGCTTCTCGCTGCCCGCCGCCGAGGCGATGGCCACCGCCACCCCGCTGGTCGCCACCACCGGCGGTGCGATCCCCGAGGTGGCCGGCCCGGACGGCGAGACCTGCCTGGCGGTCCCGCCGGGCGACGCCGGCGCGCTCGCCGCCGCCCTCGGCCGGCTGCTCGACGACCCCGCGCTGCGCGCCGCGCTCGGCGAGGCCGGCCGGGCCCGGGTGCTGGCCGGCTTCAGCTGGGAGCGGGCCGCCGAACTGACCGTCGAGCGCTACCGGGCGGCCATCGCCACCGGCGCGGGGCGCCGGGCCAGGGCCGGCGCCGGCTGGCGCTACGTCTGACCGTCCCCCGGCCCGCCGGACCCTCAACCCTCAGCAGTACCGCAGCAACGAATGGGAGCCCCGCAGTGCTGACCGTCGATTTCTCCCGCTTTCCGCTCGCCCCCGGCGACCGGGTGCTCGATCTGGGCTGCGGCGGCGGCCGGCACGCGTTCGAGGCCTACCGGCGCGGCGCGAACGTGGTCGCCCTGGACCGCAACAGCGAGGAGATCGCCGAGGTCCGCAAGTGGTTCGCCGCCATGGAGCTGGCCGGCGAGGCCCCGGCCGGCGCCTCCGCCGTGGCGATGGAGGGCGACGCGCTGGCCCTGCCCTTCGAGGACGACACCTTCGACAAGGTGATCATCTCCGAGGTGATGGAGCACATCCCGGACGACAAGGGCGTGCTCGCCGAGATGGTCCGGGTGCTCAAGCCCGGCGGCCTGCTGGCCGTGACCGTGCCGCGCTGGCTGCCGGAGAAGATCTGCTGGGCGCTGTCCGACGAGTACCACGAGGTCGAGGGCGGCCATATCCGGATCTACAAGGGCGACGAGCTGGTGGAGAGGGTCCGCGAGGCCGGCCTCACCCCGTACGGCAGCCACCACGCGCACGCGCTGCACTCCCCGTACTGGTGGATCAAGTGCGCGATGGGCGTCAACAACGACAAGGCGCTCCCGGTCAAGGCCTACCACCAGCTGCTGGTCTGGGACATCGTCGGCACCCCGGTGATCAGCACCCTCACCAAGGCCGCCGAGAAGGCCCTCAACCCGGTGATCGGCAAGAGCTTCGTGGTGTACGCCTCCAAGCCCCACCTGGCGGGCAAGTGACCGCCGCCGTCCCCGAGGTGCTGCTCCTCGACGGGGTGCTGGACGCGGACCGGGCCGCCGCCACCGTCCGCTCCATCCTGGCGGACCAGGACGGCGACGGCGCCATCCCGTGGTTCCGCGGCGGCCACCTCGACCCGTGGGACCACACCGAGGCCGCGATGGCCCTCGACACGGCCGGCGAGCACGCCGCCGCCGAGGCCGCCTACCGCTGGCTGGCCGGCCGCCAGAACGCCGACGGCTCCTGGTACGCCGCGTACACCGACGGCGAGGTGACCAACGCCTCGAAGGAGACCAACTTCTGCGCGTACATCGCGGTCGGGGTCTGGCACCACCACCTCAGCACCGGCGACGACGCCTTCCTGGAGTGGATCTGGCCGGCCGTCCGCCGCGCCCTGGACTTCACGGTGGGCCTGCGGCTGCCGGACGGCCCGATCGCCTGGCGCCTCGACGAGGACGGCACCCCCGTCAAGGAGGCGCTGCTCACCGGCTCCGCCAGCATCCTGCACGCCCTGCGCTGCGGCCTGGCCATCGCCGACTACCTCGAAGAGCCCCAGCCCGACTGGGAGTTGGCGGCCGGCCGGCTGCGGCACGCGATCGCCCACCACCCGGAGCGGTTCCTCGACAAGGACCGCTACTCGATGGACTGGTACTACCCGGTGCTCGGCACCGCACTGCGCGGTGCCGCCGCCGCCGAGCGGATAGCCCGCGACTGGGACCGCTTCGTGGTCCCCGGCCTCGGCGTGCGCTGCGTCAGCGACCGCCCCTGGGTGACCGGCGGCGAGAGCGCGGAGCTGGCCCTCGCGCTGTGGGCCTGCGGCCAGTCCGACCGGGCGGTGGAGATCCTGCGCTGGATCCAGCACCTGCGCCACACCGACGGCTCGTACTGGACCGGCTACGTCTTCGAGGACGACGCCATCTGGCCAGAGGAGCGCACCACCTGGACCGCCGGCGCGCTGCTGCTGGCCGTCGCCGCGCTCGGCGGCGACCCCGCCACGGTCGCGGTCTTCGGCGGCGAGCAGCTGCCCAGCGGGCTGGTGGTCAACGACTGCTGCTGAGCAGCGGCGACCCGCACGACGACGGGGGCGGTACCGGTCGCGACCGGTACCGCCCCCGCTGTCGTCGCACCCGGTGCGGGTCAGCCGCGCTGGATGCCCGTGGTGTCGTTGAGCAGGCCGTGGGTGCCGTCCTGGAGCTGGGCGACCAGCGCGCTGCCGCGCTGCTCGACGGCCAGGTACCAGGTGCCCGGGACGAGGTCGCCGACCGGCGGGCCGGCCGGGTTGTCACGCGGGGTCAGCTGACGCAGCGCCGGCACCGCGAACCAGAACGGGGTGAACGGCGCGGCCGCGGCCGCCGGGGCGGGCGCCGGGACCTGGACCGCGTCCTGCGGCACCGCGGCGGCCGGGTAGCCGTAGCCGCCGGCCGGCGGGGCGGCGGCGTAGCCGCCCGGCTGGGCCGCCGGGTCGCCCTGGCCCGCCGGGGTGCCCGGGTAGCCGTACTGGCCGCCCTGGGGGGCGTTGAACTGGCCGCCCTGGCCGCCCTGGAGGGGCTGGCCCGGGGTGTA
Organism: Kitasatospora sp. NPDC048540; assembly: GCF_040651175.1. NCBI lineage: Bacteria > Bacillati > Actinomycetota > Actinomycetes > Kitasatosporales > Streptomycetaceae > Kitasatospora > Kitasatospora sp. NPDC048540. The sequence goes on from NZ_JBEZIR010000001.1 coordinate 29,344, forward strand.
GGGCGCGTAGCCCTGCTGCTGCGGGACGGCGGCGGGCTTGTCGGTCAGCAGCGGCGCCTGCAGTGCGGGCACCAGCGGGCCCGCGACCGCGGCGGCGGCCAGCACCAGCACGACGATCACCGACAGCCAGGCGCCGAAGGCGTGGTCGACCAGGTCCGAGGGGTCCAGGCCGCGGGTGGTGTCGGCCGCCGAGAGGTAGCCGCCACCGTTGGTGAACAGCGCCCACAGGCCGCCCCAGGCGGCGAAGACGGACAGCGCCACGCCCCACTGGCGGAGCTTGAGGCCGGCCACCAGCCGGGTCTCGGCCGCCTCGCCCTGGAAGCGGGCCAGCAGGATCAGGGCGGCACCGGCGACGCCGGCCAGGAAGACCGTGGCCAGGATGGACAGGAAGCCGCTGTGCCAGACGTTGTACGAGCAGTTCGTCCGGCACGGTCCGCCCACCGAGGTGTTGGCCTCGTAGAAGGGGAGGAAGGAGAAGACGAAGAGCAGGACAGCCGCACCTGCGACGGCGGCGTCTCCCCTGGTGAGAGCGCGCAGATTCACTAACGTTCCCCTCGTTGGTGTGTCGTGGACGGCGGGTGGTACTCGGCGGAGCCGGGGCGGGCCCGGTCCGGCCGATCGGGGCAAAAGCCTAGGGCCAAGCAGCCGCGACGTGCACAGCGCCCTCCCGGAACGGTCCGCAGTCGTTGCAGAACGGTCGGCTCCGGGCACCTCGCCGAGGACCGCCCCGGGGCCGCCGGAGACCGGTCCGGGGGCGGCCCGGAGCGGCTCAGGAGGTGGTCAGGTAGGTGGTCAGCGCGTCCGCGATGCCCTGGGCCGCGCGCTGCCGCCACTGCGGATCGGTCATCCGGCCGGCGTCGCCCGCGTTGCGCATGTTGCCGCACTCGATGAACACCTTCGGGACCGTGGACAGGTTCAGGCCGCCGAGGTCGGTCCGGGTGTCCAGCCCCTGCTTGCCGATGTAGTCGGCGAACGGCTCGCCGGTGGCCGCCTTGAAGGTGTCCCGCAGCAGCACGCCGAGCCGGTGCGAAGGCTCGACGATCGCCGAGGTGTCGGCCTTCCCGGCGGTCACCTTGCCCGGCATGATCACGTGGAATCCGCCGGCCGAGGCCGGCGCGCCGTCGCCGTGCACCGACAGCGCCACGTCGGCCTTGGCCGCGTTGCCGATCCCGGCGCGCTCGTCGATGCACGGTCCCCACGGGCGGTCGCCGTCCTGGGTGAAGACCACCTTGGCGCCGCGGTCCTGGAGGATCTGCCGGGCCCGGCGGGCCACGTCCAGGGTGTACTCGGCCTCGCTGTAGCCGTTGTTGGTCGAGGTGCCGGTGGTGTCGCACTCCTTGCGCGCGTTGCCGATGTCCACCTGGCGGTTGATCTCGGTGGTGTACTTGGCGTTGCCGGTGTTGTGGCCCGGGTCGAGCAGCACCGTCCGGCCGGCCAGCGGGGTCGCGCCGCCCGCCGCGGCCGGGGTGCCCGGGGAGGCGGCCGCCGACGGCGCATCCGGGGAGGCCGCGGCGCCCGGCGTGCCGGACTGCTCGGCCGGGGCGCCGGTGGCGCCGTCCAGGTGGCCCTCGCCCGCCGGGTCCGACGGCGAACCCGCGGCGCCGGCCCGGTCGGCCGAGCCGGCGGACCCGGCCGGCCCGCTGTCGGCCAGGGCCTGCCAGCCGAGCCAGCCGCCCAGGCAGATCGGGACCGCCGCGCAGCCCAGCAGGACCGTGCGGCGCAGCCGCCGGCGGCGGGCGGGGTACGCGGCCGACCCGTCGGGGTACTCGGCGTGCTCGGCGTGTTCGGGGTGCTCGGGGGGCGTGGGGGAGCTGGTGGGGCGGGTCACGAGTGGTTCAGATCCTGTCCGCGGTGCGAGGGGTCAGGCCGTAGGCCTCGGCGATCGGCTTCCACTTTCCGGCGAAGTCGTTCTTCGACTGGGTGGCCTGCGGATTGAGGTCGCCGGCCCGCTTGTAGTCTGCCGTGCTCGGTGCGGTGCCGTTCACGCACCCCTGGGCGGAGACCACCCGGCCCCAGGCCGCGTAGGCCCGGTCGATGTCGCCCGACTGCTGCCAGGCGGCGTTCAGGGTCTTCGCGAGGTCCGGGCCGCCGGGCAGGTCACCGAGGTCCAGCTTGGCCAGTGCGGCGATCAGCTGGTCGCGCTGCTGGGCGCCGCTGTCGAAGACCGCCACGGCGGCGTCGGTGTCCGGTTTGGCCGGGCAGCTGCGCACCTTGGCGACCGCGCTGCCGATGCCCGAGCGGGCGTTCTCCGCCTGGGCGAGCAGCGCGTCCAGGGCGGTGGCCTGGGCGGCCGCGTTCGGCCCGGCGCCGGCCGGGCCCGCCGAGGACGACGGTGAGGCGGCCGCCGGCGCGGAGGCGCCCGGTGCGGGCGCGGTGGTCCCGGACTGCGGCGGCGGCTGCTGTCCGGCCGTGGCGGCGGGGGCCTGCCCGGCCCGGTCCGCGGAGTCGGTGCCGCTGTTGCGGACGGCCCAGGTCACCCCGACGCCGATCACCACGACCAGCGCCACCCCGAGCGCGATGAACAGCGGCGTCCGGCCGCGCGGCGGCTCGTCCTCGCCGGGCCCCGGGTGGTCGCCGGGCGGCGGGTACGAAGGCTGCGGCGGCCCGCCGAACCCGCCCGGGAACGGCGGCCGCGCGCTCCCGTCCGGCCCGGGGAAGGCGCCGCCGTGCGGGGGCCCCGGCGGGGCGGGGTACCCGCCCGGGTGGGGCGCCGGGTGGGGTGTCACGTGCTCGGGGAAGCCGGTCGGCGGCCCGGAGGGCGGCGCCGGGGAGCGGAACAGCGGCGGCGCGTCCGCGGCGCCCGTCACCGGCGGCAGGACGGTGGTCGGCTCGCCGCCGAACGGGTCGGCGCCGGGCGCGGGGAACGCCGCCGGGGCCTGCTGCGGCGGGAAGCCGGGCCGGACCTCGGACCCGAATCCGGACGGGAAGCCGGACGGCACCGCCGGCGGTGCCGGCGGCTGCGCCGGGGCACCCGGTTCCGTCCTGCGGCGCACCCAGCCACCCGCACCGCCGCGCGCGGTCGGATCCCAGACCGCCGGCGGAGTGTTCTCCTGATCCGTCATGCCCCTGCCCTCGCCCCCGACGACCTGTCTCACCTGTCAGTCGGACCCGGCACGGTGGCGGGGCCCTGGCTCGTGCGGCACCGGTGCGCCGTCGGCCGGCCCCCGGCCTCCGGCTGCCGCCGACACGCTACCCGGCGGCCGCGCCGCCGGGCCACGGCGGTACCCCTGCGGGACGGCCGTCCCGGACGACGTTAGAGCATCGCTGATCGTTCGCGCAGGGACCCGGCGCAGTCCGTCGCGGTCAGGCCCCGGTTCGGCGCAGTACCCGCAGCGAGCCGGTCACCGAGACCTCCTCGAAGCCCTCGGCGAGCGCCCGCAGGTAGACCCGGTAGGGGGCCTGGCCGCCGTCGGCGGGGTCCGGGAAGACGTCGTGGACCACCAGCAGGCCCTCGGGCGCCAGGTGCGGCACCCAGCCCTCGTAGTCGCCGGTGGCGTGCTCGTCGGTGTGCCCGCCGTCGATGAAGACCAGCGCGAGCGGACCGCCCCAGACCGCGGCCAGCTGCGGTGAGCGGCCCACCAGGGCGATCACGTGCTCCTCCAGCCCGGCCCGGTGCAGGGTGCGGCGGAAGACCGGCAGGGTGTCCATCAGGCCGACCTCGGGGTCGACCAGCGTCGGGTCGTGGTACTCCCAGCCGGGCTGCTGCTCCTCCGAACCCCGGTGGTGGTCCACGGTCAGGGCGACCGTGCCGCACCGCCGGGCGGCGTCCGCCAGCAGGATCGCCGAGCGCCCGCAGTAGGTGCCGATCTCCAGCAACGGCAGCCCGGTGCGGCCCGCCGCGGCCACCGCCGCCGCGTACAGGGCGAGGCCCTCGTCGGCCGGCATGAACCCGGTGGCCGCCTCGAAGGCCGCCAGCACCTCGGGCGCGGGGTGGGCGGTGGCCGCCAGGAGGTCGGTCATGGTGGTGCTCCCTGCTCGCGCTGTCGGTGGGTGGCTGGACCCTACTCGATGGTAGGCAGCGGCGCCGCCGCCGGGGCGGCCCGGGTCAGCGCCCGGAGCAGGGCGGCGGCGCCGGCCACCGCGATCATCGCCAGCCCGGTGCCGACCAGGATCTGCCGGGGCCCCAGCACTGGGGCCAGCGCCCCGCCGAGCGCCGCCCCGGCCGGCGCCGCGGTCAGGAGCACCGTCCCGCGCAGCGCCAGCACGGTGGTCAGCCAGCGGCCCGGAGTGCGCTCCTGGAACAGGTTGGCGACCAGCGCGCTGTACGGGCCGTACACCACGCCGCCGAGGGCGAAGCCGAGCAGCGAGGCGACGGCCGGGGCCTGCGGGCCGAACGCCAGCATGGCGGCGCCGTGCCCGGCCAGCACGCCCAGTACCACCGGCCACAGCGGCAGCCGGCGCAGCGCCCCGGCGGTGAGCGAACCCGCCACCGCGCCGACCCCGAACACCGCCCAGTACAGCCCGAGCAGATCGGACCCCGCCCGCAGGTCCTGGGCGACGTACAGCGGCAGGGCGACCTCCACCGGCCCCCAGCAGAGGTTGAACAGCCAGGTCACCCCGATCAGCCCGAGCAGTTCCGGCCGGGCCCGCAGCACCCGCAGACCCGCGCCCGTCCCACCGCCGGCGGGTTCCGGGGCCTGCGGGGCCGCCGGGCCGGGCCCCGGGCGGCCGGCCCGGACGGCCAGCAGCCCGAAGGTGGCCGCGTCCAGGCCGATGATCCAGGCCGGTCCGGCGCACCCGGCCAGCAGACCGGCCAGGGCCGGCCCGGCGATGGTGGACACCCAGGTGCTGGTGGAGAGCAGCGCGTTGGCCGCCAGCCGGTGCTCCGGCGGCAGCAGCCGGGCGACCATCGCGTACCGCGCCCCGCTGCCCCACGCGTGCAGCACCGACGAGCAGGCCAGCAGCGCGACGAGGACCGCGGGGTGCAGCAGGCCGAGGACCTGGGCGAGCGGTACGCAGCCGAGCAGCACCGCCCGCAGCGCGGCGTCCGCCCGGATCAGCCGGTCCGGTGCCAGCGGGCGCATGACGCGCCCCAGCAGCACCCCGCCGACGGCCCCCGGCAGCACGTACGCGACCAGCGCCGCCCCCACCAGCGGGCCCGCCGCCCCGGGCGGCGCGAGGTGGACGGCGAGCCAGGCCACCGCGACCGTGCTCATGCCGTCCCCCAGGTCGGAGACGGCGAGCGCGGTCAGCAGCCGGGCGAACCGGCGGTCGGCGAGCACAGGACGGTATCCCCGCGGCAGCAGCCGCGGGAGCAGGGCTGAGATCATGCGGCCAGGCAAGCGGTTCAAGCGCGGTTGAAGTCAACCGGCGGGGCGCCGCCGGGCGGAGCGAGGAGGTGCCGTGCGACAGCTGGGCATCGGTGAACTGGCACGGCGGACCGGCCTGCGGCCCTCCGCACTGCGGTACTACGAGAGCCTCGGCCTGCTGCCGGACGCCCGCCGGGAGGGCGGGCGGCGGGTCTGGCCGGCGGCCGTGCTGCGCCGCCTGGCGCTGATCAGGATGGCGCAGCGGGCGGGGTTCACCCTGGCCGAGATCCGTGGCCTGCTGGCGGGTGAGCCGGACCGTCCCGCCACCCGGCAGTGGCGGGAACTGGCCGAACGCAAGCTCCCCGAGCTGGACCTGTTCATCCGCCGGACCCAGCAGCTGCGCGACGCCGTCGCCGCCTGCCTGGCCTGCGGCTGCATGAACTTCCAGGACTGCGAGCTGCTGGCCGGCCCGGCGGCCTGACGGCGGCTCACTCCTGCTGCCGCAGCTCCTCGGCGATCTTCACCCGGTGCGGGGCCAGCTCCGCCTCGACGGCGCCCTGCTGCGCCGGATCGGCCGTCACCGACGGTTCGGTGACCGGCGGACGGGTGGTCAGCATCCGCAGCCGCAGGTGGGTGGGCGGGTGGGTGGCGTCCACGGCACCGAGCTCGCGCGCGGACAGCCGCAGCCGCCGCTCGCGCTCGGACGGCGGGACCGCCGCGATCCGCTCCGCCAGCTCGGTCCACAGGTCCGGCCCGTCGGCGGTGCCGTCGGCGGTCCGGCGCACGGGCCGGGGCCGGTTGCGCCGGCGCAGCACGACCGACTCGGCGGTGGCGTGGAGGAGCAGGACCTCCAGCACGCCGCGGACGGCGGCGGTCCCGCCGACCCCCGCGGCCAGCGCGTCGGCCCGGTACTCGGCGGCCTGGCCGGACCGGACGGTGAGCCGCTCCAGCGCGCGGTACAGGCCGGTCACGAGGGCGTTGAGGCCGCCCATCAGCAGCCGCTGCACCGTGCCCGCCAGGAAGAACACGAGGTCGACCCCTTCGGAGCGCGACCGGTCCGGCAGGGTCATCCGGTGCCACTCCTCCAGCGCCCACAGGGCCGAGCCGAGCCAGCGGCCGCGGCGCGAGTCGCCGTTGACGTCGTGCCCGAACTCGTGGCCCAGCAGGGCGATCCGCTGCTGTGGGGTGAGGGCGGCCCACAGCGGGAGCCCGAGGACCAGCAGGCTGCGGTTGCGCACCCCGTACCGGGCGTAGCTCGCGTTGAAGTCGCCGCCGACCACGATCACGTCGACCGGGCGGCTGCCGACGGCGGCGGCCACCCGGTCGGCCAGGGCGTACAGCGCAGGGGCCTCGTCGCGGCGCAGCGGTGTCACCCCCGGGGCCAGCCGGCCGAAGCGCGGCCGCAGCACGTAGGCCATCGGCAGGCCGATCGCGCCGAGCACCCGCAGCGGCCAGGGGCCCGTCACCAGCAGCGTCACCGATCCCGCCAGCACCAGCAGGGTCACCAGTGGACCAGGCCCGCCAGGGTGGACGCGAACAGCCCCGACAGGTCCCGGTGGGCCGGGGCGTCGTCCGCCACCCGGGCGTACACCTGCTCGGTGCGGGCCCGGACGGTCCGCTCGCGGCGCTCGGTGCGCCGCCGCTCGCGGTCCCGGCGCCGCTGCTCGCGCGGGGTGGGGGGCCCTCGGCGCGCGGCGGGACGACCAGGTTCCACTCGCAGGCGGGGCACCAGACGGGGAACGAGGGGTCGGTGTCGAGCGGTGCGCGGCAGTCGGGGCAGGCGCTGGGGCGGCCGGCCGGACGGGTGACGGAGGCGTCGGCGCGCCCGGCGGGGGCGGGGGTCGGCATGGCGGGTGATCATGCCAGAACGCGGCGGGACGGGCGGTCGAATATCCGGACCGGCCGCTCGGACCCCGGTTCCTGGAACGTGTTCCAGAACCTATCCTCGTAGCGCCGACGACCGGCCACACCGACGCGAACCCGGGAGCAGCCCATGCGCGCAGCGATCCTGCACAAGACCGGCCAGGACGAGCTGGAGGTCCGCGAGGACGTCGAGGCGGTGGGCTTCGGCCCCGGAAAGGTACGGGTACGGCTGCGGGCGACCAGCCTGTGCCACTCGGACCTGTCGGCGATGGCCGGGATCATGCCGCAGCCGGCGCCGTTCGTCCCCGGCCACGAGGGCGCGGGGGAGGTGGTCGAGGTCGGCGAGGGCGTGACCGGGGTCTCGGCCGGCGACCGGGTGGTGCTGTGCTGGATGCCGCCGTGCGGCGTTTGCGCGCAGTGTCGCGGCGGCCGCAGCCACCTGTGCGTGGCGAGCCTGCGCCGGCTCTCGACGCCCACCTTCCGCTTCGCCGGCACCGACGCCTACGGCTTCTACAGCACCGGCACCTTCGCCGAGGAGGTGGTGGTCGCCGCCGACAGCGTGCTCGCCGTGCCCGCCGACCTGCCCTACGAACTGGCCGCGCTGATCGGCTGCGGGGTCACCACCGGCCTCGGCGCCGCCGTGAACACCGCCCGGGTCGAGCCCGGCTCCTCGGTGGCGGTGATCGGCGCCGGCGGGGTCGGCATCGCGGCAGTCCAGGGCGCCCGGGTCTGCGGGGCCGCCCGGATCACCGTGGTCGACCCGGTGGCCTCGCGGCGCGAGCGGGCGCTGGCCTTCGGCGCCACCGACGCCGTCGCCCCCGAGGAGCTCAAAGCGGCCGCCAAGGGCCAGGACGGCGGCGGCTACGACTACGTCTTCGAAGCGGTCGGCCGCTCCGCCACCGTCCGGGCCGCGTACGACGCCACCCGGCGCGGCGGCGCGGTGGTGGTGATCGGCGCCGGCGCCAAGGACGACCAGGTGCCGTTCAGCATGGCCGAACTGTTCTTCAACGAGAAGCGGATCCTGCCGTCGATGTACGGCGGCGGCGAGGTGCGGCGGACGATGGCCCGCGCGGTGGACCTCTGGCGGGCCGGGCGGCTGGACCTGGCGGGCATGGTCACCCACCGGCTCCCGCTGGCGGCGGTCAACGAGGCCATCGCCCAGATGCGCAGCGGCGAGGCGCTGCGCACGGTGCTGACCCTGGACTGACCCCGCATCGGGAGCGGCCCGGGAGCGGCCCGAGGAGGCGGGGACGGATGCCGTCCCCGCCTCCCCGGGCGGCGGAGCGTTCAGCGGCGGTGGCGGCCGTGCGGGTTGCTCTCGGGGCTGTCGTCGGGGGCGGTCGTGCCGCGGTGGCGGCCGTGCGCGCCGCCGTCGGCGGCCTCCTCGGCGCGGGCCGCGCCGAGGTCGTGCTTGGTGGTGTCGGTGAGGGTTTCGGACATGAGCTCGTCTTCTCCGTGCGGATAACGGGTGCTGCGTTCGGCAGCGTCGGATGGGCGGTGGTGGCACGCCCGGACCGGATCACCATAACGGCCGGGTCGGACGTGGCCCACCGAGACCCTCCGTGCGGCGCCCGGCTTCCGGGCACCCGCACCCCGGCGGTACCCCGGCCGGGCGCGGCGCCGCCGAGCCGGTGGCCGACCGCCTCGCGGTGGAGCGGGGACCGGACCTGAAGGTCCCGTGGCGGGCCGTCAGACCCCGGCCGGGGCCCGGTGGCAGCACCGCCCGGCCGTGCGGCCCACCCGGCCGCGCCGCCGTCACTGCCGCCCGGAGTCCGCTGCCGCCGCGGGCGAACCCGGGCCCGGGAGCGCCCGGCTCCGGGCCGCGTCGGACTCGGTCCAGCCGGGCCGCCCGGTCCGCAGGAAGGCGGCCAGCACCTCGTGCAGCACCGCCGCCCCCTCCTCGACCAGCAGCTCGTGCCCGGCGCCGGCGGCCTCCAGGTACCGGAAGTCGGTGCCCTCCGCGCGGCCCAGCCGCAGCAGTTCGTGCCGCAGCGCACGGGACTGGCCCACCGGCACCACCTCGTCCCGGTCGCCGTGCAGGATCAGCAGCGGTGCGGTCAGCCGGTCCGCCAGCCGCAGCACATCGCGCGGACCGCGGGCGTCGTCCAGCGAGACGTCCCCGCCGAGCCGACCGGTCAGCGCCCGGACCGGCGCGGTCCCCTCGGCGAGCAGCCGCGGACCGGACAGGAACGGCGCGACCACCGCGCAGCGCGCCACCTGGCCGGCGGCCGCCCACGCCGCGGCCAGCAGGGCCAGGAACGCGCCGTAGCTGACGCCGAACAGGGCGGGCGGCTCCAGCCCCAGCGCCGCGCGCTGCCCCGCCACCGCGTCGACCAGGTGCAGCACGTCGTCCAGGTCGGGGCCGCCCCACGCGCCCCGGATGGCCATCGCGTGCTCGTCGCCGTACCCGGTGGAGCCGCGCTGGTTGGGCGCCAGCACGGCCAGGCCGTCGGCGGCCATCCGCTGCAGCGCGGGGTCGAACTCCAGCCGCCAGGCGTCCGCCGGCCCGCCGTGCAGCGCGATCACCAGGTGCGGTGCGCCCAGCCAGCCGTCCCCGCCGTACACCACGGCCTCGACCGGCCCCGCCGGGCCGGCCAGCTCCAGGCTCTGGGCGGGCTGCCACGGCACGCCGTCGCCGGGGACCGCGGAGGCGTCCAGCCGCCAGCCGGCCGGCACCCCGCGCGGATGCCGGACCGCGGCCTGCCACGGCTGCGCCGGTGGCGGCCCGCCCGGCCCGCCACCGGCCAGCGGGGCCAGCTGCAGCGGCAGCGCCACCGCGCCCGGTACGCTCCCGGGCCCCTGGCCGAGCAGCGCGTCCACGTCCATGGTGGCCAGCGCGGCCGGCCGGTCCGGCGCCGAGTACGGCATCCGCAGCCCCGCCGACGACCAGTCACCGACCGCGCCGAACCGCCCGGGCGGCACCGGCACCGGCTCGAGGCCGCCACCGGGCCGCCAGAGCGCCAGCGCGGACCCGGCGCCGCGGTCCAGCTGCAGGGCGACCCGCAGACCGGCCGGCCCGTCGGCGCTGCCGGGCGCCAGCGCGACCGGGTGCAGGAACACCCCCGGCAGGTGCAGGCCGTCGGGGAAGCGCAGCGGATCGGTGCCGCCGATCACCCCCCAGCCGAGCCGGTCGGCGCCGGGCGCGTCGCTGCGCACCATGCCGAAGCGGGTGTCCGGGTCGAACAGCACCAGCCGGTCGTTGCTGCCCTCGCCGATCTCCAGCAGCGGGGTGGTCAGGCCGAGTTCGAGGTCGAGGACGACGGACTTCACGGTGGTGCCGGCGACCCGGTCCAGAGCGAGCAGCCGGCCGGTCCGGTCGAGCCAGACACCGCCGCCGTGCAGGCCGGGAAGTTCGGCGATCTGGGCGGGGGCGGTGCCGTCCGCGTGGACCAGCCAGACGGTGGTGACCGGGCGGGTGTCGGAGCCCAGCGCGACCGCGACCGGCCGCCCCGGCCCTGCGCCGGGCAGCGGCAGTACCCGCAGTCCGGGCAGCCGCAGCGCGGCGAGCTCCCGCTCCTCGGCGTACGGGCCGCCGGGCACCGCCGACAGCAGGACGAGGGCGTGCCGGTCGCCGTCGTGCCGGCAGGCCAGGACCCGGCCGTCCGGCAGCGCGACCAGCTGGGTGCGCAGGTGCTCCGAGCGGTTGCCCGGCAGCGGGAGGGCGGTCGGCTCGGCGGGGCCGTGGTCGGGCAGCCGCCAGCTCTCCGGGTACCAGCCGCCGTCGGGGCCGGCGGCCAGGCAGGCGGCGTGCGAGCCGTCGGCCGCGAAGGTGAAGCTCAGGCGGCGCAGGGCGTGGGCGGCACCGGTTCGGGCGGGGGTCTCGCTCACCGGGGGTCACCTCCGGTCGGCTTCCGGTCGTTCGGGGTGGGTGGGGGCAGTGGCCGCCGGTGGTGCGGCGGGCGGTGGTGTCGCGGCCGGCATCGACGTGGCGGTTGGCATCGACGTGGCGGTCGGCTGCGCTTCGGTGGCGAGGGCGGCGCGGACCCCGGCCAGCGGCAGGCGCCGTTCGGGCGCGCGTTCGCGCAGGGCGAGGACGACGGGGGCGAGCCGCCGGGCGGTGCCGCCCTCCCGGGCGGCGAGGCCGAGCCAGCGGGCGAGCCGCTCCTCGACCGGCCGGGCCTGCGGGAGGTCCTCCGGCAGCAGCGGGTCGTGGCCGGTGGCGAGCAGGAAGAGCAGGCCGCCGAGGGCGTACAGGTCGGCGGCCTGCTCGGTGCGGGCGATCCGCCGCAGGTGGTGGTGCTCGGGCGCGCGGTACCCCGGGGAGCCGGCGGAGCCGGCGACCGCGCCGGCCTCGGTGGCGAGCCGAAGGCCGACCAGGCGCAACGCGCCGTCGGGCAGGACCATGACGTGCCCGGGGGAGAGGTCGCGCAGTACCAGCCGCTCGGCGTGCACGCGTTCGAGCAGGCCGGTGAGGGCCAGCGCCATCGGGCCGGCCTCGGCCCAGGGCACGTCGGCGGTGCCGTCCCGGCGGAGCCGGGCGGCGACCCAGCTGCCGAGCGGCCGGCCGGGGATGCGTTCCTGCACCAGGAAGAGCGAGTCGTCCTGTTCGATCAGCTCCAGCGGGCGGGGGGCGAGCTCCAGGCCGTCGAGCCGGCCGAGCAGCCGCGCCTCGTGCCTCAGCGCGGCCCGGGCGTCGGTGCCGGAGCGGCCCACCCCGGTCCGGGCGCGGGCCTGTCTGACCACCACGTCGGTGTCGGTGACGGTGTCCCGGCCGAGGAACACGCCGCCCGCGGCGCCGTTGCGCACCGCCGAGGTGAGGGCGTACCGGCCGCCCAGCAGTACCCCGCCCGGGCGCCGCCCGGCCACGGCGGGGCGGGCCGACCCCCTCCGCCCGGCCGACCCGTTCCGCCCGGGCGACCCCCTCCCCTCGACGGGGTCGACCGCCCACGGGGGTCTGCGGAAGCCCGCGGTGCGGGCGTCCTCGGCGGCGGCCCCGCCGGGGCCGGCCGGGCTCGAGCGGTACGTGTCCCCGCTCCCCGGTTCGGTGTGGCCGGCGGTGGCGCCGAACCGGGGGTGCCCCCGGCGGCCGGGGGCGTAGGGCCGGTCCGGGAGCGCCACCGGGCCGGGCGGGCCGTGGGTGGCGTGGTGGAGTTCCTCGGCGGGCCGGCGGAATTGCGCGTCGTCGGCGGGCCGGGCCGGGCTGAATTCCCCGGCCGGGCCGCGGCCGCCGCTGCGGGAATTCAGCTCGTGGTGTTTCTCCCGGCCGGCGGCGAATTCGGCGGCGCAGGGGTCGGCGGCGGTGGCCGCGGCGACCGCGCCGGGCAGCTCGGCCGTGGCCTCGGCGGCCGGGCCGGTGTGCGGTCCCCAGCCCCGCGCGGGGAGGTCCCGGCCGGGCGGCCGGACCGTGCACCACGGGCCCTCGACGGCGGTCAGCCAGCCGCTGTCGTGGTCCTCCCCTGCCCCGGTGCCGGCCACGGCCGCCCGTACCAGCTCCACCAGCGTGCCGTCGCGGCCGGGCGGCCCGTCGTGGACCGGCCCGGGCCCCCCGGCCGGACGCAGCGGTGTGCCCTTCCCCATCCGCTTCACACCCCTTCGTCGCTGCCGGTCGGTCCTGGTGGATTCACGGGTGCCGCCTCCCGCTCCGCCGGTCCCGGCCCGGCGCCGGGCCGCCGTGAACGGCGCGGACCGGAGCGGAGTTCGGCAATTCGGCGGAGCGCCCCTTTTCCGACCCCCCTGGCCGGGGCAGCTCCCGTTTGCAGCACCGAAGTTACTTTCGGAAACGGGAGCCACTCAACGCCCCTCGGGTCACTTCACTCGTAAGGGTGATCTCGATTCGTTTTCGATTACGTGCGACCCCCGGCCTGTGGACCGCCGCGACCGCGTGGCACCCGGGCCGTCCGGCCGGGGAGGCGCCGATGCGCCCCGGCGCGCCGGTTGACGAGCAGCTGTACGGGTTGCCGGGACTGGGCCGGCTGCGCTTCGCGGTAGTCTCGACAGGTGCCGAAACTGTCCGACGTGATCACCGTGCTCGAAGAGGTCTACCCGCCGCGCTGGGCGGAGTCCTGGGACGCCGTCGGCCTGGTCTGCGGCGACCCCGGGGCCGAGGTGGAGCGCGTGCTGTTCGCGGTCGACCCGGTGCAGGCCGTCGTGGACGAGGCCGTGGAGTGGGGCGCCGACCTGATCGTCACGCACCACCCGCTCTACCTGCGCGGCACCACCAGCGTCGCCGCGACCACCTTCAAGGGCCGGGTGGTGCACACCCTGATCCGGGCCGGGATCGCCCTGCACGTCGCGCACACCAACGCCGACCACGCCGACCCCGGGGTCTCGGACGCCCTCGCCGACGCCGTCGGCCTGCGGGTCACCGGCCCGCTGGTGGCGGACCCGACCGACCCCGAGGGCCGCCGCGGCTCCGGCCGGATCGGCCTGCTGGAGCCGCCGCTACCGCTCTCCGCGTTCGCGGCCCAGGTCGCCGCCGGCCTGCCGGCCACCGCCACCGGCGTGCGGGTGGCGGGCGACCCGGAGCGGATGATCGGCCGGGTCGCGGTCTGCGGCGGCTCCGGCGACAGCTTCCTGGCCGAGGCCCGGGCCGCCGGGGTGGACGCCTACCTCACCGCGGACCTGCGCCACCACCCCGTCTCGGAGGCCACCGAGGCCGCCCCGATCGCCCTGCTGGACGCCGCGCACTGGGCCACCGAGTGGCCCTGGCTGGGCCTCGCCGCCAGCGAACTGCTCACCGTCGCCAACCGCAACGGCTGGCTGCTGGAGGCCCGGGTCTCGGACCTGGTCACCGACCCGTGGACGGCGCACGCGCCGATGCCGTTCACCCCCTGACACCCCACGACGCGGCCCGCCCGCCGTCACCACCCGACCGCGTCGCCGGCTGACCGAACCCCAGCCGCCCGACTGACACCAGGAGCTCCCCGCTTGAACGCCGCGCCCGCCGACCAGATCCGCCTGCTCGACCTGCAGGCCATCGACTCCCGCCTCGACCAGCTGGCCCACCGGCGTCGCAGCCTGCCCGAGCACGCCGAGATCGACAAGGCCGGGGCCGACCACACCGCGCTCAAGGACCTGGTCGTCGCCGCCCAGGCCCAGCTCGGCGACACCACCCGCGAGCAGACCAAGGCCGAGGGCGACGTCGAGCAGGTCCGCGCCCGGGCCGCCCGCAACCAGCAGCGGATGGACTCCGGCGCCGTCACCTCCCCCCGGGACCTGGAGAACCTCCAGCACGAGACCGCCTCGCTGGCCAAGCGCCAGGGCGACCTGGAGGACGTGGTCCTGGAGGTCATGGAGCGCCTGGAGTCCGCCGAGACCCGGGTCACCGAGCTGACTGCCCGTCTGGAGCACGCCACGGTGGTGCTCAAGGAGGCCGAGGCCCGCCGCGACGCCTCCTTCGCCGAGATCGACGCCGAGGTGGCGAAGGTCCAGCGGGACCGCGAGGTGGTCGCCGCCGCCGTCCCCGCCGACCTGCTGAAGCTCTACACCCGGCTGCGCGAGCAGCAGGGCGGCGTCGGCGCGGCCCGCCTCCACCAGCGCCGCTGCGAGGGCTGCCGGGTCGAGTTCGCGGTCTCCGACCTGAACGCGATCAAGGCCGAGCCGGCCGACGCGGTGCTGCGCTGCGACAACTGCGGACGGATCCTGGTCCGCACCGCGGACTCGGGCGCCTGACCCGGTGGCCCCCCGCAGACTGATCGTGGAGGCCGACGGCGGCTCCCGGGGCAACCCGGGACCGGCCGGCTACGGCGCGGTGGTCCGCGACGGCGACACCGGCCTGATCATCGCCGAGGCCGCCGAGTTCATCGGGCGGGCCACCAACAACGTCGCCGAGTACCGGGGCCTTATCGCCGGCCTGAAGGCCGCCCGCGCGATCGACCCGGACGCCGCCGTGGACGTCCGGATGGACTCCAAGCTGGTGGTCGAGCAGATGTCCGGGCGCTGGAAGATCAAGCACCCGGACATGCAGCCGCTCGCCGCCGAGGCGCGCACCGTCCTGCCGCGCGCCCAGGTCACCTACCGCTGGATCCCGCGCGAGCAGAACAAGGACGCCGACCGGCTGGCCAACGAGGCGATGGACGCGGGCCAGGCCGGCCGCCCGTGGGAGCCCGGGGCGCGCCCCGCGGCCTCGCCCGCGGTGACCGGGACGCCCCCGGTAGCCGAGGAGCCGCTCGCCGAGCCCGCCGCACCCAGGGCCGGCTGGGCCGCGCCCGCCGACCTCGGCACGCCGACCACCTTCGTGCTGCTGCGGCACGGCGAGACGCCGCTCACCCCGGAGAAGCGGTTCTCCGGCAGCGGCGGCAGCGACCCGGCGCTGTCCGAGAAGGGCCGCTGGCAGGCCGAGCGGGCCGCCGAGGCGCTGGCCGCCCGGGGCACCGTGCAGGCCGTGGTCTGCTCGCCGATGCAGCGCACCCGGCAGACCGCCCAGGCCGTCGCGGACCGGCTCGGCCTCGAGGTCCGGATCGAGGAAGGCCTGCGCGAGCTCGACTTCGGCGCCTGGGAGGGCCTGACCTTCGCCGAGGTCCAGCAGCGCTACCCGGCGGACCTCGACGCCTGGCTCGGCTCGGCCAAGGCGAAGCCCACCGGCAGCGCGGAGAGCTTCACCAACCTCACCCACCGCACGGGCGTCGCCCGCGACAAGATCCTCGCCCGCTACCCCGGGAAGACCGTGCTGGTGGTCTCGCACGTCAGCCCGATCAAGACCCTGGTCCGGCTGGCGCTCGGCGCCCCGCCCGACTCGGTGTACCGGATGGAACTGTCGGCCGCCTCGCTGTGCGCCGTCCAGTACTACTCCGACGGCAACGCCTCGGTGCGGCTGCTCAACGACACCGCCCACCTGCGCTGACGGGTGCGGGCCGACCCGGCCCCACCCGCCGGTGCCCGGCCGTCAGTGGATCTCCGCCACCACGACGTCCAGCTGCCACGGCCGGCGCGCGGTGCCCTGCGCGGACACCTCCACCCGGTGGCCCAGCTGCGCCAGCGCGTCCACCAGCTCGCCCGGCGAACCGGGCTCCAGCCCGGCCGTCAGCAGGTCGCGCACCAGCCGGCCCTTGGTCGCCTTGTTGAAGTGGCTCACCACCGAGCGCTTCAGCTCGCCGTCCACCTCGCGCTCGTGCAGCACCCGCACGGTCGCGGTCCGGGCGGCCACCTCACCGGCCGGCTTCCACGCCGCCGCGTACGCCGAACTGCGCAGGTCCAGCACCAGCCCGTCCGCGACCTCGGGGATCGCGCCGGCCAACGCGCCCCGCCAGTACGCTCCGAGCGCCCCCAGCGGCGGCAGCTTCACCCCCATCGCACAGCGGTACGGCGGGATCCGGTCACCGATCCGCACCGCGCCCCACAGCCCCGAGAACACCAGCAGCGACCGCTCGGCCCGCGCGTACGCCGCCTCGTCCAGCTTCGCCAGCCCCAGGTTGTCGAAGAGCACCCCGGTGTACACCTCACCGGCCGGCAGCGTGCCGGCCGCCGGCAGCCCGGCGTTGCGGGCCACCTCACCGCGCAGCCCCACGCTCAGGCCCAGCACCTCGCGGGCCGCTTCCTCGTCACCGGCGCACAGCTCCACCAGCGCCGCCAGCACGGCCGCCCGCGCCCCGGTCAGCCCGGGCAGCGACAGCGCACCGAGCTCGACCGGCGCCCCGGCCACCGAAGCGGCCTTCCCCTCCGACGGCGGCAGCAGGACCAGCACGGCGACACCCCTCAACAGTTTGTGGCAGCGAACCCCGCCACTCTACGCGCCGCCGCCCCGCCCCCGGGCCGCCACCAGCGCCGCCCCCGCCCCCAGCACCACGCACAGCGGCGCGTAGTACCGGCGGTCCAGCCGTACGAAACGCGCCGACCGCCGGATCCGGCCACGGCCGAACAGCACCGGCCCGGCCACCCCGCGCACCAGCAGCACCCCCGCGACGGTCGCGCTGCCCGCCCGCGGCAGCCCGCCGGCCGCACCGGCCCCCGGCACCACCCCGGCCTGCCGCCCCACCAGCCAGGACGCCGCACCGAGCAGACCCGCCACCCCCGCACACATCACCGGTGTCGGCGTCCGGTCCTCGGTCACCCCCACCACCGCGTCCGCGAACTCCGCCCGGCTCTCCAGCGGCCACGGCGAGCGCATCCACACCACGTGCAGCGCGCCGACCGCCGCCAGGGCGCCCCCGACCACCGCCCCGACACCCCGTACCACCGCCGGAGCGGCCGGTTCCCTCTGCATCACGTCAATCCCCCTTCGCCACAACCACCTTACGAGCCGTTCCAACGCGCCCACCGGCCGCCCCGGCCGTACGCTGCGACCATGCCGCGTCGACACCTGAGGGTCCGAGCCGCCGAAACCGCGCGGATCAACACCGAACTCGCCGAGCTGCGCAGCCGGCTGGAGGTCCGCGCCGAGTGGCCCGCCGAGGTGCTGGCCGAGGCCGAGCGGACCGCCTCCCTCCCCCGGCTGCCCGAACTCGACGCGACCGACCTGGAACTGTTCACCCTCGACCCGCCCGGCTCGCTCGACCTCGACCAGGCCATGCACCTGGCCCGCCGCGGCACCGGCTACCGGGTCCACTACGCCATCGCCGACGTGGCCGCCTTCGTCACCCCCGGCGGCGCCGTCGACATCGAGGCCCACCGCCGCATCCAGACCTACTACTTCCCCGACCTCAACGTCCCGCTGCACCCCGCCAGGCTCTCCGAGGGCGCCGCCAGCCTGCTGCCCGGCGAACGGCGCCCCGCCCTGCTCTGGCAGCTCGACCTCGACGCCGACGGCGCCGTCCTGCTCGCCGACGTCCGCCGCGCCCAGGTCCGCTCCCGCCGCCGGCTCGACTACGCCGGGGCCCAGCAGGCCGTCGACACCGGCACCGCCGACCCCCAGCTCGCCCTGCTCGCCGAGATCGGCAGCCTCCGGGAGGCCCGCGAGCGCGACCGCGGCGGCGTCAGCCTGCCGCTGCCCGAACAGGAGGTGGAGACCGCCGACGGCGGCTACCGCCTGGTCTACCGCGCACCCCGCCCCGCCGACGCCTGGAACGCCCAGATCTCCCTGCTCACCGGCATGGCCGCGGCCGACCTCATGCTGGACGCCGGCATCGGCCTGCTGCGCACCCTGCCCGCCGCGCCCGCCTCCGCCTACGCCCGACTGCGCCGGGTGGCGGCTGCCCTGCACGTCGAGTGGCCCGACCGGATGCCCTACCCGGAACTGATCCGCTCGCTCGACCCGGCCAGGACCGCCGACGCCGCCTTCCTCAACGAGTGCACCGGCCTGCTGCGCGGAGCCGGCTACCACGCCTTCGACGCCGCCAAGGGCGTCCGGCCGCCCGCCGACCCCGGCCACGCCGCGCTCGCCGCGCCGTACGCGCACTGCACCGCCCCGCTGCGCCGGCTCGGCGACCGCTACGCGCAGGAGATCTGTGTGGCCGTGGCGGCCGGGGCCGACGTGCCGGACTGGGTCCGGGAGTCGCTGACCGCCGTCCCCGGGCTGATGGAGAGCGGCGACCGGCGCGCCCGGGAGCTGGAACGGGCCTGCGTGGACCTGGTCGAGGCCGAGCTGCTGCGCGGCCGGGTGGGGGAGGACTTCGAGGCGGTGGTGATCGACGTCGACGAGCGCCGGCCGGAGAGCGGCACCGTCCAACTGCGCGAGCCGGCGGTGGTGGCCAAGTGCGAGGGGTCGCTGCGGCTGCCGCTCGGGGAGCGCATCCTGGTCCGGCTCACCACCGCGGACCCGGTCACCCGGACCGTCCGCTTCGCCCCGGCCTGATCGGCCCGCCGTTACGGGCCGAGTGGTCCGCCGCTGCGCGGGGCCGTTGCGGCCCGGCCCGGTGGCATGATCAATGGGGTGAGCGCACAGACCCCCGCGAGCGCCCGGACCCCCGCGCCGGACCGGCGGCGCCGCGTCCTGATCCTGTCGATCTGCTGCCTGAGCCTGTTCATCGTGGGCCTGGACAACACCGTGGTCAACATCGCGCTGCCGTCCATCCAGCAGGACCTGCACGCCCCGACCTCCGGCCTGCAGTGGATCATCGACGCGTACACCCTGGTGCTCGCCTCCCTGCTGATCCTCTCCGGCTCGGTCGCGGACCGGGTCGGACGGCGGCGGATCTTCCTCACCGGGCTGGTGGTCTTCGTCCTCGGCTCGCTGCTGTGCAGCCTCGCGCCGGGGCTCGGCTGGCTGATCGCGTTCCGGGCGGTGCAGGCCGTCGGCGGATCGATGCTCAACCCGGTCGCCATGGGCATCATCACCAACACCTTCACCGACCGGCGCGAACGGGCCCAGGCGATCGGCGTCTGGGGCGGCGTGGTCGGCATCAGCATGGCGCTCGGCCCGCTGATCGGCGGCGGCCTGGTGGAGAGCGCCGGCTGGCAGTCGATCTTCCTGATCAACATCCCGGTCGGGCTGGCCGCCTTCCTGCTCACCTGGCGCTACGTCCCGGAGTCCCGGGCACCCCGGCCGCGCCGCTTCGACCTGGTCGGGCAGGTGCTGATGGTGCTGCTGCTCGGGGCCGGGACCGCCGTCATCATCGAGGGGCCCGGCTTCGGCTGGACCTCGCCCGTCATCCTGCTGCTCGGCTCGGTCGCGCTCACCGCGCTGGTGGTCTTCCCGCTGTGGGAGCGCCGGGTCGCCGAACCGCTGATCGACCCCCGGTTCTTCGCCAGCGTCCCGTTCACCGGCGCCACCGTCACCGCCGTCTGCGCCTTCGCCTCGCTCGGCGGCTTCCTCTTCCTCAACACGCTCTACCTCCAGGACGTCCGCGGCTACAGCCCGGTCGAAGCCGGCCTGTGGACGCTGCCGATGGCCGGGCTGACCCTGGTCTGCGCACCGATCTCCGGGCGGATCGTGGGCCGGCGCGGGCCGCGCCTGCCGCTGCTGGTGGCGGGGGCGGCGATGGCCGCGAGCGGCGTGCTGCTCACCGGGCTGGCCGACGACTCCCCGGCGGGCCTGCTGATCGGCGCGTACGCGCTGTTCGGGCTCGGCTTCGGCCTGGTCAACGCGCCCATCACCAACGCGGCGGTGTCCGGGATGCCGCTGGCCCAGGCCGGGGTGGCCGCGGCCGTCGCCTCCACCAGCCGGCAGATCGGGCAGTCGCTGGGCGTTGCGGTGCTCGGGACCGTGGTCACCGCCGCGGCCGCGGCCGGGTCGCCCGGGTTCACCGAGGCCAGCCACCGCGGCTGGTGGATCGTGGCCGGCCTCGGCGTGGTGATCCTGCTGGTCGGCCTGGTCTCCACCACGCCGTGGGCGGCCGGCACGGCGGCCCGGGTGGCCGACCGGCTCGACCCGCCACCGCGGGTGCCCGTCCAGGGCGGCCACCGCGAACCGCTACGATGACCAGTACGGCGGACGAGCCGGCCGGGCGGCCGCGTCGGGCACCTTCGGGGGCCCGCCGAGGAACGTCCGGGCTCCACAGAGCAGGGTGGTGGGTAACGCCCACCCGGGGTGACCCGCGGGACAGTGCCACAGAAAACAGACCGCCGGCGGCTTCGGCCGCAGGTAAGGGTGAAACGGTGGTGTAAGAGACCACCAGCGACCGAGGTGACTCGGCCGGCTAGGTAAACCCCACTCGGAGCAAGGTCAAGATCGGTGCCCTCGGGCACCGTGCGCGGATGTTCGAGGGCTGCTCGCCCGAGTCCGCGGGTAGACCGCACGAGGCTGCCGGCAACGGCAGCCCTAGATGGATGGCCGCCTCCCCGGGCCGCGCAAGCACCCCGGGAGACAGAACCCGGCGTATAAGGCCGACTCGTCCGTCGCCTGACTGAAAAAGGCCCTCTGATCTGCAAGTTCGCAGATCAGAGGGCCTTTTTGCATCGACTGGAGCTGTATCTGGTTGCTCACTCTTCGTGCCTGTTGGGGCCTGTTTCTGAGTGCGCTGTGGCGATCGTGTGGCGGTGACGCGCCCGCATGATCCCCTCCACGCGGACGGCGAAATCTGCCGGGGTAGAACTCCCCATCGGCCGCTCATACGCCTCGCCCAAGCGTCGCAGGATGCCCTGGGGTTGGCGTGTCCCCGCCCAGCGAGCTGCCCAGTAGGGCACGTGATGTCCGCGTAGTTAACCCGCGGCGGATCGCCGGGCATTTTTCAGCCGGAGGGGGCATTTCACCATTACCGTGAGAGGCAGACAGGAGGTTCGGATGACCATTGAGACGCCAGACCGGCTCGACCTCCACCAGGAGGGCCAGGAGACGACCGCGCTAACACTGGTGGCCTCGGAGGACGCGGTTCTCGCCGCCGAGGAGGTGGTGGTGCGACTGTGGAACGAGATGACGCCTCCTGACCGCGAGAGCGCCCGGCCCGTCCGGGACGCCGTGAAGATCCTCCTCATCGTGCACGTCTCTCAGGACCCCGGACACAAGCACTGGCTCACCGAGAGCGTGCGCGGATTGCTGGAGCCGCGGATCTCCCACCAGGCCGATCACTGGTGGCAGGAGCGACTGCTTCACGTCATCGCTCTCAAGGGAGACGCGACGGCGGTTGATGTCGTCGCACTGGAGGAGGAAGCTGACCTCGCCAAGAAGGACGGCCGCTTCACTGGCCCCATGTCCGGTGCGGACTTCCTCGCCGCGCTGGCCGCCGAAGACGGGCTGAAGCTGGATGATGTGCTCGATGAGGCCGGGCTGGCACGGGGAGATGTCTGAGTGCCCACGTACGACCAGCTGAGCACCTTCTGGGATGACTGGAAGAAGCTCACTCCGGCGATGCGCGCCGCCTTCCGCATCGCTGTCGCCCACATGATCGCTGATCTCAAGGCTGGCGGCGGATTTCGCAAGGGTCTTCGAATCTCGAAAATGAGCGGCGTCGGCGACATCTACGAGATGACGTTCGGCGACGACTGGCGCGCCACCTTCGAGTACGGGGATGCCGTGGTCCCTGGTGAGGTTCACGTCATCTGGCGCCGAGTCGGCACGCACAGGGTTTACAAGCGCCCCTGATCGCAGCCAGCATGCAGCAGCCCCCGTCAGCCTCGGCCAGCGGGGGCTCTGTGTGCTCCTGGGGACTACGTGGTCTTGGTGTATTCCGTGGTGTCCTTCACCCGCTTGTAGACGTCTTCCCCAACCCAGTGGCAGTACAGGGAAGCCCCCGGAATCGAGAGCCGCGGGGAGTGCTGCCCCTTCGCCGACCAGGCCGCGACCTCGGCGCGCGGCTTCCGGTTGTTGGGGCTGAGGCCGACGACGTACTCCAGCGCGGGCTTGAGATCGGTATCGGCGGACATCATGATTCCTACGTCGTACAAGCCCTGGAAGGCTAGGCCAGCGAAGTCGAGGGCCAGCTGGACGTCGATGCCCTTCTCTTGCGCGCGTTCGGCCGGCCAGTTTTGCGGGTACCGCAGGGGCCGGGTCACCAGGTGCACCAGGGGGTCGCGCTGCCAGACGGCGTGCTGGCGGCGGGAGGCTCCGTAGGAACCGGGCTGCTTCGTGGAGTCCGGCTGCCCCCGGTAGATCCGGATCTGTGTCAGCTCACGGTCGTAGGGGCTGTCCTTGGCGATGTGGTGGGCGAGGGCCACCGGGTCGACGTGGCCGCATTCTGGGGGTTCCCAGTGGCTGTGGAACTGCCGCCGCGCACCGCCGTAGACGTTCTGGTAGTCGAAGAAGACGATGACGCGGTCTGCCACGTGACCCCTCCTGGCCGGAGCGCCGTTGCCCCGAAAAAAGATAATCCCCGCCAGTGCGGGCACGAGGCCCGGACGACGGGGAGGAATGCCTTAACTGTAGTCGCTGGCGACCTGGCCGCACAGTCGTAGTGTCGCCCTTGAGTGAGATCTGCGTCACATCTACCCGATCAGGCGACAGAACGTCCTACTTGAGCCGGCCCGCACCCGTCTGCCACAGCTGCCGAATTTTCGGTGAATCCGCAGGTCAGGCGCCTCGTAGACCGCGACGGTCAAGGTGCCATGGGGGCGCGCCACGCGTTGGACCAAGAATCTGCAACCAACAACCTTGGAAGTGGTCCAACGCGTGGCGCGCCCCGTTCGTTCCCCCTTGATGTCTTAGCCGACCTGCTCAATGTGCTCGAAGATGTCCGCGTCGGTCTCCTGCTGCCACTTGGGCAGGTCGTCCCAGTCGGCCACGTAGCCCGGCTTCGGGGACTCGATGTGCTTGTGGATCTGTGCGATCCAGCACGTCGCGACGAACCGGCCCTTCTGCTCGCGGCTCAGCTTCGCAGTGTTGCCAGCGCTCACGCTGACGAAGTCCCGGACCTGGCCGAAGACCGCGGCGGCGCACTGACGCTCCCACTCCGGGGTCTCGTCCCACGGCGCGACGTAGCCGGCCTTCGGCTCGCCGGGGTAGTGCTTCGTCACACCCGCGATCCATGCCTCGCGGAAGATCCGCCCGTTGTCGTTCGTCATGCCGCCGCCCCTGTCCTCTGCGCGAACTCGCGAAGGCCGGGAAGCTCCCGGCCAGTGGTAAGAAGATCCGCCGTGATCGCCCGGACCTTCGGGCGCTGTGCCTCCTCCGGGGCGTGACCCTCCAGGGCCCGGAGCGCGGCGAAGCACCGCTCGGGCTCCTTGGCGTCACGCCAGACACGAGCCATGTCCATGCACATCCGCCCGCGCCTCTCCGCGTTCGGCAGCGAACGAAGGTCGACCAGACTCCCGTATCGGATTGCTTCGGTTGTCTCCCCCAGAGCCTGATGCACAGAGATCCGGTACCCGGCCACCTGCTCATGCCCGAACACGCCCGGCAAGTACAGCATGCGCCCGGCACTCTCACGGCGTGCAGCGGTGTCCTCCGCCGCCGCCATCAGGTCGAGCGCCTCACTGCGCCAGCCCGCCTGCGCTGCGGCATAGGCGGCGGTGAGCAGCATTGAGCCGCGCATAGCCAGGCGGTCGGGTTGGGCGTCCAGGTTCGCGGCGGCAGACGACAGGTGGTCGATCGCGTCGCGGTACTCCCCGGCGCGGCGCATCGTGATCGCCATAGAGTGCGCGGCCTCGCCCATGACCACCGGGTCGCCTGTGCGCTCCGCGTGGATGCGAGCGTAGGTGGCGGCGACCGGTGCGTAGGACGGGTGGTAGTTCTTGATCGCCAGTTGCGCGAGGAGGACGTACGCGCGGGCGGCCACGTCGTCGGCCTCGGCTGCGCGGGCGCCGGCGATCAGGATGGGGAGCATCTCTCCGAGGCGCGCGTACTGCGCTTCATGGAGCAAGTGCCTGGCCTGCGCTGCGGAGGCGTCCAGGTCCGCCCGTGAGGGCGCGGGAACATCGGGAAGGCGGAAGAGCGCCCGGCTCACTGGATCGTCCACGGCAGGGGCTGCTGCGGCCCGCGTGGTGGGCATTAGTGCGGCTGCACCCATCCCGAGGCCGATCGTCAGCATCGTGCGGCGTTTCACGTCGTCACCATCCGGAAGCAGGGACGGGGGCTGCGCCACCACGGCATGCGGCGCATCGGTCAGGAGATCAACTAATCCCTCCGGGGTCACCTGGAGCAGAGTAGCCATCCGGGGCCGCTGTGCCGGATGAGGCGCAGCTCGACCAGTCTCCCACCGGACCACCGTAGAGGGATCAACTCCGTTCGCTTCGGCGAAGGTCTCCTGGGTGAAGCCCAACATCTTGCGGCGCTCGATCAGCCGCACACGCCTTGAGCCCATCAAACCCCCTGGTCGCCGTGGGTGTTGCAAGGAAAACGCCTGAAAAGCGCATGGACTTCGCTCTGGGAGACGGTAGCTGACGGTGGCTTACTGGTCACGCTGATCCGCGGGAAGGAGCCGGACACCCGGTCCTGGGGCCCGTGGGTCGGCTGCCTGCGGCGGCTCCGTCAATGCGTCGCCCGACGAGGCGGGGCCGCCGCACCCCACCCCACCCCACTCGGAGGAGGACGAC
This sequence comes from Kitasatospora sp. NPDC048540, assembly GCF_040651175.1. NCBI lineage: Bacteria > Bacillati > Actinomycetota > Actinomycetes > Kitasatosporales > Streptomycetaceae > Kitasatospora > Kitasatospora sp. NPDC048540. Next base: position 54,174 of record NZ_JBEZIR010000001.1, read on the forward strand.
GTGCAGCTCACCGCCGACGCCCGGCAACGACGACGGGAAATCGTCGAAGGCGACCGCCACCCCTGGGGGATCTGGCTGTCTGACCACCAGGGCGGCGAGGTCTTCGTGGAGAACCTCACCCGGGCGGAGCGCCGGCGTTCGGTCCTCTCGCAGATCGCGGCGGGTCGCCGGCGCCGACTCCGGGGTCTGCGGTGAGTGTGGTGGCCAAGGTGAGCAACGAGACGTCGCCGGACTTCGTCCCCCTGGAGGAGCGGCGCCAGGGCCTCTACATCCGCACCTTCAAGGTCGCTGCCGACGGCACCCGCTACGACGACTCGGGCTTCACCGTCGTGGACGCCGAGCCGAACCCGCACGCCTACCACCCGGCCGCCACGTGGCCGCAATGCCAATGCCCGCTTCATGGCGGGTAGCCGCCAAGACTCCTCCGCCTCAACCAGGCGGAGGCCAGCACGACCCCTCCCGGCAGCCGCCGGAAGGGCTGGACGATCCCAAAGGAGAGCTGGCTATGAGCCAGGCCGTCACCGTGGACAACTACAACCCCGTCGGCGCCCCCGTCGGGCTGGACTGGCGCAAGTCGAGCCGGTCGAACCAGCAGCAGTTGGACGACAGCGTCGGCTTCGCCATCGAGGGCGACGTGATCCGCATCGGCATCACCACCGACGAGTCGCAGGTGCCGCTCACCGCGACCCGGACCAAGATCCGCGCCATGATCGAGGGCGCCAAGGCCGGCGAGTTCGACTACCTCCTCGACTGAGTCCACGCACACGCAAGGCGGCTCCCCGGAGAGCGGAATTCTCCGGGGAGCCCGCGCCCTTGATACCCCGATCGAGTGGAGCACCACCATGAGCGTGATCACCCGTCTCGTCGACGACCCTCAAGCGTTCCTCGCCCGCTGGCCCTCCGAACCGGCCATCTACCAGCGTGACGCCAAGGACGTAGCCGACCTCTTCGACCGCGACGACGCACGCCGGATCGTCGCTGACCCCACCCTTCGCTCCATCGAACTCGGCCACGTCCGCGAGGGCGCGCTCGTTCCCGACGCCCCGAACGCCGACCACCCCACCGCAACCCTGGTCCTCAACGGCCTGCACGTGACCTGGGGACCGCTGCGCGACGCGTCGAAGCACCTCGCAGCGGAGCTCGGCCACCCGGTGACCGCGAACGTGTACCTCACGCCGCCGAACTCCACTGGCTACGGGCCCCACTGGGATACCCATCACGTTCTTCTCGCGCAGTCCGAGGGTGAGAAGACGTGGCGGCTGGCACCCCCGATCGTCGAAGATCCGCTCGACGCCCACCGGTGGACGAAGGTCGGCTTCACCCCGAAGCAGCGGGCCGACATCGAGGCAAACGCGGACACGGTGACCCTCAAGGCTGGTCAGGTGCTGTTCATCCCGCGCGGCTGGGTGCACTTCGGGCACACCACCGACCAGCACTCCCTGCACATCACGTTCGGAATCCAGGTGCTCACCCGGCACTGGGTCCTCGCTCAGCTACTCGACCAGGCCACGGAGCACGTTCCGCTGCGTGCCGCTCTGCCGCCCGGCCTGAGCAGTTACCCCGCTGACGCGCTCGTGGCGGACACCCGGGCCGCACTGTGGACCTTCCTCGACCAGCTCGACCTCACCGCCTCTGGCGGAGCCGTTCAGGGCAAGCAGCAGTGCGCGGTGCTCGGCATCGCCTAACCTCACCCTCAAGGACGCCGCACGGGAAGGAACTGTGGACGTGCTCGGAGAGGACGAGAATGTACAAGGTTGGTACGAGGCCCGTGCCGGCCTCACACCGGCCCTCGGGGCCCGTGACGCCATCCTCCTCGACCCGCAGGCGCAGCGCGCCGCAGGACCGTTCGGCGACACCGCGCATTTGGTCGTGGAGTGGCACGGCACCGGTTGGTTTCCGGTTGCTGTCGCCGACAGCTACGCCGAGGCGTACAGGTTGATCGTGGAGGCGAAGCCTCCGGCCTTCCCGCAGCCCTACACGCCGGTCGCATTGCTACGACGAGGCTCCGGACGGCACCGCAAGAACTGATCATCAGCCAGGGGGAGGAATTGGGCAGGCATCGCAGACTGTGCCAGTGGAGCGGATGCCGCCAGTACGCGAACCTGCAAGACCTCGACACCGGGCAGACCTTCTGCTTCGGCTGTGCACTCGCGATGCTGTACGCCGCTGACGACCCGATCGTCAACTACACCGAGTTCGACGACTCCACCGAGTACACGGACGCGATCACCCGGCACCCAAGCATCGAAAGGTTGATGCAGCGCCGGCGTAGATGACCAAGCCGGCGGCGTGACGGGCTGCATCAGGCCGAAGACCACGATCTCCGGGGAGAGAATCGTCCGGCAAAGGTTGCGCTTGGCCACCACGACGAAAGAGGGGCGCCCGTCCATAGGCTGTGGATAGACGCCCCTCGGGCATTACCGGACCGGGCAGGCGCCGGTCGTGCAGCTCTCGTCGGTGCTGTCCTCGATCGAGGTCACCTCGTACTTGGCGAACTGCTCGGCGGTGAGCCGCTCGTACGGGGCCTGCTCTCGCGTGCCGTCGACCATCACCGTCGTTCCCTTGAGCAGGGGCAGCCAGCGCTTGATCGTGTCGGCCGTCTCCATCAGGTCCAGGCCCTCCGGCACGTTCACCGTGAACGAGACCGCGTTGTCCGCGTACTCCTCCTGATACAGCGCCTGGAAGGCGAGGAGCTGATCGACCGTGAGCTCGTCCTGCGACTCGACGAGCTCGGCCGGGTAGCCCATCTCCTCGACCTCGGCGACGAGCTTGTCCTTGGTCGGGAAGGTGACGACCAGGGTGTTGCCGCTTTTGTCGTAGACGCACTCCTCGACCTGGAAGCCCTGGGCGAAGAAACGGTTCACCGTGTCGTACTGCTCGGGGTCGGCGATCGAGAAGCGGACCCGGCGCAGGAAGTACCGGCCGTACACCGCGTGGATGCCCTCGGTCACGCCGGGGAGCTTGGCGATCGTCCCGGTCGGGGCGACGGTGGTGACCTTCACCGGCTCCGGGATGCGGAGCTCGAAGGCGTACGAGCGGGCCTCGTGCCGGACTTCGCTCCGGAGTGTCCGCAGCATGCTCCGGACGGACAGGAGCCGCGGCGCCTCCGAGTAGCGGATGCCGCGCTTCGCGAGGAAGCCCTGCACGCCGAAGTGGCCCACGCCGATCCGGCGGTTGGCCGCCAGCTTGGCCGCCTGGCCGGCGTCGTTCACGTCGCCGTACGTCGCCCGGATCAGGAAGCGGGTCACCAGCCGGTGAGCCCGACGAAGGCCCCGCCAGTCGTACTGCCCGCCCATCACCGCTGGCGCGAAGGCGTCGAGGTTGACGTGGCCCAGGTTGCAGTTCTCCCACGCCTCCAGCGCGATCTCACCGCACGGGTTGGTCGCGATGACCTCGCCGACCTCGCCCTCGTTTGAGAAGGTCGAGTTCCAGTAGCCCGGCTCGCCGTTCCGCAGCATGCCCTCGACGACCTTGCGGTGGACGTGCCAGGCCATCTCCATCCCGCCCGGTCCGTGGTCGTCGTGCCGGTCGCCGGACAGGTAGTCGATGAAGTCCTGGTCGATCTCCACTGAGATGTTGGTCGTCCAGTGCTTCGCGCCGTCGGCCTTGCACGCGAGGAACTCGTCGATGAACGGGTCCATCCAGTGCACGATCGCCATGCGGGCCGAGCGGCGGTTGCCGCCCGAGACGACGCACTCCGCGATGGCGTGGTCGATCTCCATCGCCTCGATCGGCGTCAGGTGGTCGCGGTCCATCGGGATCGTGTTCTCGACGTGGACCCGGGTCGCCGGGTCGCTCGCGCGGCTGAGCACCTCGCCGATCTCGATCATCATCCGGGCGAACGGGGTCGGGCCGGAGGCCACACCGCCGAACGTCTTGAGGCGGGCGCCCCGGCCGCGCACGCGGGACACGTCATAGACGCGCTCGCGGTGCTTCACCTCGTCGTTGGTCATCGCGGTGTCGATCAGGTCGACCAGGGCCGCGGCCCAGCCCTCGCGGGAGTCCTCGACCTCGAACGCGCCGGTCCAGTCCGAGTCATACTGCTCGGACAGCATGCCGAGCGCGCTCATCTCGTCGTAGTCGGGGTGGTTGGGGTCGCAGACGATGTGCACGTCCAGCTCGCGGCGCGGGGCGCCGTACGGGGCCAGGAAGCGCGAGGAGTAGTTGGCGCCGACGCCGCCGCCCTCCATCAGTCGCATGAACGAGAACTCGAAATGCTTCGAGAGCTTCTCGGCCCAGCCGGAGACGTGGCAGTTGAAGAGGTACTGACGGCCCTTCACTCCGGAAGCCCACAGATGCCGTCCTGCCGGCAGGATCGCGAACCGGTCCATGAAGGAGACCAGCTCGTCGTACTCGGCCTTCACGGGCTCGCTCCAGCCCTCGGACGGGCCGTAAGCGAGGGCCAGGTTGCCGGCCGCGACGCGGCGGACGGTGTCCGGCCAGGTCTCGCGGGTGCCGTCCGCCTGCACGCGGGAGTAGGTCCGGTTGTAGACGGTCTCGCCGGTCGGGCCGAACAGAACGGTGGTCGGGGTGCCGATTGCAGTCTCCTTCGGGTTGGGGTGTTCTCACTTACACACGGGGCCGTCGAGCTACTCAGTCTCGATGTCCTCGGGGTTGTCGTAGCCGTCCACGTACGGGACGCCGTTGAGTTGGGCGGCCATCTTGCCGACGCCACGCTCGGTGCTCTCCTGCGCGGACTGCTTGCGCACGCCGCGGGCCTTGCCGATCTCCTCGAACGTCCAGTCCAGGCCGTACCGCAGGAGGAGCGACTGGCGCTCCAGGACGGTCAGCGGGGCCGTCTTCCACGCCTGCCGGATGTCGGAGAGGTGAGCCATCAGCGGGCTCCCCTTCTTCTTGTCGACGAAGCCCTTCGGCATGTCGGCGTCCGGCCGGGTCTCGTTCTTGAGGCCGTAGGCCGCGCCCTGGTCCCAGACGGCCGGCAGCAGGTGCTCGACCAGGGCGCGGTTGTATCCAGCGGACAAGTCAGTCCACCGCCGGGTTGAACTTGGCGAGCTCCGCCTCGTACGACCGGTTCTTCCGCAGGTGCGTCGCCTGCGTTTTGAACTTGTCCCGCAGGAGTCGGTACCCGCGGAACGTCAGCACGCCGATCGGCTTCTCCATCGTGGCGAGCACCTCGTGGACCATGCTCGACCTGGACGCGAACTCGATCAGGAGCTCCTGCTCCATGTCCCCGGCTTCGACGGCCCCCTCGTAGTCCCGGGCGAAGGAGCGTGCGGCGCTCTTGGCCGCCGTGGCCACTTCGTGGACCTCGATGAGGGACCAGTCGGTGACGGCCTCCTCGATGCTCTGGCTCGGCTCGATGTCGACGATCTCGATCAACGCACTACCTCCTTCGTGTTGGTCTCGCCGGCGCTGGTGACGGCAACGATCAGGCCCGGGGCCCCAGTGGTGCCCTTGGCGTGCCGCCACCAGGTCGACTCGGATTCCATGGCCGGCGGCTGGACGAACGTCCGGAAGCCGTCGGTGTCGATGAACTCGTGGTGCAGGTGGCCGGCCACCAGGAGGTCGGCCTGGTGCATCGCCGAGGCCCGGTTGAACGCCTGGCCACGCCACCAGTCGAAGTGCTTGCCCGGCCGCCACTGGTGGCCGTGGGCGTGGGCCACGACCGTGCCCGAGCAGTCGACGACGACCGTCAGCTCGTCCGTGTCCGGCACGAAGAACTCGGCGTGCCCGAAGCGCTCCGGGTGCAGATCGGCGGCGTCCTTCACTGCGATCAGGGACTCGGTGTCGTGGCTGTCGTCGTACCGCGTCACGCCCTTGCCGTTGAACCGGACGGCCTCGCCGTGGTTGCCCGGCACCGCGGCCATCGTGACCCGCTCGACCAGCGGCGCGAACAGGAGGAGGGCGTGCAGCATGACCCGGCGGGTCAGGCGGATCTGCTCGGACAGCGTCAGGGGCGTCCGCCAGACGTTGGCGCCGGCCTGCGAGACGAAGCCCTCGATGTGGTCGCCGAGCCAGGCGACGTGCACGTGCCCGATGTCGAACCGGCGCCGGTACTGGCCGAGGAGCTCGGCCGCCTTGTTGAGGCACTCGACCGTGCGTCGCAGAGTGCCCTCGACGCCGTCACCGTCGATCTTGCCGAACTGCATGTCGCCGAGCAGCACCAGGAAGGTGTGATCCCCGGAAGCGCGCTCGAAGTTGACGATCGGCCGGCTGTCGACGGCCGCCAGGAGCTCGCCGAGGTCAAGCGGGGCCGCGCTGGACGACCCGCGCCGGGCGTACGTGAAGCGGGTCGAGACGCCGGTCTCGCCGTTCGCCATCGTCCACTCCGAGGACCGGAAGCCCGTCGCCGTCCAGTCCACGGGGTCGAGGCCCTGCGTTCGCAGGAAGGCCGTGGCCGCGTCCTCGTCGACCTCGTTGGCGGCACCTCGCACGGTCACCTCGGCGACCTCGCCGGACACCTCGATCTGCCGGGTGAAGTCGCGGTCCGGATCGGTCTGCCGGGCCGGCACCGCGGGCCCGACGGGCTTCGCCAGGAGCTCGTCTCGAAGGTCGCTCAACTTACACACTCGCTTCCTGGCGAAGGGCTCGCCGGTAGGTACGGATCGTGGTGGCGGACACCTCGTGTCCGTACTTGCGGAGGACGCCGGCCAGCCAGTCGGCCGACGTCTCGCCCAGCAGGTGGGGCACCAAGGCAAGCTGTTCGCCCAGGCTCATCGAGTCGAAAATGGCGGCGAGGGACGGGCCGGGATTCCCCGGCAGGCCGCTCACTCCGCCTCCTCGGGGTAGATCAGGCAGAGGCCGGCGTCGTACTCGGTCGAGCCGTAGAAGTAGGAGTAGTGCTCCTCGAACCACGACTCGATCAGGTAGCGCCCCGGACGGACGCCATCGGTGAACGAGGTGCCGTCCTCGCCCAGGTCGGGCCGGTGGAAGAACAGGTCGAGCCCGTCCTCCTCGTGGAACACCACGTCGCAGGCGACGTTGCCGTACGGGCCGAGGCAGTCGTCGGTGTGCTCGACCTCGAAGCCGTCGTCGGGGTGCTCGTGGACGACCAGCCAGTGCGGCTGGCCAGCGGCCGGCACCTTGCCCGGGTAGATCATCGCCGGCAGGACGTTCGCCACGCCCAGGTCGGCCAGGCCGGACCACGGATCAGGCTCGCGGTCGACCAACTCGAAGAGGGCCAGGGTCACTCGGACCTCCGGTCGATGTCCTCGACCGCGGAGATGGCCTCGGCGGCGAGCAGGACCAGGGCCCGGCGCACGTCCGCGTCGTCGACCTCGCCGAGGGCCGCGAAGGCGTCCTCCAGGATCAGGCCGTCCTTCCCGAGCGTGCCGGCGACCGACCGAGCTGCGTTGATGGCTGACCAGCGGCCCTCCTGCTCGACGTAGTGAAGCCGTCCAGACTCGGAGTTGAGCCCGCCCCGCAGGGGCAGGGGCTCGCCCTGCCGGTCCTTCACCAGCGCCTTGATCTCCGCCAGGATCGCGGTCACCGGGTCGGCCTTGCGCCCTCCGCGCTTCGCCGTCGTCATCTCGGTCAAGCTCAGTCCTCCTTCTTGATCAGCGCGTACAGCGCATCAGCGCCCCCCGCGAGGTAGGTGTCGGTCACGTCGCCCTCCCGCAGTCGAACGCCCTTGGCGGACCGCAGCGAGCGGCTGATCTTGCTTACGAGCTCGGCGCCCGCGTCGTCCGGATCGCCCCAGACGTAGACCCGGTTGAAGCCGGCCAGCATCCGGCGGTGCCGGCCGGCCCACATGTTCGCGCCGGGCATGGCCACCGCGTGCAGGCCGATCTTCCGCAGGATGATCCGGTCGAGCTCGCCCTCGGTCACGTGGATCACGTCGTCGGCCTGGTGGACCGACTCGATCCCGTACATGCGCGGCGGGTCGTCCTTGATCGTGTTGTACTTCCCGTGGAAGAAGTCCCGGTGGGTGTGCTCCTGGAGGCAGCGGAACCGCACCGTGAGGGGCTGGCCGTTCCGGTCGAGATAGGGGATCGCCAGCATCCCCCGGAACCTCTCGTGACCCGGGTACGGGTCAGCGACGACGCCAAGCCGGGACGTAACCGCTTCCTCCCGACCGATCCCCCTTGCGAGCAGGTAGCCGGCGACCTCGGGCGTAACGGCTGCCTGATAGCTCGTCACCGCCTCCTCCAGCGCCTCCCGCTGCGAGACCGAGAGTGGCTGCAAAGGTGCGTGCTCCGACAAAGTCCGTGTCCTCCTTCTTCATGATCAGCGAGTAGCTGTCGCCCCCCTCACCGCAGGAGTGGCAGCGCCACAGCCCCTTGTCGGTGTTGAAGCTCATCGACGGTGTGTTGTCCTCGTGAAGTGGGCACCGGACCATCCCGGTCGCCCGCAGCGGGTTGCGCCCGACGTCGTAGTGGTCGAGCAGCTCGCCCAGGTCCGGCTTCTCGTCGCCGCCGGACTCGTCCCGGTCGCCGACCCGGCTGAACCTCATGCGACGCGCCGCGCCTGGAAGGCGCCCCGGACCGCGTCGTAGCCCAGCTCCTCCAGCGCGTCTTCGGCCGGCAGCTCCTCGTCGAAGCCGCCCAGGATGCGGATGTCCCGCAGGTCGGCGGCCTCGGTCACCTTCGCCTTGATCACGCCTCGCCCCCGAGCTCGAAGTACCGCTCGACGGTGGTGAGCACGAACGCCTGGCGCCAGCTCTTGCCCCGGCGCTTCACGACCACGATGCCGTCGACCTTGGCCGGGTCCAGGCCGCGGTGCTTGGCGAAGTTCGCGGCCTCGCGCTCCATCTCGCAGATGAACACCCCGGGCTCGAACTTGGCGTTCTTGTTCTCGATGACCAGGAAGTAGCCGTCGTCCTCGCGGATGACGTTGTCGCCCTCGTCGTCCTTGCCGGCAAGCCGGAGGCGCTCGATGTCGAAGCCCTCCTCGCGCATGCCCTGGTTGAAGTCGATCTCCCAGTCGGCGCCCTTGCGCTTGTTCCGCTTGTTCCGTGCCGCCACTGCATTGGTCACACTTACACACCCCTCCCGGAGAGAAGCGGCCGAAGCCGCGTCCGTGCTGTCTGTTGGTCAGGAGCCCATGACGGCATCCGCTGGGCTCCAGGCAGGCTCCGCCTGGAGGGGCGCCGGCTTCGAGCGAAGGCTCAGGTCGAGCTTGGCGAAGCGCGTCACCTCGGGATGGCAGCGCATCGAGGCGTACCGCTTGGCCGTCGGGTCGCACGGGCCCATGCGCTGCTTGATGACCGCGACGCGGTACTCCAGGCTGTTCGGGTCCAGCGCGACGGAGAGGCTCAGCTCCGGCTTCTCGGACAGGCCGCCCTTGACCTGGTCTCGCGACGGCGGCGACCAGGGATCGGTCTTGGCCTCCCACGCCTTATCCGAGGCGTGGTGCAGGATGATGACGGTCGCGCCGGTGGCGCGGGCCAGCTCGGTCGCGTTGCTCATGACGGACATCTGCTCGGTGTAGTCCGACTCGGCGCCCTCGAAGTCCATCAGGTTGTCGAACACGATGACCTGCGGGTACTCGTCCCAGAGCTCGACGTACGCCTCCAGCTCCTCGTCCACTGCCCGCCACGTAATGGGGGAGCCGAACGAGAAGGTGAGGCGGCTGCCGGCGAGCGCCTCCAGGTACGCCTGGCGGTATCGGTCGCCCTCGGCCATGCCGGCCTCGACCATCTCGGTCGTGTCGCCCGTGGCCATCGATGCCAAGCGGGACGACGCCGTGAAGGCGCTCATGTCCGCCGAGAAGTACAGCGTCGGCAAGTTCATCGTGGCCACCCAGAACAGGGCGAAGCCGGACTTCTGCGTACCGGACCGACCAGCGATCATGACGACTTCGCCGTGCCGGGGCCGGCATCCCATGGCGTACAACGCCTCGAACGCCTCGACGCGCGGGAGCTCGCGGCCGGACTCGGCGTGCAGCGCCAGGGACCTTGCAGGGTTGAGCACTTACTCTCCTCTCACGACCACGCGGCGAATGCCCGCGGCCTCGATCAGCGTCTGGCAGGCCGGACACGGCCGGCGGGTGACGTACAGCGTTGCCCCCGCCAACTCGTGCGGGTCCGCGTGGTAGATCGCGTTCGCCTCGGCGTGCACCGCCGGGCAGTTCGAGTAGTCGGCGTTCCGGGCGCACTCCTCGATCGAGAGGCGCCCGCGCGGGCAGTTGCCCGCAGAAGCGCAGCCAGGAAGGCCGGCAGGGAGGCCGTTGTACCCCACGCCCAGCACGCGGTGCGTGCGGCTCAGGAGCACGGCGCCGACCTGCGCTCGAACGCAGTCGGCCCGGCTGGCCACGGCCTCGGCAATGGCCAAGGCCCAGTCGTCCCACGAAGGACGGCTCACTCTCTCCTCCTTCGGTGGAGCGGGGGCCGGTTCGGAACCGGCCCCCTGCTTCTCACTTACACACCGGTCAGTCGAAGTCGGGCGCGTCGTCCAGGGCGGCGTTCACCGCAGCCTCGCGCTTGGTGGCGTAGTCGACGACGTCCTGACGGACCGACGCCGAGGCGACCGGGCGCCACACCCAGGCCGGACGCTGACCCGGCTTCTTCGGCGGGATCTGGTCGAGGGTCACGATCGTGGCCGAGCCGACCATGTCCGCCAGGTCGCGGGCCAGGATGGTCTGCTCGATCCTCTGGCCCTTGGCGATCTGCGGGGTGCCGGCCGCGAGGTCGGCGTCGGACTGGAAGACCGAGACATCGGCCAGGATGCTGTCCTTCGGCCCGTTCGGGGTCGGCCGTTGGCGGTCGAAGCCCTTCACCTCGATGAGGATGGCGACCGCGCTGTTGTTGTCGGCCGGCTTGAACCAGCCGCCACCCTGGGTGGGGATGTCCATGAAGTTGAGGCTCAAGAGTGATGCTCCTTTGTTCGGTGTACCGGTGATCGGTTAGCGGTTGATGCAACGTGCGGGCATGTCGCCCGCCTTGGAGTAGGACCACAGGCCGCAGGGCGCGGAGGTCCAGACCCACACGGAGCCGACGATCAGCACGAGGCCGAGCAGGGCTGCCGCGAGGGAAGACAGGCGGTCTTTCATCAGGCGGCCAGGGCCTTGCCCTTGCTCTTCCAGGCGGCCATCACGGCCGGGTCGGCGAAGAAGCTCTGGTTCTCGGCCCACAGGCGCTTGAGCGAGTCCCGGTCGGGCTGCTTCTCGATCTCGCCGAGAATCCAGGCGTTCGGGTCCTCCGCTGCCGGCTCGGGCCCGGACGCCTTCGGGGCCCAGTTGCTGGCCGGCGCCGACTGAGCGGCAGCCGCCCACGGGTCACCGGTCGGCGCGGCCGGCACCGCGGACTGGCTCACGGGGATGATCGTCGCGCCCAGCATGGCGGCGATGTTGCCCTTGCCGTGCGCCAGGCTGGTCGCGTTGACGACCACCTCACTCAGGGTCAGGCCCTCCATCGCCTCGGGCGGGAAGCCGAAGTACGCGGCGATGTCCTCGCGCACTTCGTTGGCGCTGCCCTTGAAGACCGCCCAGGTCTCCTCGTAGCCCTTGCCGTACTTGATGGTGACCGTGATGCCCCTGTTGTCGCTCACTCGGTGATCTCTCCTCTCGTCGGTGTCGAGTTCAACTTACACACCATGAGATTGATGTGCAACTTGGAACTCCCTGGCGAGGTTGCCCTCGCTGTTGAAGTTCAACTTACACACCCACAGCGTCAGAAACAACTTCGGGTGCCGTGACCTGGCCCACGAACGGGCGCATGGCGTTGCGCGTCCCCCGCATCTTGCGGATCTGGAGCGCGAGCTGAGCAGCAGCCCAGCCGATGTTGAGGTCGACCCAGTAGGGGGTGCACTCACCCTTGCCTGCCGGCAGATGGATGATGATGCCCCAGTCCTGGTTGACCGACGGCAACGCGGTGTACGCCTGGGCGGCCTCTTCGGCTGGCACGGCGGTCTTCTTCCAGGCTGCGAGGGCCTTCTTGTCCGTCGTGTCGATCGGGAAGCGCGTGTGGTCGTAGAGCTCGCCGCGCGAGTACACCGCGAGCTGACTGGCCATCTTGAGGCCGCCGTACTCGACCGAGCCGGTTTTGAGGTCGCCGATGAAGTGGCCCTCGATGTGGTTGCCGAACGGGTCCGGTCCGCTGTACCGCAGCATGCGGTCGAAGGTGCCGGCGGTACTCAGCTCGTTCACCACGACGAACTGTTCGACGGCGATGACCTCGAAGTCAACGGTCGCCATCATGTAGGCCGCCATGTCCCGCATGTCCTCGGGAGTGGTGCCGGCCGGCAGGGCCTCACCGCGGTCTACATACTCGGAGAGAGTGTGCAGGTGCGTCCCCCTCTCCCGCTTGTCGTTGGCGCCTGAGACGTCCGTAGCGCGCTCGGCGAGGGCATTGAGCTGCTGCTTGTCCTCGCCTGCCTCAGGGTCGAGTCCGCGCGCCGCGTCGAGGAGGCTGGGCTGCCGGGAGGCGCCGATGAGGACCATGCGCTTGCCCCAGGCGATGAGGCTGCTCTTGTCCTCGATGCAGTCGATGAAGGTCGTCGTCCTCGTGTGGCCGACGGGCCTTCCGCCGACCCGAGGGACCACAAGAGGTCGATCCCACCCGTCCCGCGGAACCTTGCGGGTGTTGTCGGGCGCGGGCAGATCGATGAAGTTCAGCAAGCGGCTACCTCCAGGGTCGCAGGGATTCGTTCAACGAGGTCGGGCAGCGTGATCGGCAGAAGGATGCGCCCCTTGAGGATGAGCTCCTTGTGGGGCGGATTGTGGATGATCGGCGTCAGGTACAGGCGAACAGCTCCGTTGGGAAGGATCTCAGGCTCGCACTCGTCGTCGTCCATGAGTTCAAGGCCGAGGCGCCTGAGGATCTCCAGCAGTGCCCTCATGATGCGCGGGCTGTACTCGGGCAGGGCGTCGATGTGGAAGTCGCACTCGGAGCTGTCGGCGTAGAAGGTGATCAGGCCGTCAGCCGTGGTGGTCGTGGTCGTCAAACCCGAGAAGGTTCTCCCCCTGCTCGAAGTGGTTGGTCATTCACTATCGCCCCCTCGTGTGTGTAAGTGGAACCGCAAGGGATCAAGTTCTACCCGCTGCCACACCCGCAGTCAAGGAGTTGTAACGCTCAGGTAATGGGCCCGTCCCGCGCCCGATCATCGCACAACCGTTCGACCGCCGGAAGGGGTTAATCCGCTTGCACGTTGCGTAACTATTGCAGGTGGCAGGTGGTGTAGATAGCCACTCTCCGTGACTTGTCGGAGGGGTGCGCTAGCTTGCTGCGTGTTGGGAAACATGAATCCCCCTGCGGTCGTGCCGGCAGGAGGATTCAGTCGGAGAGTGGTGCGTCAGTCGCGGGATTGGCGTCCGGTCTTGGTTGCTGGCTGGCGAACGATGTCCCGATCGGAGGGCTCGCGGTGAACGTAGTGGAAGCCTTCCTCGGTGTCGGGATCGTAGTAGACGACGGCGTTCTCCTCGTCCAGCATCTGGAGCCAGGAAGCCAGGCGAACGGCATCAGCCTCGGTGAGCTCCTTGCCCTCGCGGCGGCGGGCTTCTGCACGAAGCATGATGACCGGGAAGGACCAGCGATGTTCCGCCTTCACAGCCCAGGGGATGAGCTCCTCGTCCCGTGTTAGGCGGCGATCTAGGCCGCGGCGCCGCCGGAAATTCCCCCACATCGAAGGAACGGTCTCGATGTTGTACTTCCGGCGGTACTCCTCCACCATCCAGCTGTACGTTCGCCCCTCCTCGAACCAGCGAAGAACCTCGGTCTCGTCGACGATCTTGCTAGCGGCCATCCCTCCTCCTTTCAACCTAAATTTCACATGGAGCTCATACACTTGCACACTGGCTAGATGATCGTCAAGCTGTAGCTGTGCAAGTGGTTACCCTTGCATGGTGACACCTTGACAGTGGGTGCGGGACGCGAAGGAGGAGGGGAAGTGGCCACGATTACCGTGTGCGATGAGGACATGACCGAAGTGGGGAAGCCGACCGAGAGCTACACCATCACGAGCGGCGACCGCACTGTAACGAAGGATCTCTGCGCGGACCACGCGGCCCCGCTGGAGGCCCTACTAAGCGGACAGTCAATGCCAGCGACTGCCACGCTGGCGCTGACTGGGGGCGGGGAGACCCCGGTCGAGTCGAAGCCCGTCAGCCGGCCGCGGAAGGCCGCCACTGATCCGAAGCCACTGCCGGCGCCAGCCCGGCCAGCCCGCCGCCGGCCGAAGATTCGCACCGTCGAGGAGATCGAGGCGGAGAAGAGCGGTAAGTCTTGAGACACAGAGAAGCCCCGTCGACCGAACAATAGTCGACGGGGCTTCGTTGTATCCGAGGTCACTCGGTGGCGGCGTCCTCCTCGGCCGGCTGGCCGTTCGGCTGGGCGTAGACGCCAAGGGCGGTCAGCACCTGGACGGCTGCTGCCACGCGCGGCTCGTCGCCGAAGTAGAGGACGGCGATGCCGGCCAGGGTGCCGAGCAGAGCGACGACGGCCTTGGCGTACGGCTGGGCCTTGACCGGCAGGAGGGGCAGGATCAGGGTCTTCAACGGGAGTGTCCTTTCTCTCATCGGGATGCAGCCGCCGCGCTCTTCGGGCCCCAGACGCCATCGGCGGTGACGCCGAGGGAGTGCTGAGCCGCGATGACGGCCGTCTTGGTCGCCGGGCCGTACGCGCCGTCCACGGACAGGTGTCCGTACCCGCGAGCGTTGAGCCAGGTCTGGAGGTCGCGCACCGCCTGGCCAGAGCTACCGACGCCGAGCACGGCGGTCGGGATCGGGAGCCGGCTGTACGCCGCGACGCCGGCCGCAGTCTGGGGGCCCCAGACGCCGTCCACCGCGACGTGCACCGCACGCTGGGCGGCCTTCACGGCCTCCTCGGTGGCCGGACCGAAGTCGCCGTCCACGTTGAGCCGAGCGAGGCCCTTGACGTTCAGGAGGGCCTGGAGGGTGCTCACGGCCTCGCCCTTGTCGCCGCGCCGGAGGACGAGCGCAGACGGGTTCGGAGCCGGAGCCGGAGCGGGGGCGCCACCGGAGACGGGCATGCCGGCCTTCACCCAGGCGTAGAGCTTCGGGCCGGGGCAGTCGGTGGCGAAGCCGTCCTTGTGTCCCATCTTGGCGAGGGTGCGGTTGGCCCGGTCGCACGCCTCGTCGTACAGCGCGCGGGTCGCGGCGAGGGCCGCCTCGGACGGGGCCTGGTCGCCGCCGACGGCCACCTGCACGCCGATGCCGGAGCGGTTGTGGTTCGGGCAGTGGGCACCCTGGAGGTTCCAGCCGCGGCCCTCGTAGACGTTGCCGGCCTGGTCGACGACGAAGTTGTAGCCGACGCCCGACCAGCCGTTCGCCAGGTGCTCGCGCTCGATCGCCTGCGGGATCGAGTTGCCCGTCCGGGTGATCGGGGTCGCGCCGTCGTAGTGGACGAAGAACTCGGTCCGCTCGCTGATGGCGACGGTGTTCGGGGTGCCGTTCCAAGGCTTGGCGCCCCAGGCTGCACGGGAGATGACGTTGACGGACAAGGTGATTGCCTCCAGGAATGACGAAGGCCCCGCCGGGTAGGCGGGGCCAGGGATGGATGGATGGATCGGTCAGCGGTCGAGGCTGATGTGCTTGTCGAGGCGCTCGGCGACGGCCAGGCGCTCGGAGCGCTCGTGGGCGACCTCGCGGCGGAGGTCGTGCAGGGCCTCCTCGTGGCGGGCCTGGCCGTCGAGGACGCGGTCGAGGCCGGCGATCACACGGTCGAGGTCGTCGCGCAAGTTCGTGCTGTGCGTGTTGGCGACCTGGTCCCGGGCCTCCTGCGCGTGATCGCGCACCTCGCTGATCGCCCGCCCTTGGCGCCGCAGGAGCTCGACCACGACCCCGACCGCAGCCACCGTGACGGCGCCGGCGGTGGTGACGATGGCGCCCTGGACCGAGGCGTCGATGGCGATGAGTTGGCTCACCGGGCACCCCCGGCCAGCTCCGCGACGACGCCGGCAAGGTGGTAGACGGCGGCCTCCAGGCGCTCGATGCGCGCCTGCTGGTTCTTCGCGACGTCAAGCAGGGCCAGGCCGAGCAGGTCGTAGCGGACGCTGTCGATCTCGCCGTCCTTGCGGATGACGATCTCCGGGACGAGCTGGTCGACCTCCTCGGCGATTAGGCCGTACTCGTCCTTCTGGCCCGGCGTTACGACGCCGTCCTCCTCGGTGTCCTTCCGGTCGTAGACGCGAGGCTGGAGCGCCAGCACCTTCGCGGGGTCCACGGAGTAGTCGCGGACGTTCTTCTTGAACTTGATCGAGGAGGTGTTGCGGCAGAAGTTGTGGTTTCCGTCGACCCACACCGCGTACCAGCCGGAGCCGGCCGGCGTGTACGAGTGCGGCCGGTCAGAGCCGTTCGCCCGGTTGATCGTGCCCCACCACTCCAGGTACTGGCTGTGGTAGTGGGTCGCGGGGGTGTACTCGTTCGGGATCTCGCTCAGCGACCAGAAGGAGTGCTGGTGGCTCGACGGGGGGAACTGCGTCGGCTTGTCCGTGAGCACGTTCCAGGAGTGGGTGTGCGTGCTCGGCGTGAACGAGGTCGGCTTGTTGGTCACGTCGTTGTAGTCGATGACGTGCGTGTGGGTGCTCGGCGGGAACGTGGCCGGCTTGTTGGTAACGCTGGTCCAGGAGACGATCGGCGCGAGGTCGGCCCACGCGGTGCCGCTCCAGAACTCCCACTTCGCGGTGGTCGAGTTGTAGCCGAGCTTGCCGAGTCGTGGAGTGGCCGGCCGGGTCGCGGTCGACCAGGTGCCGACTCGTGTGCCGGCGAAGCGCCGGTCATCGGTGACCGCGGTCGCCGCGATGTTGGTGACGTTGGCGCCGACCGCGACCAGGCCGAGCGACACCTCGAAGATGTCGGTGTCGGTCTGGGTCAGTGCCGGCGCGGTGCCGCCCGCGGCCCCCTTGAGCACGACCAGAGTGATCCCGTTCGTGGTGGGGTTGAGCCGCAGGATCACGCGGTCGGTCCGGGCGGTGGTGTCGGCCGCCGCGACGGTGAGCACCTCGACGGCCGTGCTCAGGAAGGCGTGTCCGCGCACCAGGTGGAAGCCGGGCTGGACGAAGACCTTCATGCCGGAGCCGTCGGCGGAGACCTTGAGGTCGAGACTGTCGGCTGACGCGCAGACGCCGGAGTCCTGGAGCTCGCGGAAGAGCTGCGAGAACTGGCTTTCGGTGGTCGCCTGACCATCGAACGGGTAAGAGCTGGTGGCCACTTAGGGGCTCCCTCCTTGGGGAATGGAAAGGCCCCCGCGGGAGTCGCGGGGGCCGAAAGTCGAGGGACGCTACGCGGTGAGGATGGGGAGGAGCGCGTCGGCCGTGAACTGGTGTCCGGCGTTGCTCATGTGGATGGGGTCGGTGCCGGACACGCCGCCGGCCGTGGACGCGTTGCCCCAGTACCCCTGGTTGCTCCAGTGGTTCCAGGAGTTGCGGCCGAGCGGCCAAACGTTGACGAATGCCGCACCGTAGGCTTCGGCGATCCCGCGTGCCCGGTCGCAGTAGTCGTGCCACCGGGGGGTGGTGGCGTTGTCGTACGAGCCGATGTGCTGCATGAGGATCAGGACGTCGGTGTTGCCCGTCGCCTTCACTCCGCCAACCGTCTGCCCGTCCTTCACGGCCGAGAGGAACTTCCGCAGGTTCGCCGTGTAGGTGTCGATGGCGACACCGCTGGATGCGTCGTTGGCCCCAAGGGCGTAGATCAGGAGATCCGCCGGGTAATTGGGGCCCCCGTTCCAGGTGATCGGCTGGTAGGTGGCCGAGTCGGCACCGACGAAAGTGCTCGTCTGGGCGCCGGACAGGCCGTAGTTGTTCACCACGACTCCGGTCGCGTTCTCGCCGGTGACGCCGCATGGGGAGAAGTTGGAGCCGTTGGCGCCGTTGTGGGCGATCTTGACCGTGTGCTCGCCGGCCGAGAGGCCGCTGATCGTGGTCACCTGGATGGAAGGGGTGCCGCTATCAGTGACAGGAGTGACCGTTCCGCCGTCGATCTGGTAGGTCCAGTTGACCCGGCCGCCACCGCTCATCGTGTAGATGCGGATGGTGGTGCCGCGGACCTTGGTGAACTGGGCGTAGTTCCCGGGGGCCGAGCAGTACAGGTACTGGCCACCGGGGCCGTAGTTGTTTCCGCCGAGCCAGGAGCCCGACAGCGTGGCCAGGTTGCCGGGGAGGGCGTCCCAGGCGTTGGCGATGGCTCCCGCACCGAGGAACGTCACGCTCCGGGTCGTGCCGAAGTATCCGGAGCCGCCATCGCCGTACGAGCTCTGGAGCGAGGTGCGGAGCTTCGAGACGAACGGGTCGGTCAGGAGGTTGCCGGAGTAGAGCCCCTGAGTCGAGCTGGAGCCGACGGCCGCGATGACAGCCTTGCCCGTGCCTGCGGCGGCGGCGTCACGCTTCGTCCGCCAGAACGAGCCCCAGCCGGCCGGCACCCAGATGCCCACGTCGGCGCGAGGCGCATAGGGAGACGACGCTCCAGGGTCACCCTTCGGCCCCTGCGGGCCGGTCGCTCCAGTCAGGCCCGTGTCACCCTTCGGGCCCTGTGGTCCCGTCGAGCCTTGCGGGCCGGTTGCCCCCTGCGGGCCAGTTGCTCCAGCCGGACCGGCGGGGCCGGTCGCGCCTGCGGCGCCTGTTGCGCCGGTTGCACCCTTAGCGCCGGTTGCACCGGTCGCACCCTGCGGCCCCTGCGGGCCGGTGGCCCCCGTCGGGCCAACGACGCCGGAGTCCGCCGGCGATGGGAAAACACTCAGTCCCACTTACACAACCTCCACTCCGCTGATGTGCGTCGGGGCCGCCATGGCGTTGCCCTGCACTTCGATCTGGTCGCCGGCATTGAGCACCTGGCTCAACTCGACGGTGAGCACGCCGCCGGCGGCGATGCCCGTATTGGCGAGCACGTAGATGCCGCCGATCTTGACGCCGACGCTCGCGGCCGACGCGCCCGGATTGGTCGCGACGATGTTCGTGACGATGGCCGAGGCACCCGCAGGCACCGTGTAGACGGACGTCATCGCCGCGGGCAGAGCGCCCCGGTAGAAGTTCTTCGGCGTTGCCGCCATCACCACACCCCCATGATCGACATGAGCTGACTGTCTGAATTCCCGCCCTCGGCCGTGCGCTCCAGGGCGGAGATGCGCGACTCGGAGTCCCGCACTCGTCGATGCAGCGCGGCGTCGAGGTTGAAGCCGGTCGGGTCGCCCAGCAGGGCGCCCAGGAAGAAGCCGTCCGCGTTGGCCTTCAAGGCCATTCCGGTGACCGTGGAGCTGAGCTCCTGATCCTCGACGACGACGCCGACGTGGTCGCCGAGGTGCCAGTCGATGCCGAAGGCCATCGACGAGTCCTCGACGGGGACGGCCTGCACCGCGATGGTCGTCGAGCCCTCGTCGGCGAGCGTCTCGTCGCCGGCCTGCTGGAGCTCGGCCCAGTCGTCGGTGTTGCGCTGGTCGACGAACTTCTCAATCCGCCGGCCCCAGTCGGCCTCGGCGGCGAGCGAGGTGGCGTTGTCGACCAGCAGGAACTGGCGCGCGGTCAGGTCGCCCTGGCCGGCCACCAGGACCCGGGTCGTCTTCGGCGGAGCGATCGACACACGCTGACCGGAGAGCGTCCGGTTGCGCGCGTCGAGGCGGATCTCGCGGGACCGGTCGACGACCGCGTAGGTCTCGAAGACCAGGTGGTTGCCGCGCTGGACGACACGGAAGCCAAGGTTTGCGACGACGGCGATCTCAGCGAGTAGGTCACCCAGGACCGGGAAGCGGGCCGACTTGGAGACGGTCGGCCCGCGGCCCAGGTTGGTGCCCATCGTGAGCCCGCCCCGGCGTCGTGCGGCCGGCGCGGTAGGACCGATGTTCGCGGAGACGTAGGCGTGCATGACGGTCTCGGCGGGGCCGGTCCTACTGTCGTGCGCGAGCTTCTGCGCTGCAAGATCCGGATTGGACGGCTCGGGGATCGCGAGCATGTCGTTCAGCACGACGCTGTCGGACACGCCCTCGAAGGACACCGTGCCGCTGGAATCCTCCGGGGTCGAAGCAAGCTCTGACGCCACGGTCGGACCGGACATCAGCACGTCCGTCGGACCGGTCACGATGATGCCCGACCCGGGGGTGCGCAGGACGCTCGCGAGCGGGTGCTCGGAGGCCAGCACGACCTTCCACGTGCCGACGTTGTTGAACTGGTCGGACAGCTCCAGGACAAGCTCCTCGGGGCGTATGACGCCCTGTCGTGCGAGGGTCTTGTCTCGGACCTCGACGGTGATGTCTGACGCTCGCACCTCAGATCACCATCCACTTCCGAGGCCGCCACGAACAGACGATCTTCGATGTCGGGCTGACACCGATCAGGCTCGCGGTCGCGACCGAGCGGCCGGGGGCGATGCTCCAGAAGCGAGGGGCCGGCGCGAGGTCCGCGTACCGGTTGGCCCCGGCCTGGTCGACCACCAGGCCCGTGCGGGTGTCGATGATGAGCACCTCGCCGTCAGCGAGGGTGCCCTCCCATCGGATCGACTCGGGCGTCTTCTGTCCGTCCCGGAGCGGGGCGATGGCCTCGAAGTCGTGGCCGGGCCCGTGGATCTCCCAGACCGGGTAGGCGTCCGCGTCGCCGACGTTCTCCAGGTCGATCGAGCCGATCGCCTGCGACGAGGCGACAGGCAGCGACACCATCGAGGAGAGGAAAGACCCCGTCGTGGTGTCGCCGCCGATGGACTTGGAGGTCACGTCTTCGGACGTGAAGTACGAGCTCGGCGCCCGGAGGGTGATGGTCGTCTGCCAGTCCCGCTCGCCGGTCGACCCCTCGCCGTACGCGAAGTCGCCCCCGCCGACGAGGACGACGTCCGCAGACCAGCGGGAGCCGTCCTCGTCGATGTGGGTCAGCGTGCACGGGCCGGCGAGCATGAGAGCCAGCCGGGAGAGGATCTTCTTGAGGTGGACTCGGTCCCGACCCACGACGTCGAGCGGGAGGTTGATGTCGCGGGACAGGATGCGCCGGCCCTGGTAGATCGAGCCGTCGCCAGCGCCCTCCAGCCACTGGAGCGAGCGCTGGGGCAGGCCGAATCCGGTCGCGCCGGCCACGGCCTGAATCCCTGTCCCGACTTCGTACTGCTCGTTGAGGTTGATCACAGCGAGCGCGTTGCGAAGTTCGAGCTTGATCACCAGCCAGCCATCCTTCCTCGCGACACCGCAGCGAACAGGTCTTCCTCGCTGCCGAGGCTGCTGCCGGGTGCCGCGTAGTAGTTGAGAACCTTGGTCACACCGCCCTCGGTGGAGAGGCCGGCCAGGGCGCGAGCCGAGGCGTTGGAGGCCCGGCGGGCCGTGTTGATCTGGCCGATGGTCGGGGAGTCGAACTCCGTGCCGGCGACGTCCTCGGTGAGGCCCTTGAGGGACTTCCGGACGGCGTCGTAGCGGGACTCCAGGCCGTCGATGAAGCCGTCGATGATCAGCCGGCCAGCATCCTTGAGTAGGACGCGGTCGAGGCTCTCCGGGCCCTTCCAGTCCGGGAGCATGTCGGTCAGGCCCTTGAGCGTGTCCTTGACCTTGCCGATCTTCTCCTTGATGCCGTTGATCAGGCCGTCGATGATCTTCCGGCCGATGTCCAGCAGCCACTGGCCGGCGCCGGCGAAGACCGAGATGATCTGGCCGGGCAGGCCGGTCACGAAGTCGACGACCGCCGTGATGCCCTGCGAGACGCCGTTCTTGATGCCGTCCCAGGCGACGATGACCGCCGCCTTGATGTCGTCCCAGGCACCCTTGAAGAGCGCCTTGATCTCGGAGAGGAACGCGCCCGGGGTGTTCTTCAACGTCGTCATGAACGAGGTGAAGCGACTCCCGAGGGACTCCCACAGGTCGACGACGACCGTCTTGATCAGCGTCCAGCCGGCCACGAATCCGTCCTTGATCAGGACGAGGGCCTTCTTGGCAGTGCCGAGGATGCCGATGTTGAGGAAGAACTCCAGGGCGCCGAGGATGACGTCCCAGATGCCCTTGAGGAACCCGAGGATGCCGTCCCAGAGGTCCGAGAAGCCCTGCTTGAAGGTGTCCCAGTTGCCGGTGAAGATGCCTTCGAACAGGCCCCACCAGACCTCGAAGAAGCCCTTGATGTAGTTCCAGATGCCGACGAAGACTTCCTTCAAGCCCTCCAGGACCAGGCCGACGCCGTTGATCGCGGCGACAAGCGAGTTCGCCAGGATGTTCACCAGGAAGGTGATCACCGGGACGAGGATCGGCATGATGAAGTTGACGATTGCCAACAGCGCCTGGAGGAAAGGCTGGAGAGCGTCCGCGACGCGGGCGATGGCCTCGCCGAGCTTCGGCAGGACCGCCGACAGCACCGCCTGGAGCACCGTGATGAGCGGCGTCAGGATGGCCGTGACGATCTGGAGCAGGACCGAGATGATCGGCGAGAGCGCCGTCATGATCGTGCTCAGGGCCTGCGCGAGGATCGGCAGGATCGGGGCCAGCGCGTTGACGAGCTGCTCGACGAGCGGGGCGACGGCCGTGAGGAGCTGACCGAAGATCGAGGCGATCGGCGGCAGGATCGCGGCCAGCGCCTGGAAGGCCATGGCCATGGCGTTCTGGACGATCGGCACCAGTTCGTTGATGACCGGCGTGAGCTGCTGGATGATGCCGAGCAGTGCGCCGCCGAGCAGTCCGATCAGCGGTGTGATCGACGGAACGAGGGCCTGGAAGGCCATGGCCAGGGGGACCAAGGCGCCGGCTACCAGCGGGCCGAGCGTCGTCGCGAACGAGGCGACCAGGGACATCAGCGAGCCGAGCGCCTGGCCGAGCGGGACCATCGCCGGAGCGAGGGCGTTCACGGCGTCCTGGATGCCGGAGAACATCAGCTTGAGGCCGTCAGTCACTGCCGGCTGCGACAGGGCGTTGGCGATGGCGCCGATCGCCGTGCCGAGGATCGTGCCGACCTGCGGCAGGACTGCCGTCAGCGTCTCGCCGAGGGTGATGAAGAGCTGCTTCACCGCCGGGCCGGAGCCGGTCGCCAGGTTGGACATGGCGGCGTGCGCGGCCTTGAAGGTGTCGACCAGGCCGGACTGGAAGGTCGGGCTGTCGACGGTCTGGTGGATCGACTGGAGGGTGTCGGCCAGCATCCCGAGGGTGGAGCCGCCGGCTTCCTGTGCGGCCCGGCCGAGGCCGGCGAAGATGCCGCCGAGGTTGCTCAGGACGGACCCGAGATCCTTGAGGTTCTGGAGGGCGACGTCGATCCAGCCCTGGAGCCGGCCATCGGTCTCGGCCGCGGTGAGGAAGTCCGAGAAGCGCGTCGAGATGTTGACGAACCACTGCGCGAGCTCGGGCAGGTAGCTAGTGCCGACCTTGCCGAGCACCGCAATGATGTTCGCGAAGGCCCCGGTGCCGGTCGTCGCGATGGTGATCGAGTCGGACAGGTCCGCGAACATCTGGGTCAGCGCCGGGCTGAGCGCGCCCTTGAGGCCCGTGGCCAGGCCGGCGAAGAACCCGCCGAGCTGAGTGGCCGTCTTGGCAACGCCAGCCGTGAAGGCCGGGAGGAGCTCGTCGACCATCGCGCGGATCGGCGCGGCAGCCTTGTCCCAGAAGTTCTTGCTGATGACGTCCTGGAGCTTCGAGAGCTGACCCTTGACCTCGGGCAGCACCTTGTTGAAGTCCTTGAACGCCGCGATCATCGTGCCGACGCCGACGGCTATGCCGCCGAGCAGGCCGGGCAGCAGTAGGGCTGCTGGTCCGATCTGGGCGAGCGAGGAGCTCAGGGCGAAGAGGTTCGAGGCCGCGGTGAGGCCCCAGCCGGCGAGGCCAGCGATGGCGAGCGCCAGGGAGCCGATGACTGGAACGCTCTTGTCGAGGTTCTTGATCATGTTCCCGAGGTCTTCGAAGATGTTCGTCAGCACACGGGCGCCGCTGAGCGCGGCCAGCGCGGTCGCGACCTTGGTGACCGAGGTGTTGTCCAGCTCGGGCATGATCGGCACCGTGCGGGGCCGGGTGAGCACCTGGAGGCGGGCGGAGACTGCGGCGCCCGCGCCGTTGGCAATGTCGAGCTTGACCTCGACCTTGAGCGGGCTGACCTTGTCGCGCCAGTGCTCCAGGTCGTGCTTGATCTTGTCCAGGTTGGCCTGGTCGAGCTCCAACTTGATGTCGCCGGTGACCTCGACGTCGTCGGCCCGGAACTTGATCGTCTTGCCTGTCGCGCGGGCCTGGAGCTCGCGGACCGCGTCGTTGATGGCCTTGTTCATGCCGGCCGTGGAGATCGTCGAGTAGAAGCGGACCTTGCGCGCGTCCGTCGTCTTGTTCTTGGCGTTGATCTCCTTGATCTGCGTCAGCAGATCCCGCTGGAGGCCGGTCGTGTCGATCTTGACCGCGACTTTGATCTTGAGCTGCTTCTCGATCCGATCGAGCTGCTTCTGCGCGTCGCGGCGGAAGTCATCCGTATCCGGAAGCACCTTGACCGAGACGCGGCCGATGATCTGCCCTGCGGGCATGCGTCACCTCCGGGTGAACTTCTTGTAGATGTCGGCGACGCCGACGCGCTTCGGCTTGTCGCTCGGTGCGGTCTTCTTCTTCGCCCTGGCTGCCGGCCGTGGCCAGGCGGGGAACTTAGGGGCCTTGCCCTTGGGCCAGTTGCCGGTGGCCCGGGTGTTGACGTTCAGCGCGTCGTAGAGGTCGGCCGCGAGGTAGCGGTCAACCCCCCATCCGAAGTGGTCCCGACCGCCCGACGCGAGAGCGACGGTCAGGGAGGTGTCAGGGAGCCTCTGCACAAGCAGGAGCACCAGAGCGGGGCTCGGGCCCCGACCCGCGATCACGTCGGCGAGGTCGACGCCGTAGTGGAAGCGCAGGTCGGGGTACAGCCCCTCTCCGTACTCGTCGATCAGGCGGCAGAGGCCGAGGCTTCCCCCACCTGGGTCGACTTGCTGTAGGTCTCGACGATCTCGGCCAGCACGGCCAGGTCCCCGCCGATCGCGGCGATCAGGGCGTCACCCTTCTTGGGGTTGTCCGCGACGAGGCGGATCACGCCCTCCATCAGGGCCTCCTGGTCGGCGCCGTCGGCCTCCATCTGGTCCTGGAGTCCCTGGAGCTCCTCGCGCGTCGCCTTCGGCAGGCGGAGCGGGTTGAGCAGGCGAACGACGCTGCCGGCGCTGAGCTCGATGTCGGTCGAGCCGTACTTGGCCTCGGCGGCGGCGCGGATGTTGTCGAGGGTGTAGCTGGCCATAGGGGTGCGGACCTCCTGTGCTGGTAGGGATGGTGATGCGGACTTCGGAGAGGGACTCCCGAGAGGGAGTCCCCGGCGCGCAAGGGGTCCGCGTCACTCGCGCGCCGGGGGAGCTGGTTAGGCGGCCTGGCCGGCCTTCCACATGGAGCCGTCCCAGTACGCCTTCGAGGAGTCGCCCAGCACGACGTGCTGGCCGGTGGTCCAGGCGGTTGCCGGGCTGGCCGTGATGCCGGTCAGGCCGGCGAGGTTGGCCGGCCGGACGGCGCCGGTCGGGGTGAAGCTGCCGGGGGTGCCGGCGGTCGCGCCGGTCGGGGCGATCACGCCAGAGCCGAGCGGGGTCACCGCGTAGGTCCAGTTGTTCGAGCCGTACGCCATCGGCTTCACGCCGATCGGCAGGCCGGCCAGCGACTCGGTGTCCGAGAGGGACAGGTCGTCGGCCCGGTAAATCTCGGCCTTCGGCGCGTAGAACGCGAACTCGTTCTCGCCGTCCACGAAGACCGCGAGGAAGGCCGCGACGGTCGGGGTCGGGTCGGTCGGGACACCCACGCTGCCGTCGGGCAGGATCGGCGCGTTGGAGCCGTAGAAGAGCTTGAGGCCGGCGACGTCGAACTGCTGGAGCGTCACGGCCATGGTCTCGGTCCGGGCGCTGTACTTGGTCCGCAGGCTCTTGTTCTGGAGGGTGCCGATGACGGTCGCCTCGCCGCCCTCGGACGAGATCGCGAAGATGTCTTCGAGCGAGGTGTGGCCGACGTTCTCCCACGGGGAAGTGGGGGCGAGCAGGTCCGTCGGGATGGGGGCGCCGACCGGGGCCGTCAGGTAGTTGCCGGACCCGATGACGAGGGTTGCGGCGTCGTTCAGTGCCACTTAGGGGGCCTCCTTGCTTAGGGGATGGGGAGCGGGTACGGGCGCGACTGCGGCTTGCGGATCGCGATGTCGTACTTGGTCTCGTAGCGCCAGACCCCAGTGGGGAGGTCCGCGTACTGCACTGGGCCGGTGCTGGTGGACCAGTCGGGCGCCCGTCGGGGCGCCGAGTTGAGGTCGGCCCGGGTGATGTGGCCGCGGCTGGCGACCACCTTGTGCTTGAGCCAGGCGTCGCGGATGACCACGCGGACGGCCTCGGCGAGGATCGCTGCGTCCTCGTCGCCGTCGGGGTCCTCGCAGAAGGTGTGCACCACCACGAGGGCGCTGTCGGTGAAGCGCGGGTCGCCGTCCCACGAGCCGAAGCTCGGGTCTCGGCGGACCAGGACGAGCGGGAAAGTCTGGGCTTTGCGGATCAGGGACTGGACCTGGATGCCAGGGAGGCCGTCGCGGAGGATCGCCAGGAGGAGATCCTCGACCGGTGACAGCTCGGCCAGGGCCTTGATTTCGGCGGGGAGGCCGGCCACTACTTCTTTCGCCTCCCCTTCGCCTTGGTGCTGGGGACCTTGACCCGCGGGCGCTGTCGCTTCGGCAGGTTCGATGCCTGGGTGAGGATGAACAGGCCATCCATCGCGCCGACTTCGACCTCGAACTCGTTGCCGTACTTGTCCTTGCGGGTGGTCGTGTAGGCCGAACGGCCGAACTCGATCGAGGCGGCCGAGTTGGCGTACTGCTGGCTCTTGTTCTCGCGCTGGTTGGAGGTGTTGGAGTCGGCGAGGACCACGTACTTGTCGACGCCGCCCTCTTCGACCTCGATGTGGGCGATGCCCTCCGCGCGGTGCGCGAGCAGCAACTCCTCGGCGCGGATGCCGATCTCGAAGGCGTAGCGCTCCAACTCGGCCTGTACGCCGTCGTTGAGGGCGATGGCCTTGGAGAACTTCCGGCCCCGGACCTTCTCGTAGAGGTAGGCCGTCAGGGGCGCTCCCTGATGTCGATGCCCCAGTGCCGGGTGCGGCGAGTGCCGTGGTGGTAGGCCGGCGGCGAGACGACGTCCCACTGTCGGCCGCCGTACTCGACGCGGGACCAGAGGGTGACGTCGTCGAGGTCGGGGTCGACGAGCATGCGGACGACGTTGATCTGCTGCTGGCCGGGCACCTCGGCCCTGGCCGAGCGCTGCGGAATGAAGGCCGCCTGCACCTCGTGGGGCCCGTCCGCGTCGGCCATGATGACCTCGTTGCCGCGGTGGTCGGTGATGGTCTTGGTCTTCCAGATGCGGGCCGTCTGGCCGCGCCTGCGCTGCCGGCTCACCAGGGACTCTCCGGGTCATTGAAGAGGGGGAACGGCTTGCCGCCGATGTACTCGACGGGCACCCAGCCGTCGCCGGACCGGTGCTGGTCTCGGATCTTCGAGCCCCAGGCGCTCACGGTCGCGCTGCCGAGGCCAGGCTTGCGACCGCCCAGGCCCTCCAGGAGGCGGACCTCCTCGGCCGTGAAGTAGACGGTGCCAGCGTCGGTGCCGGCCGCGTCGGACCAGGCGAGGGTCTCGTCTCCCGCGCGGCTCTGGATGTAGCCGTCGGGGTTGCGTAGGTACCGGGTCGCGGCCTTGAGTACCAGTGTGCGAACCAGGCGGGGAGCGGACGCCGCTGTCGGCCAGTCGCGGCCGTAATGCGCCGCGAGGTCGGAGGCGTCCTCCAGCGCGGTGGCGGCGATCCGCTCCTCGTCCACGTCAAGGGTCCAGTCGAGGCGAGCTTTGAGCTCTTCGATCGTTGCGTACGCCGTGGTGTACCTCCTTGGTCGGGCCACAGATCAGCGCGAACCTGCTGCGCTGTCAGTCCGAGGCGCTAAAATCGTTCTTCGGCAGCCAATGCTGGTGTTCGTTCCGCGAGGAGTGGATCTGATGCAGTTCAAGCGGCGCACGGTCAATCAGCTCGCGGACATGGTCTGCGGAAATTTCCCCGCGGAGACCACCTTCTTTCCGTATCGAAGCAGCAAATACATTACCGAATTCTTTCAGGACGTAGAAACCGACTACGAACACGATGGGTCAACTCGTGCTGCCTGGGTAGCTGACGTGCTCGCGGAGATTCTTTCGGAGCCGCAGCCTGGATCGGGCGTGCCACCTGAGTCGTTCGCGCGGGTAATAGATAGACTGATGGACCCGCAGGATGCAGTGAACGAGGATAGTTCGCGCCCTGGGGCCCTGTCTCAATTGAATGCCTCGCTCGCCCGTGAAGGCTTCCAAGCCTTCTTTGCGCCCGATGGAAGGTGCTACCTCAAGAATGTTGTAACGAATGAGGTAGCCGCGCCGAGGCCGAACCCTCATCGGCCTTTCTCTGCTGTCGAGATGGAGCGCCGCGAACGGCTCGTCTCCTATCTGGAGTTCGCATCAGAGGACGAGCTAATCGAGGATCTTCTACTTCCCCTGTTTCGGCAACTTGGATTCCAGAGAATCACGGCTGCCGGCCACCGGGACAAGGCACTGGAGTATGGGAAGGACGTGTGGATGAAGTACGTCTTGCCCACCACCCACGTACTGTACTTCGGCATCCAAGCAAAGAAGGGGAAGCTGGATTCGTCGGGCGTCAGTAAAGCGGGAAGCGCGAACGTTGCAGAAATTTTGAACCAAGTGGCAATGATGCTTGGTCATGAAATCTTTGACCCCGAGATCGGGAAGCGAGTGCTCGTCGACCACGCTTTCATTGTTGCGGGCGGTGACATCACGAAAGCTGCTCGAAACTGGCTTGGCAACAAGCTCGACGCCTCAAAGCGAAGCCAGATTCTCTTCATGGACAGAGAGGACATCGTTAACCTCTTTGTCGTGAATAATCTGCCTGTGCCGACTCTGCGGGCACAGGTCGCTGGACCAGTACCTTTCTGACGCCCGCAGCAGGGGAGGCGCTAGACCGCTCATTGCGCCATCCCCTGCTTACGCGATTAGGCGTTGGCCGGGTCGGTCTCGGCCTTGAACCCGGTCGGGGTCCAGACCTTGGCGTCGGAGATGCCGGTGATCTGGGCCAGCTCGGAGGCCGCAGCCGGGTAGTCCGAGGAGCCGTCGAGGCTCAGCTTGATGCCGCGCACAAAGTGCTCCTGGGTGGAGATCACTTCGGTCTTGCCGACCGAGTTGTAGCCGACCAGGACGTCCTTCACGCTGCGGAAGCCGGCGTAGGTGTTCACGACCGAGCGGTCCTGCATGTACAGCGGGTCGTAGTCGCGCACCCAGCGCAGGGCGACACCCTCGAAGGAGGTGGTCGCGCCGTACGGCACGGACTGCGGGACCGACGGGGCGCCGGACAGAAAGATGAACGCGGAGCCGGCGAAGGCGTACGCGGCGTCGCCCGGGATGGTCTGGTCGACCACGATGCGGAAGCCGTAGCGCTGGCCGATGGTGGCGTTGCGCAGGGCGGACTCGGCCTCGGAGTCGCCAACGTTCTGGGCGAGGTTGAGCTTGTCGTCCGAGAGCAGGGCGGTCTCGAAGTCGGAGCCGACGAGCAGGTAGCGGTCGCCCTCGGGGACGTTGAACTTGTTGAGGACCCGGCGGGCCTCTATCAGCGCGCCGCGGAGGTTGGCCTGGGCGTTGCCGATGGTGACGTTATACGTCTGGCCGGTCAGGGTGTCGACCGCCCGGCGCTGGAGACCGCGAGCGACCGCCTTGACCTGGGGCCGCAGGAGCTTGCTCCAGTTGTCGATGTCGAAGTCGTTCTGCTCGTCGGTCAGCTTGACCGCGGAGTAGACGTTGCCACCGAAGGTGACAGCGATCTTGCGCTCGCTGTACTCGTCGAACTGGATCGGCTGGCTGCGGTCGTTGCGGAAGGCGTAGTCGCGGAACGGCAGGACGCCCTCGACCTTGACCGAGATGGTGTCGTTGTCGGCGCCCTTGAACTGGTCGATGCCCTCCTTCTGGAAGAGGGACGGGACGATCAGCTCCTGCTCCAGCATGCCCACGGCAGTGGCGGCGAGCTTCTCGGGCTTGACGATCTGGTGCTGTGCCAAGGTGGGTTACCTCCAGGGGGCATGAGGAAACCCCCGGCCGGATGGCTCGGGGGCTTGGGTGGGTTGGGAGTTGGGCGTCAGTAACGCCGCGAGCGGCGCGCGAGCTTGCGCGGGTCCATCTCGCCGTCGTCGCCGTCGGACGGGTCCAGCCCGCCAGAAAGGGACTGCGGGGCTGGCGGAGTGACGAGGGCCTGGAGCGTCTTGGCGTCGGCCTCCAGCTCGTCGGCGGTGTTGCCGGTGAGGCGGGCCGCCAGGGCGTCGGGCAGCTCGTACTTGCGCGCCACGTTGGCCAGCAGGATCGACCGCTCCAGCGCGGCGTTCTGCGCCTTCACCTTGGCGAGGGCGGCCTCGAACTCCTCGGACGACTTCGCGTCGGACAGCTTGGTCTCGGCGTCGCGCAGGCGGGTGCGGTAGCTCGCGGCCTCGCCGCGAACCTTCGTCAGCTCCTTGCGCGCCCACTCGGGCAGCTCGTCCTCGGCGGTGCCGGCCGGGGCCTGGGTCTCCGAAGGGTTGGGGGTCTCCTCGCCGGCCGGGGGAGTGGCGCCCTCTGCGGGCTTCTCCTCGCCGCTGGTACCGGCCGCGGGGGTCTGGGGGGTCTCGATCTGCTGGGTCACTCTGTTCACGCCTCCTGGACGCTCGTGGTGGATCGCCGAGCCTCCTGGGCTGCGGCCTTTTGCTGGTCTCGGATGTAGCGGCGCCATGCGGACACGGCGGCCTTGCCGGACAGTCCGCGCGTGACGCGGGGCCAGTCCTCCGAGTAAAGGCGGTTGAGCTCGAACAGGGCCGAGCCCTCGAACTGCTGGCGCGAGAAGATCGGCATCGCGTAGCAGTGGCAGTTGTCGTGGTACTTGTCGCCGTCCGCGTAGATTGCGGATTTCTCCGAGCGGTAGACCGCGCCGCGAGAGATGAGCATCGCGCACCACCCGCACGGGGTTCCGGTGCGCGACAGCCGGACGTAGCCGATCGCTCGGCGGTCCTTGCTCGCGTGGTTCCACACTGTCGACCGGCCGCCGTTCATGGCGACGCGCTCGGCGGCTGCGGCCTGGCGGGCGCCGGCCTGATCGTGGGCCTCCTGGCGGAGCCTGTCCGCGTCCCTGGCCGGCTGATCCGGGTCGATGCCGTTGAGCTTGTTGTCGAGGTTGGCAGGCCCGAGGGCCTCCAGGACCGTCGCGAGCTCCTGCTCGGCCTCGCGCTCGATGCGCTCTTCCTCTTCGCGGAGACCGGCGAGCTCCTCGACGAGGATGCGGTCGAGATCGTCGTCCTCCGAGTCGTCCCCGTGGTCCGAGGACTGGCTCGTATCGTCCGCAGGAGCCTCGCTCGCGGCCTGCTGGGAGTCGTCCGGCCCGTCGGTCGTGGAGTCCGTGGAGCCGCCCTCCTGGGGCGGCGCTGGCTGCTCTCCAACCAGGGCGGCGAACTCGCGGCGGAGCACGTCGAGCGTGATGTAGGTCGGCTCCGGGTGGTACGGGTCGGCGACGGTCGTACCGGTCTGGAGCGCTCGCGCGAGCCGGTAGTAGGCCCGCGCCAGGTCGCGGCTCATACGGCGACGGGTCATCACGAGGGTGATGGCCTTCTTGAGCCAGCCGGAGACGACCGGGCCCCGACCAGTGGTCGTGACCTCGGCCCACAGCTTCATGGCCTCTTGGACGGTGCCGGCCCCGATCTGGGTCAGCGCCACCTGGAAGGCGACCGACGCCTTGTCGGCCTCGGCCTGGCGAGCTGCTGTCGTCATGCCGCCGCCGGCAGGTCGTCCGACACGGACGGCGTCGCGCGGGTCAGCGCGGACGCGAGCTGGCCAACGGAGTCGTCCTCCTCAGCCATCTGCTCCCAGTCCTCGTACTCGGTCTGGGTCACGCCGGGCACTCGCTTCCACAGCCCGCGGGCCGGGATGCCGAGCTGTTCGCGCAGCTTGCCGAGCGCGTCCGCGGCCTGGGCCAGCGAGCGGGACTCGACGTCGCGCCAGATGACCTCGCCGGAGAAGTCGGACGCCGAAGCGGCGTTGCCGGCCAGCTCTGCGGCCAGCCGGAAGACGCGCTCCCAGCTCTCACCAAAGGACGTCTTGAAGCGGGAGACCATGCGCGCGAGCGAGGTCTCCGCCGCCTGGAGGGCCTCCGCCGAGAGGTTGGCGATCTGGCCCAGCAGGTGGTGCGGGGGCACCTGCGCGAGCGCGCTGAGGTGCCGGATGCTCATGTCGATCGACTCGATGAAGCCGCCGAGCGGGGTCTCGTCGAGGCTGCCGAACTTGGTGTCTGGGTCCTCGGCGAAGAGGAAGCGCCGGGCGTTGTGGTTGATCGGCAAGGGGATCTCGTTGCCGTTGTCGTCGAGCTCGGGCTCGCCGGTCTCGGGGTTGCGCTTGACCGGGGGCGCCATGCCCGTCACGGTCCGGACCTTCGTCGAGGCGTAGGTCTGGGCCACCAGCAGGTCGAAGACCGTCTGGTTGATCCGGTCCTGGAGGGCGATCATCGGCTCGATCACGCCGACGGTGCGGCCTTCGAGGTCGACGGCGGCGACGAAGCGGGTGACCGGATTCTCGGTCGCGCCGTGCAGCCGGCCGTCACCGACTCGGACTCCGTCATCCGAGTCGCGGCTCTTGAAGGTGACCTCGTACTCACGGCGCGAGTCCCACATGCGGGCCTTGCCGGCGATGTCGCCGGACGGCCAGCGGGTGACGGTCAGGGCCGCGTATGGCGTGTCGTCGTTCGCCGGGTCCTCGAAGAGGGCCGCGGTCCGCAGGGCTGACAGGCCCTTCGTGCGGATCTGGCCCGACCGGACCTTCTCGGTCAGCGTGAAGCTGTGGCCAAAGGTCAGGGCGCCGTTGTAGATGGCAGCCTGGCGGCTGTCGAGCCGCGAGCGCTGCCAGTGCTCCCACTCGGTCGAGGTGGAGGTCGGCGCGGCCGGCAACGAGGTGCCGGCGGAGCCGGGGCGGAAGCCGTCCACGTACATCGCCTGGGCCGGCGTCGAGACCAGCAAGGGCGTCCAGTTGGAGACGGAGCGCTTGGCCAGCAGTCGGTACTCGTCGTCCGCGTTGGGCGGCATGTACGGGTCGTCGTGCTGGCCCTGGTGATACCGGTCGATCCGCTCCAAGCGGTCACGGTCCTTGCGTAGGACGGCGAGGAGCTGCTTCGCCAGAGACAGGGGCGTGGGCTCGGTGGCCATGGCCTCACCGTCCTTTCTCACTTACACACGCGGGTCAGAGGAAGTAGCCGCGACCGGTCCGCTTGCGGACCTTCTTGCCGCGGGCGCGGAGCTCGACGAGGGCCTCGTGGGCCAACATGAGCGCCGCGTAGGCGTCGACCTTCCGGGGCGAGTCCTTGGACTCCTTACGGAAGCTGACGCCGTAGTTGTTCGTGGCCCGCCGCGCGTTGAGCGCGTGCCGACGCAAGGTCAGGTCGCCGTCGTGGGCGAGCTTGCGGTCGAACACCGACCGCATGAGGCGCTCGTGCGCCAGCGTGGACGTCTTGAGCGACGACCGCATGTCCCAGCCGATCTGGTCCTTGCCGAGCGGCGAGCGCACGGCCAGGCCCTCGCCGTAGGTGTCGGCCCACTCGGAGATGTAGCTCTCCCAGAGGGCGACGTCGGCGAAGAAGCCCTGCACCTGGAAGGTGCCGAAGGCGTCGTGCACCGCGCTGTCGACGGAGGCCCGAGGGACGGACCAGCCGTCGCCGGCAGGACCGTCGGGTTTCTCCCAGACGCCGAGAACGAAGGCGCACATGTCGCGCACGCGAAGCGCGACCAGGGCGGTCGCGTCGTCCGTCTTGCCGCCGTCGAAGCCCAAGGTGATCTCGTCGCCGGGCTGGAGCGTCTTGGCGTCGTCCCGGAGGACGTCCCACTCGGCCGGCCCGTACAGCGCGTCTTCCTCGGCCACGATCTGGTTCAGCCACATGCGGCGCGACCGTGACGCCGAGAGCGTCGTGTCGAGCACCGACTGAATGATCGTCTCGACCCGCAGCCAGATCGCGTCACCGCGGATCTTCGGGAGGACGATCTCCAGGGCCGCCGGCGTGAGCGGCGTCTTGGGGTGGGCCTCCAGCGAGTCGTACATGAAGCCGATGTCGACTGCGCGGCCTTCTCGGATCTTCTCGAACGCCTCGCGCATCCGCTCGGCGACAGAGTCCTCGCCGGGCAGGTAGGCGTTGGTGATCGCCAGGTACCGCGAGTCCTTCTTGGTCGCGTTGCCGTCGATCGTCTCGTACATCTTGTCGCCGTTGTTGCCCCGGACCCAGTGATGGGTCTCGTTGAGCACGACGAACGTCGACCGTCCACCTTCCAGTGCGCGGAAGGACGAGGTCACGGCCTCCAGGCGTTGCCGGCCGCCGTTCGCGCGGATCAGCTCGGCGCCGGCCTTGATGCCGTACGTCTCGATAAAGCGGTCCGACATGAGCGACGGGAACAGCGTCATCGTGTTGCGCGTCTGGTCGCGGCTGACGGCGGCGACCTGGACCCAAGCTTGCGGGTGGGCGACG
The DNA here is from genome assembly GCF_040651175.1 of Kitasatospora sp. NPDC048540. Lineage (NCBI taxonomy): Bacteria > Bacillati > Actinomycetota > Actinomycetes > Kitasatosporales > Streptomycetaceae > Kitasatospora > Kitasatospora sp. NPDC048540. Next base: position 88,503 of record NZ_JBEZIR010000001.1, read on the forward strand.
CCGACCGGCTCGCCGTCCGGGCCCCAGTGGGAGAACCGCGACGGGCCGACCAGCTCGACCAGGCAGAGCACCGCGAGGAGCGGGTCCTTCCCCCAGCCCTTGAGGCGCTGGAGGACACCCTTGCGGGCGGTGAAGCGACCGTTCTCGTCCACGGCGTACCAGTGGAGGACGAAGCGGAGCTGTTCCGGCGTGAAGCGCCAGGGCCCGCCATTCTCGGCGCGCAGGTACTCCGCCGCCCAGCCGGCGATCTGCCAGCCGAGCGTATAGCGGGGGAGGAGCCAGGAACCGTCAGGATTCCGCAGCCAGGTAGGGCCGAGGTAGGTCGGCTCCAGGGCGTCGATCTCCTCGGGGGTGAGCGTGGCCTGCTTGGTCACCGATCACCCCCTCAGTCCTTGACGACCCCCAACGCCCGCTTGTAGTCGTCGATCGCGAGCACGGCCGCGGACTGTTCCTCGGGCTCGGGCTCGTGCAGTTCGATGCGCACGCGGCGCCGGTCGCCCTCGGCGACGAGGAGTCGCTCGAAGGCCGAGTAGATGGTCTGGAGCATCTGGCCGCTCCGCTTGCCGGACTTCTTGTAAACCGACAGGTCTTCGCACAGTGAGTAGGCGAAAGCCCAGTCGCTGTTCTGGTAGAAGTCGGCCTGGCCGGACGTCTTGAGCGAGTCCCATAGCCGGCGGGCAATGGGGTGCCAGTCGCGATCCGCATTTGGGATCTTGACTTCACGCATAACGCCCTTGGTCACGGGCTGAACATCGCCGCCCTTGCGCTCGCGGGGGCGAGCGAGGTCGGCCTCGCGGTTTGGCACAGGTCCGGGCATGGACACTCACCCCCACCCTTGCGCGCTGTTGATCTGATGTAGCATCAGGTTGCGGGCTCCATCTTCGGCGGTGTGAGCTGCTTAACTCACGAATTCCGCCGCTGCGAGAGCCGTTTTCGAATTAGGCAGCTGCCTGTAGACGCGGGGCAGGCTGTCTACTGGGACGCAGGCGGGCGTCTTGAGGCAACTTCTTCGAAGGGACTTGCAGCGAAATTGTGCCCCTGTAATCCGAGTAACTGCTTGCGTCGGCAGCCACTCAGTCAAGATCACGAATTTGGTGGTCGGGCTGAGGCTGTCGAGAAACCAGTCCGGAGAGACTGCTCGTAGTCTCTCCGACCGCCATGTGGTTAACCCCTTGAAGGGATTCACCCATGGTGAACTGGAGCCACCTGAACAACGAGACGATCGAGGTATTCGCCTACCTGGGTCTCGTCCTTTTCCTTCTGGTCGGATTCATCGGCCAGCTTCGCGAGGTCGTGGACGCCATCAAGGCGTTCTTCGGAAAGCCTCGCAAGGGCCGGAGGGACCGCAACCGTAAGGGCCGCAAGGACCAGGATGTGGGCCGCGAGGACTGCGAGGAGCAGGACGTGGACCGCGAGGACCGCAAGTAGCGCGCAACTACCCGATAGCCAGCGCCCCCGGACAGCAGTGTCGGTCCGGGGGCTTCTGGTTTAGTACGTGCCGCCGGTCAGGAAGTGCACCGACAGCCAGGCCAGGAACGCGAGCAGGGTGAAGCGGCGCAGGCGAAGCCAGCCGTTGGGCTGGCCCTGGGGCCGGTCGTCGCGGGCGGTGCCGAACCACTTCCAGACGTGCTCGCTGAGGGTGTCGCCCTCGGTCTTGTTGAAGAGGGCCTTGCCCTCGATTGCGGCGAAGGCCGCCAGCCAGGCGACCCAGAGCCAGGACCACACGGTCACAGGCGCCTCCTTCGTTGAACTTGCAGGGCGGGCAGGACTCGAACCTGCGACGTGCGGTGTTGGAGACCGCTGCTCTACCAACTGAGCTACCGCCCTTGGGCCCCTCGGGATGAGCCGTACCGAGGGGCAGGCACCGCGCCCGGGGAGAGGAGGACCCGGGGGTGCCGGCGCGGCTCGACGAGGCGGGGAGCCCTCGGAGCACTGCGCGTCTACAGCAGGCCGGGGTGACCCTCGGTCCTGCGGAACTTGCGGTCCTGGCGCCTACGCGCCGCGGCCTTGGCGACCGCCCCCTCTCGGGAGGACTTGGCCCGGTGATGCCACCCGCAGAGCGATCTGAGGTTGGCCTCGCGATGGTCGTCACCGGGCACGATGTGGTCCACGTCCGTAGCGATCTCCTCGCACCGCACGTCGTTGTGGCGGTGGGTGCAGCGTTGACCGTCGCGGCGAAGGACTCGGGCCCGGATCTGGGGCCAGCTGGCCGGCAGGCGTTCCCGCCTGTCTGAGTTGGACCAGGCCATCCCTCACCTCCCCTTGACGCGGGACGAAGCACCCGACGACGTCCTCGCCCGCCAGGGCGAGCTGCTCGAAGCTGTCGACTCGGGGCTGTCATTGGGAAGTACGTACAGACGTACTAGCGTCATCGACTGAGCGGCCCCGCCAGGGGCCGAAGGCTACAGACGTACTGACGTCATCCTCAGTGAGCCCCGACAGGGGCTCAGTCTCTCAGCCTTGTCACTTACGTACTTACACTTAATAGTCGGAAGTTGATCTTGGTCTGTCAGGGCACCATTCCTGTGAAGCGGCTCACACTTACACATGAGCTCGACGGCGAAGGGCTGGCGCCCCGAAGGGCGCACTGAGGCAGCGGCGAAGCGCTGAGCAGCGACGTCAGACGTACTGGCCAGCCCTCCGGCCGGCATCGAGGCAGCGGCGAAGTGCTCCTTCGAGCGAAGCGCCCTGCGGCCGGCTGTCGCCGGCCAAAAGTCCGTTGCCGACTGGCACTGGCCAGTTACACTGGCACACATGGCAGAGCGAGACCCGATCGAGGAGACGAAGACCTTCGTCCAGCAGATGACCACGTACCGCATCGTCGAGGGGCCGGCGGAGCCGGACAGCCCCCGCGGCCGGCTGGAGCGCTACCTGGCCGAGCACCCGGACGAGAGGGTCACTCCTGAGCTCGTGAAGGCGGCCCGCGAGGGCAAGCTCTGAGCGCCGTCGGGGTGCACACTCAGCGGCCCGGGGCTAGCTTGGCGGCATGGCCGAGAACTGGACGCCGATGGACATCGTCGCCATCGAGGCGCTGACCGCCTACCGTGGTGCGAGCGGCCTGCTGGCGCAAGGCAACGCCGTCGATGCAGTCGTGACTGGCGTCGATGGCTGGGGTTACCAGGGGCTCAGTTTCAGTCTGCTCAGCCTGACGAACAGGCTTCTGCGCACGCTGGTCGAGAAGACCGGAGTCCCCGCCGACCAGCAAGAACAAGCCGTCACAAAGCTCCTCCAAGAGCTCGCACTCCAGGCCCACAGTCGACAGTCCGACGAGGGGTTCTGAGCTCGGCTCTACACCGCCGTCGACCTGGTGAAACGTCCAGGCCGGCGGCTTTTCCGTTCGTCCTGCCGGCACCCCTGATCGACCTTGGAACCGTGGCGCGATCTCAGCGGCTAAGACGTGGCGGTCAGCGAATCGCGTTACCGGGGGTCACCCCCCACCCCCTGCCCGACCGGCTGAGCGCGCCCGCTACCCTCCGCGCGTTGCGTCCGGTTCCCGTTGGCTTGGCGCTGTACGCCTGTCTGCGTGCCCGTTCCCGGCATGCTTGGCACCCGTGCCCAATTGGGCTCTGAGAGGGCCGGAGAGGGGCGGCTGGACCTGCTCTGACCTGCACGGTTTGACGCCATGTGCAAGTGGGACTTAACGTTCTGCCTGTCGTCGCCACGGGACACCGCAGGATCGGCAACGGGAGCGCCAAGCGCGACACCACCCATGGCCACCGGCTCACGGCAGAGTGATCCCGCAATGCAAGTTCCACTTGCACATCATGGTCAGCCCCGATAGGGTTGGACCAACGCCAATCGGCAAGCCACATAGCGCCCCTCACGAGAGGGAGCCCGGGGCAAGTCGACCGGCAAGCAAGGCCAGGCGGTGTGATAGTGTCACCGCAGCGAAAGGCCGAAGGGCCCGACGCACAAGAGCTTCGTAAGGCGCTCGCCCGGCCCCCGCAAGGGATGTCGCAGCCGCAAGGTGTGGGTGAGTACGCAAGGCACAGCTGGGCCCCGAAGTGTGACGGCCGGAGGTGGGACACCCCACTGATGATGGCAAGAGCATGTAGGACGACAGCGAACCCTTGGGGTACAGCCAACGTAAGAGCAAGGACCGGACCTTTGTCCGGACACCGCCCGTACGGCTCCTGGTGAAGCCGCGAACCGCCCCCCTGTGGGGGTAGGCGTGGCGGGAAGTGCCCGTCCGGGTGTCCGGCGGGTGCAGCGTCGGGTAACCGTGTGCGAACTCGAAGGTCAGGGCTCACCGTTCACCGAACGGCCGGGAAACCGGGCCAGACGGAACGAACGGCCGGAAGAGAGGAAGTCCGGCCGGTCGATCGGGTGATGGAGCGGTGGGCCCGGAGGTCGGAGTAATCCCGCTTCCGCTACCCACAGAGCGCCCGAGACCCAGAACTACCGGCCCGCACGGGCCGGGGGATGGCCCGTGCAGGGCAGTCTCGCAGCACCCTCCCGCCCCGGCTAGGTCGGGCGGTCACCGATCTGCCGGTGCCCGAGGTTCAACTCCTGCGGAGAGGGTCTAAGCTCCCCCGATGTGTAAGTGGGAAGCTCACTTGCAAGTCACACACCCTAACCGGATCAAGGAGGTCGAGACGATGCACGAACTCAGCATCACCAGAAGGCCCGTCTACGGGCTGGCCCAGAAGCCCGACAGCATCCAGCAGTTCACGACCCGCGACGAGCTGTACGCCGAGCTCGAATCGCTCGGCATCCCGCCGAAGGACTGGCGGGTCGGCGAGCACCAGCACGCTGGCGACCGGTACGCCTGGCGGGCCGTCGAGGTCCGCGGCGTCAAGAAGTCCGATGAAGACTTCCGCTGCAACGACTGCGTCGACTTCTGCACCTGGCAGCGCGAGACGCACGCCGGTGACGTCACCCAGCGGTGCACCTACTGCAAGGGTCCGGTGTACTTCACCCAGTCCACCGAGACCGAGGTCCGTGCGGCTGACGCCGAGACCTATCGGGCCGCGCTCGCCGCCGCCCGCCGAGACTCCGAGCGCATCGCCGACGCCACCAGCGCGCCGGACGAGATGCCCGAGAACGGCACGTACTTCCTGACCGACGACCTTCAGTCCGGCTTCGGGATCAGTCCCGACCTTGAGCTGATCGGCCTCTTCTCACTGGTGAAAGGGCGCGGTGAGTGCCTGATCACCGAGGCCCTGACTGCCGGCGCCGAGCGCCTCGACTGCTTCGACGGCTTCCTGCCGAAGCTTTACGAGCGGTTCGGCTTCCGCGAGACCGAGCGGGTCGCGAACTGGACGCCGGGTGAGCCTGACGTCGTTTTCATGGCCCTCGTCTGACGCCTGACCTGGCGAAACCGCCGGGAGGCGGTCCGCGGGAGATGGGCTGCCCCGCGCTGAATGAGCCAGCCCACAGCACCACAACCACCTACAGGGGAGGACGGGTTACCTGAGCCCGTCCGGGGCGAGCCCGCCATAGCTCGCTCGGGAATGAAAGCCGTGAGGCATCCATGATCAGCGTTCTCTCGGTCCATCTGGACGCCCGTCGCAACCGCGAGGACAGCACCGGGTTCCCCGGAATCCACAGGAGGTAGCCGCCTCCGCAGTACCAACTCACACTCCGCGTAGGCCCCCTGCGGGGAGGGGGCCACGCAACTTGCGAAGGCGAAACGCCCTGCACTCAGGGCGTCCACGGGACGGCTTCCCGTGCTGACGATGCCAGCCCGCATCTGCACACCCAGGAGAACCTCATGCTCGACGCCGGCTTCCAGGAGAACGAGATCGTGACCGCCACTGCCGCGGTGTCGCTGGTGAAGGCCCCGAACCCCGAGGAGACCACGTTCTGGAAGGGCCGCGCTGCCTCTGTCGAGGAGAAGGCCGCCTACTGGAAGGCTCGCGCCCTGGACGCCGAGGCCGCCAGGGAGGTCGCGGAGGCCGCTGCGCAGGGGGCCGAGAATGAGGTGAAGCGGCGCCTGGCGGAGATCGACAAGCTCTCCGGCTCGTGGACCACCCAGCGCAACGAGGCGAACGCCGCCCGGGAAGCCCTGGCTCGATTCAAGGCTGACCTCCGCGAAGACCTGGCAGACCTCGTCCGCGAGGAGTCGATCGAGCGCGACGTAGCCAACGAACTGCTGGAAAAGCTCAAGCTCGACCCGCTGACCGCCAAGTACACCGCGAGCTTCACCATCACCGTGACGGTCGAGGGGCTGGAGCGTCTCGACGGCAAGGAAATCGAGTTCGAGCGTGCGGCAAAGGCCATAGAGGTCACCGTCGACACCCTTCACGGGTTCCAGCACGACTGGATCAGCGTGGGGACCGTCGAGGTCGACGACCTCGAAGAGCTTGACAACTGAGTGTGCAAGTGAGAATGGGCGAAACCCCTTCGGGGGTCGGGCGGGCCTGGCGACCCGCTCCTGATGAGCCTGCCACCAAAACCGAGAGCGAGCGATCACCGTGCGCAACAGCAACACCCACGCCTCCCGCCAGGCCGCGAAGGGCAAGACCCGGCTCCGCAAGCAGCAGCGCGCCGTCAAGTACGGCCAGGGCGCCCCGGCCTCCGAGGCGGATGCCCGATGAGCACGGTGACCAGCACGCTTACCGACGAGAACGTGGCGGACATCATCGAGATTGCCGCCTACGGAGGCATCACCTACTGGGCGGAGCAGCCGACCAAGGCCGACTTCGAGTCCGCCCCGGAGGGCACCGCGGCCACCATCCGCGAGCAGGAAGACGGCAAGGTCCATTACCTGACAGCCCAGAAGATCCGCGAGGCGTACGAGGCCCTGCTCCAGGTCGACCAGCCGTACGTGAACCGGCGGATTCACGGCTACATCCTCCAATCCTGGGTTGACAGGGGTGACTTGGACGGTATTGACGCCAGCCACATCGACGCCGACGCAGCCGACGTGATCATCCAGGTCGCCGCCTTCGGCGACGTGGTCTACGGGTGAAGCACGTCCAACCGGCCCCGGGAGGGACCTATGAGCGCACGACAACTCACCGTCCGACTCGACGCGGAGATGTCCGCCGACCTTAAGACGCTGATGGAGCCAGGCATCAACCAGACCGAGGCCGTCCGACGGGCGCTCGCGACCCTGGCCGCCGCCCACCGAGGCGCATGGATGCACGGCTACGTCGCGGACGGGGCGGCCGTCCAGGTGACTGCCTTCCGTGTCATCGAGCACGGCACCGAGGTGGAGTCCGAGGGCCTCGAAGCCGCCGCGTAACCCCAAGGCGAAACCCCTGAAAGGGGGTCGGCCGGAGTGGATCTCCGGTCCTGACGAGCCCAACCGAGTGTGAAAGTGAGAAAGCCATGGCCTCCGACGGTAGGGACCTCCTGTTCCAAGTGGCCTGCGAGGAGTGCGGACAGACACCGGAGCTCCTCGACGAAGACCTGACCTGTGCCCCCTGCCGGGAGCACATCCACAAGAAGGGGACCAGCGCATGAGCGCCACCGCCAAGAACTGGATCATCGGCATCCTCGCCTTTGCCGTCGTCGGCGCCATCATCAACAAGCAGGACACCAAGGCCGCCGCGCAGCCGACCGTCGCGGTCGCAGCCCCGACTCAGCCGGCCATCCCGAGCGAGCGAGACCCGCTGGTCGTGAAGACGCCCATCGTCGGCCTCCCGACCCGGGCCTGCGACTACGAGGACGACCGCAACTGCTTCTGGGACGCCGGCCAGCGCGACCTGGGCAAGGGCTACAGCTACTGGGTCGACCGGAACGGCACCGTCACCTACCTCGACCCGCAGCTCAACGACGCCGGCGCCCGCTTGAAGTGGCAGGCCGACAAGAAGAAGGCCGGCTGGGAGCGCTACGGCGCGGTCGGCGGTCACCAGAACTGCTACGCGCTGGCCTCCGCCGTCGAGTGCTGGGACGGCTTCCGCAGCACCCTCTGATCCCCACCGCGGCGAAACCCCTCCGGGGGTCGAGCGGGCTGGCATCCCGCTCCTGATGAGCCTGCCGCAACCCGAGGAGAGATCGGCATGACCGAGCCCTACCAGTTCGCGTACCCCGCTGCCGGCGCCACGCTGTACGTCACCATTCTGGCCGCCAAGCACCGGTCGGACGGAGGCTGGCACAAGCCGGCCGACGAGCAGGTCTTCCTTCCCCGGATACGGGTGAGCACGGCCAAGAGCTCGCGGCTCGACGCCGAGCACGGCCCCGTGACGATCCGAGGCCGGAAGTACACCATCGACTCCTACATCACCTGGGAGGAGCGTCCGGGTTGGACCGACCGCGAGGGCAAGCCGGTCGTCTGGCACACCGAGTCGTCCTACCGAGGGGACTACCGGAGCGACCAGGACCGGAAGGTGGAGTACGACACCCCGACGTTCCGGGCCCTGCGGGCCATCGTCGAGGGCGACGTTCTCGCCCAGTTCGAGGCCGAGCACCCCGGGTGGCGCCGGATCAGCGAGCGCCTGGCGCTGGAGGCTGAGCGGGCGACGTGGCTCCGCAGTGCCGAGACCGCCCTCGCCGAGGTCGCGGCGGCCGAGCGGAAGGCGGCTGCGATCACGAAGCGCCTGCTGCCCTATGTCGTCCAGGAAGAGCCGGCGAAGCTCGGTGCGCGTCTCACGCCGATCGACGTTTTCAACCACCGCGCGGAGCTGATCGGCAAGCCGGCAGCGCTCGCGTACTGGGAGGACAACCTCCCGCCGCACCTGTTTGGCTTCGCCTTCAAGCCGCTGGCCGACGTCGTCCCGAGCCCGCACGGCAACGCCTTCACCCTCGTGTTCGGTGACGGCACGACCGCGGACCTGACGAGCTACGACCGCGTGGCCGTCCTCAACTGACCCAACGGCGAAACCCCTTCGGGGGTCGGGCGGGCCTGGCGACCCGCTCCTGATGAGCCTGCCACCAATCCGAGGAGACAGCAGTGACCTCCCTTGCGACCCTGAGCCGAGGCGACTACCGCGTCCGGATCATCCAGGACAGCGACCAGCGCAACCCCCGCTCCGAGTTCACCAACCTCGCCCACGCGCTCACCATCGACACCCACCTCGGCAACTACATCGAGGTCGACCCCGACGGTGGCCCGCTGGAGGCTGCCTGGAAGCGCGTCGCCTGGAACTACAAGGCCGGCGTCGACACATTCGAGCGGTACGCCCGGATCTACCACGGCGCCACCGTGATCGAGCACCGGCCGGCCAGAGGTGCGGTCAGCCTCTGGTACCTCACCGCGGCCGACATCGAGGAGCACGGGATCGAGAACCCGGAGGCCCTCATCCGGACCGAGATCAGCCAGTACCAGGCGTGGGCGGACGGCGAGGTGTACTCCCTGCTCGCCGAGAAGCTCGCCCTGCTCCAGGAGATCGGCAAGCCGGAGGCGCCCATCCGCCGGGAGTGGAACAGCTTCCACGCCGAGTCCGGTCTGTACGGCATCGAGTACGCGACCGAGGCGGCCAACGACCTCCTCGACCGTGCGCCCGAGACCTGGGCGGCGGTGAGCGGCTGATGCCGTGGGTCAAGGGGGAGTGGCGCCCCACGGTTGGGGAAGTGCTCGCCGACCTGCTCTACGACAAGTGGGGCCAGGAGTACGACGAGGCTGCCGAGGTTCTCGAAAGCCTGATCGAGGCGGTCGTTCGCGAGATTGCCGCCGACGTCCGGGCGGAGTTCCCCGACGCCGGCGAGCGGATCGCCCAGCACATCGAGAAGTACCGAGCGAAGGAGTACGAGACGTGACCACCCTGTTGATCGGGCTGAGCGGGTACTCCCGCAGCGGGAAGGACAGCGCCGCTCAGGTGCTCGTGGACGGCGGCTGGCGTCGAGACGCCTTCGCCGACCGGCTCCGGACCTTCCTCCTCAACCTCAACCCGCTGGTGCCGGCGCACTACGACACCCCGCCCTACCGCCTGTCCAACCTGGTGCACGCCCACGGATGGGACCGAGCGAAGGAGCTCTTCCCGGAGATCCGGTCCCTGCTCCAGCGGACCGGCACCGAGGCCGGCCGGGCGGTACTCGGCGAGGACATCTGGGTCGACGCCCTGTTCCGCGCCTTCCGCCCCGAGGCGGAGGCCCTGGTGATCTCCGACGTCCGGTTCCCCAACGAGGCCCGGCGCGTGAAGGCGGCCGGCGGCGTCGTGATCCGGATCAGAAGGCCCGGGGTCGGCCCGCTCAAGACCCGGGACGGCGCCGTGCACCAGAGCGAGATCGCCCTCGACGACTGGCCCTTCGACGCCGAGGTGGTCAATGACGGGAGCCTGGACGACCTCCGCGACAAGCTCCTGCGAGTCGCCCTCCTCGCAAATACCAAGTTGCACACCACTCAGGCAGGTGTGTAAGTTGAAGACCAGCGCCGAGACGGTCGGATCGGCGGAAGCCGAGACCACGTACACCACCTGCTCCTCCCTCGACGAGCTCCCGAACGGGACTGTCGTGGTGGGGCTGGACCCCTGGAAGACCATGCGAATCAAGGTCTCCGACCGTTGGATCGACCCCAAGAAGCCACTCGGCACCACCTACGACGTCGACACCTACGCCACGGCCCGGCGGTACGGCTTTCGAGCCGCGTTCCTGCCGACCGTGGTGTGAATGTGGAACTGAGCCGAAACCCCCGCGAGGGGGTCCGCGGGACCAGGCCCCCCGCGCTGACGAGGCAGCCACCCGAGCAGAGGAGACACCACCGATGAGCAGGCAGACCACCGACGTGACCCTGACCGACCGGGTGATCGAGCACCTCACCCGAGTCACGGACGGCGCGACCGACTTCGAGCTCGCCGCCGCCAACAAGGCCCTGCTGTCCAGCGTGAACGCCGTGCGGAACGGCCTGATGAACAAGGGCCTGGTCGTCGCCCGCGGAGACAGGCGCCCCTCGGGTCGGGGCGGGATGGCCACGGTCTGGGTCCTCGCTTGAGGCTCACCCCTCGCAAGGAGGAGATCGAGGTCGTCAAGGACATCCTCGAAGATCCGACCTTCGAGAACGCAGACCAGATGGCGAAGGCCCTGATCAAGGAAGTCGCCGACATGCTGGCGATGCGCGACTGGTTCGCGCTGGTGCACACCTGGACGGATGGCACGCGGGGCCTGAACTTCGCCCCGTTCGGCAACGAGGCCGAGGTCAAGGCGTTTGCGACCAAGCTCTCGATTGGCGGCACCGGCCGGCTGGTGAAGCTCTACGGGCCCGGCCCGTTCATCGCCAACATCGACGGCCGCAAGGGCTGGAAGGGCTACTGCCAGCACCCCGAGTGCGGCCACGCGCCCTTCACCCACAGCGCTGTCGGCAACAGCAAGGGCCAGTGCCACGTGCCGACTTGCCCATGCGACAAGTGGATCGCCGAACCCCCCAAGAAGCGGAAGTAGGAGGAGGCCGAAGTGACCTTCAAGACCGTGAGTTTCCGGGTCTGCGAGTGCGGAGCCGGCCGAGGATTCTCGGACACCCGACTCGCCGGCCGCGCCCTCGGCCGCGCGCAGGCCAAGCGCAACAGGCGTGCCGACAAGCACGGCTCCAGGCGCGGCTTGGAGCGCGAGAACCGCTTCTTCGAGTGCCAGTACGGCCTGTTCCACCTGACGCGGCAGAGCCGCCGCGAGCGGACGGTGGTCGGCCTGTGAGCGCGATCGAAATGGCAGACCCGGACGACATTCTGATCGTCTACGGGCGCCACCAGGCCCGGCAGTACCCGCAGTTCAAGTCCTCCCAGGTGATTCCCTTCCTGTCTCTGTACCTGCTCAAGGGCTGGCGGCCCAAGCGGGTGTTTCGAACCGGCCTCGGCGTATCGGACGCCGCCTGGCGGATGCTCGCGGAGCTGGAAGCAATGGCGTGGAAGCGCGGCACCGAGCTGTATCGGATCGAGCAGTACGACGAGGTGATGTGCAAGTGAGAGCGTGTCCCGCGGTGGTGTCCTTCGGCGCGGCGGCCCTGTCGCTGGCCCTGCTGGGCGCGGCCATCATCGACGAGGCGGCCGACGCCCCCGAGATGCCCGAACTGCGGCCGACAGTGAGCGAGACGTCCCCGACGCCGACCGCCGCCACGACCGAGAGCCCCTCGCCGATGCCGTCGCCAAGCGCCACGTCGGCCAGTCCGTCGCCGGCGCCGTCCACCGCCACCCTGGAGCCTGCTCAGACGACACGATCGGCCCCGCAGCCCGCCCGGACAGAGCGAACCTCGCGGACCGGAACGAGAGCACCCCTGACGCCCTCCGGGACGCCCCGTCAGCTCGGCCAGGCGGCCGCCCAGGCGAAGGGCTGGGGTGACGCTCAGTGGAAGTGCCTGGACGCCCTCTGGAGCCGCGAGAGCGGCTGGAACCCGCGGGCGAAGAACCCTAGCTCCACCGCTTACGGCATCGCGCAGTTCCTGGACTCGACCTGGGCCAGCACCGGCATGGCGAAGACGTCCGACCCGGCCCGGCAGATCGAGGCCGGCCTGATCTACATCAACCGCCGCTACGGCACCCCGTGCGCGGCCTGGGCCTTCTGGCAGAAGCGGAGCTGGTACTGATGTGCACCATCCCTGGAGGAATTGGTTGAGCGGAAAAATGATGGACGTTGCGGACGTTGCCGAATACCTCCAGAAGCCTGAGTCGTGGGTTTACGGAAATTGGCGAAGGCGGGAGATTCCGTTCAAGAAGATCGGAAATCAGCTCCGGTGCCGACCTGCTGACCTGGAGCGCTGGATAGACCGTCAGGCCGCGTAGGGCTACGGCTGCGGGAACCTTGCGAGGGGCTCGCAGGAGAGGGGAATTTCAATTGTCAGTCAGTAAGCGTTGCAAGTGCCCGTGTTTGTGCGCTGAAAAGTGCCGCCATAAGGACCCGGCAAAGTGCATGTGTCGCGCGAAGTGCGAGTGTGAGCGTAAGGGCTGCTCTCACGGATGGACTGCCCGTGTCCGTGACGCGAATGGTGACCCGGCGGACATGACCTTCGAAAAGAAGGGTGAGGCTCAGGCGTACGAGCGGCGCGTGCTTGAAGCCAAGTCTGCGGGCGTCGCTGTCCGGCCGAAGAACCTCCGCACGACGTTCCAGGCCTGGTCGGAGGAATGGATCAAGTCGAAGGAGCGGCGCCCGGGAACTCAGCAGTCCTACGAGATCAACCTTCGCAAGCACATCCAGCCGGTCTTCGGCGGCATGCTGCTGCACCGAATCGAGCCGACCCACGTACAGGTGTGGGTCAACGAGCTTAAGGGCAAGGGGCTCGCACCGCGGACGGTGCACCTGATCTACAAGACCTTCCGGGCCTGCGTGAACAGTGCGGTCCGCAAGCGTGTCCTGCCTCACTCGCCGTGCGTTGACATCGATCTCCCGAAGATCCAGAAGAAGCGCATAGTCCCGGCCACCCGCGAGCAGGTATGGGCCCTGTACAAGGCTATGCCTGCACACTCCCGAGCGCTGATCATGGTTGGCGTCGGCTGCGGTCTGCGGTCCGGCGAGGCCCTGGGCCTCTGCGAGGACGCCATCGACTTTGAGGCTGGCACCGTCCTGGTGTGCCGTCAGGTCATCAAGGTGGCGTCCAAGGCCGAGCTGGTTGAGTACAACAAGACGGAAACCTCGCACATGCGAGAGGTGCCCCTTCCGGCCTTCGCCCACAAAGCGCTGATGCTGCACCTCGACACACAGTCCGTGCTTCGAACCCCGGCAGGTCACGGCGTGCTCTTCCGGTCCTCTCGGGGGAACCTCTTCCGCCGGGACGCCTTCTACAAGACGTTCAAGAAGGCCCTGAAGGAAGCTGGCCTCCCGCTCGACTTCCGCTTCCACGACCTTCGGCACACCTTCGCCTCCCATGCCCTCGATCAGGGTGTTCCGGAGTCCACGGTGCAGCTCTACATGGGGCACGCCTCGACGGAGGAGCTGAAGGACACCTACCACCACCAGGTGAAGGGAGCCGCGGCGCGGGACCGCAAGGCACTCGAAGCCGTGTTCTTCGAAGAGACCGCTGCCGTGGACGTTCCCGCTACCGTGGAGGCGGACGACGAGGCCGAGTGAAGTGGCGGTCTCCCGAGGTGTGGCGATTGCGTGGCGATCTGAGCCCGTCGGAGGACGTTTTCGCAGGTCGCTGCTGGTCAAGAGACTGTGCCCGGCGTACAGGCCTGCTCGTCCGCCGCCTGACTGAAGTAAGGCCCCCTGATCTGCATCCTCAGGTCAGAGGGCCTTTTCTGCCAGGCCCTTCTCGGCATGCTCCACGTCGAACCAGACCTTGCCGGATCCCCGCCGGGGCAGACCCCGATCGGTGACCGGCGGCGCAAGCACCTCCTCCGGAAGATCATCAGCCGCACCGGCATGCCGCCGCAGGTCGCCCGCCCGCCGCTCGCGGAGAACTTCCAGCAGGTCATCACCATCGCCATGCGCCAGCACGGAGTGCCACGCATCCGTCAGATCCTGGTGGCGGGCTCGCCGCTTATCGAGGCCGGCTTGCTGGCCCCCGAGGGCCTGGCGGCTGTCGCCGCCCGCCTGGAAACCCAATCCCCGGCCACGGGGGATCACGAGGTTGTGTTTGCGCTCCTGGCCGACTCCGCGCTCACCTGTCGCTGAAAGCGCGGAGTGCCCGCATCGGACTGTCAGCTGCGGGCACTCCTGGCTTGTCGCTACAGCCTGTACCCGGTCATCAGGTCGGCCAGCTCCGGCATGGGCCGGGCTTCCCGCTGGAGGAAGTACACCTTCGCCCCGCGGCGGTCCGCGACTCGCAGCGGCTCCCAACCCTGGGCCTCCTGGTAGTACCGCGAGAGTCGTTCCTGACCGGTCCCACGCCGTACCCACGTCAGCCCCTGGCCGGCAGCCCGGTTCAGGGACCACCAGGCGATCAGGCGGCCGAGCCGGTGGGCGTTCGGCACGGTGAAGGTGGTCGCAAGGAAGAGGGACGGTTCGGCCCGTTCCTCGTCGGTGAACGCCCACTCGGGTAGGGCTTCGTTGCCGTAGTGCGAGGTGCAGCCGACGACGCCGCCGGTCTCGTGCTCCAGCACCCAGACCGGGAAGGCGGGGTTCCCGGCCTGGGAGCCGTACTCATCGGCCATGTCGGCGCACTGGCCCAGTCCTCGCGCGGACAGCCACGCGGACCGAGCCCGGACCATCTCGGCGATCGGGCCGGCGTCAGCAGCCGTTGCCTCACGCATCTGATACACCAGGGCTCTCCCTTCGGCACACCCGGTGCAGAGCCTACGGGCGCGAGCGTTCGCTCATCACTTCCGGCGCCCTCGGGGTAGTCGTGGCCGTCGACGAACGGGACACCGTCGTGGTGGGTGGCCATCGGTCCCGCGTCATGCTCGGTGCCCCTGTGTGCGGACCACTTCCTCGCACCGCGGGCCTCGCCGATCTCCTCGGACGTCCGGTCCAGGCCGCACGGCCGACGCGGTACCCAGAACCCGCTGCCGCGTTTGCAGGAGGCGAGACGGCCGGCTGCGCCGTGTGCGGTCGCAGCGGCGTGTTCAGAGGTCCAGGCCCAGGCGGCGGGCGGCTTCCGCTACCGGGCCGCCGGTGCGGCCGCGGGGTGCCGCCGCGGCCACGGTCTCCCGTGCCAGTGGGTGGCAGCGGACGGTCTGCGGTGAGATCCGGTCCGCGGCGAGCAGTTCGCGCATCGCCCCTTCGTCGTCCCCCGCCCTGGCGCGGGCGCGGGCCCGGTCGATGCCGTGGCGGGCCCGGCGTTCCCTGGGAAGCCGGCTCAGGTCGACCCCGGCGATCCGGTCCAGTGCCTCCAGGTCCTCGCCGAGTTCGAGGGCGGCGTGGACCAGGTGGATCGCGTGGTTCCCGGCCGAGAACTCGGTCTGGTGGCCGGTGTGTTCGGTGTCCGGTCCGCCGATGCGCTCCAGTGCTGCGCGGGCGTCGGCGAGGTGCCCGGCCGACTCCGGCTGGCGTCCGCGCTGGGCCTCCAGTACGGCGGCCACCAGGTGCAGGGTGCCCCAGATGCTCCAGGCGCCGGACCCGGCCCACATTCGGGACCCGGCCCGGGCGTCGGCGCCCGAGGCGGCCTCGCCGAGCAGCCCGTCCGTCCGGTCCAGGGCGTCGGCGATCAGGGCCCGGGCCTGCGGCCCGAAGCCCGCCGCCAGGCAGACCTCGGCCTGCAGCCACTGGGCGGCGAGGACGAGCAGCGGGTCCCCGGCGGCGGCCGCCGCCTCGCGGGCCTGCCCGGCTGCGAGGGCGGCCAGATCGGTGTGGCCGAGTTTCTTGGCCAGCACGGCCGCGTTGTGCCGTGCCTCGGTGAGCAGCCGGTACGCGACGTCCCGCTCGACGCCGTCCAGCAGGGCCGCGGCGCCGCCGAGTTCGGTGAGCAGCGCGGGCAGCCGGTCCCCGAGTTCGCCGTAGCGCGCGTCGCGCCGCAGCCGGTCGGTCTCGTCCACCCGCCGGCGCAGCTCGTCCACCGACGGCGGGGCCGCGGAGGCCGGGGCAAGGGGCTCGGCGTGGGGCCCGGCGTGGGGCCCGAATTGGGGCCCGTACAGGGCGTGCCGCAGGGCCGGGAGAGTCCGGTACGCGGCCAGGAGGTGGGGGTCGCCGCCCGGCCGGGGCCGGCCGAGCAGGTCGGCGAGGTCGGCGTGGAGCGCTTCGGCGAGGGCCTGGATCATGGTGTAGCGGTCGAGCCGGCGGTTGCCGAGTTCGACCGACCGCAGCCACTTGGCGCTGCGGCCGACCTGTTCGGCGAGCTGTTCCCGGGTGAGGCCGGCCGCCTCCCGGTGCGCCTTCACCCGCTGTCCGATGGTCGGCCGGGCCTCCACGGGGCACCTCCGCGGTCGTGTGGTGCCCCCATCTTCGGGCCTGCCCGCCGGCCGGCCGCGGACCGGCCGCCTGCCGCGCGGGTCGTGGGGTCGGGCGCCGTTGCCCACCCCCGTGGGGCAGCGGCGCCCGGGGCGCGGGGTCGAGCTGCGCCCGGGGCAGGCCTGGGCACAGGAGATGCCTGGGCCCTCGGTGTTGATCCTGCCCGTGGCGTGAAGGGGTGTCAACTATCGTTGATTGCCGAGCCGGGAATCAGGGCCGTCGCGCCGGGAGATTCACAGGTTCATCCCGAATTGTCCCCAACGATCGTGCAGTCCGACACCGGAGCCGGATTCTGGCGAACCGTCAGGACGTTCTATGATCCGCCCCATGTCCACGGATTCTCCACCCACTCGAACGCCGGAACCACCGGATTTCGCGGCCCGCCTCCGGCGGCTGATCGCGGTGATCTACCCCAAGGATCTGGGCCGCTCCTGGCGTGACTCGGAGATAGCCGAGGGGACCGGCCTGAGCGGCACCTACATCGGCAACCTCCGCAAGGGCACCCAGAAGCCGAGCCTGGAGAACGCGGTGAAGATCGCCAGATTCTTCGGCGTACCGCTGGACTACTTCAGCGACTCCGCCACCGCCCAGGCGGTCGAGGCCGACCTGCGCAAGATCGAGGCACTGCGCGACTCCCGGGTCGAGCGGATCGCGATGCGGGCCGCCGGGCTTCCGCCCGAGATGCAGGACGCCGCCCTCACCGTCGTGGAGCAGCTCCGCAGGGCGGTCGGCCTCACCGACGACGGCAACCCCGCGGCGTGAGCGATCAGCCCGTGAGCGACCGACCCGTGGGCGACCGACCCGTGGGCGACCACGACGTGGGCGACCACCAGGAGATGCCGCTGGGCCGCTGGCGGCGGCCCGCGGGGGAGGAGGGGGAGCAGGTGCGAGGTGTAGGGCGTACCCGGCGCCGGATGCGGTCCGTGGCGCGGCAGTTGGAGCTGCCACCGCTGAGCACGGTGGAGGAGCTGTGCGCGGCGGTCGCCGACCGCTGCGGGCGCCCCGTGCGGCTGGAGCCGCGACGGATGCGGGTGGGCGAGCCGTCCGGGTTCGTCGAGCGCCGGGCGGACGCGGACGTGATCCACTTCGAGCAGGAGACCTCCGGGCTGCACCAGGCGCACATCATCTGCCACGAACTGGCCCACCTGCTCTGCGGCCACCTCGCCGAGGTCCCGCCGCCGGAGGCCGACCCGGCCCGGGTGGAGCTGCCCACCATCGACCCGGACGTCCTGCGACTGGTCCTCGGCCGCTCGCACTACGACGACGCCGCCGAGGAGGAGGCCGAGGTGCTCGGCGCCGAACTGCTGCGGATCCTGGTGCTGGCCCCCGGCGCCGGGACCACCTCCCAGCTGGCACCCGCGCTGGAGCACCGCAAGGGCCAGCATGTCTGAGCTGCCGTTCGACCTCGGCTACCTGACGATCGGCTCGCTGGCCTGGCTGGTGGCGGCCCTCAAGTTCCGGGCCTGGCGCCGGGAACCGTCCCGCGGACTGCTGGTGGTGGCGCTGGCCGTCGCCTCACCCGCCACCTCGTTCCTGCTGGCCTCCCCGTTGCTGTACCGCGCCGTCGACCGGCTCACCGGCGTCGGCAACCTCGCCACCCTGCTGGTCTACCTCGGCATCGCCGGCTTCTCCGCCGCCGCCGTCGTGCTGGCCCTGATCTGGATGCCGCCCGCCCGCCGGGCCGGCGCCGTGGTGTGGGCGGCGGCCTCTCCGCCGACCTGGCGCCGGGCCCGCCGCCGGCTCGCCGCCTTCGCCGTGCTCGGCCCGCTGATGGCGGCGCTGTTCGCACTCGGCGGCCCGTACCGGCCGGAGACCCCGCTCACCTTCGACACCGACTTCGCCGCCACCCCGGCGACCGCCCTGTTCCTGTCGCTGTACCAGGGGCTGTTCGCGTTCGCGCTGATCGACATCGGCCGGGTCTGCCTCGGCCACGCCGCCCGGCTGCCGGCCGGGTCGCTGCGGCGCGGCATCCGGCGGATCGCCCACGGCTCCTTCACCGCCTGCGGCTACGTGCTGTGCAAGCTGCTCGCGATCGGCGCGGCCTGCGCGGGCGCGCGGGACCTGGACTGGCTGAGCACCGGCCTCGGCCCGGTCTTCGCCGCGGCCGGCGCCGTCCTGATCACCGCCGGGTTCGCCGGACCGGCCGGCGCGGCCTGGCTGCGCCGCCGCCGCGACTACCGTGCGCTGCGCCCGCTGTGGGACCTGGTCTACCGCGCGGACCGCAGGCTGGCGCTGGAGGCGCCGGCCTCGCCGCGGACCGAGCGGCTGGCCCTGCGCGACCTGGAGTGGCGGACCGCCCGGCGCGGACTGGAGATCCGGGACGGGCAGCTGACGCTGCGTCCGTGGGTGGACCCGCAGGCGGTGGCCGCGGCCGGCCGGGTCGCCGAGCGGGCCGGGCTGGACGAGGCGCAGCGGGCCGCGCTGGTCGTCGCGGCCGCGCTGCGGTCGGCCGTCACCGCGCTGGCGGCCGGTGCGCCGCCCCGGCCGCGCGAGGAGCAGCCGGTGCTGCCCGGCCTGGACGCGGAGCCGGCCGAGGAGCGGGCGCACCTGGTCCGGGTCGCGCGGCTGCTGGACGGTCGGCTCACCGCCGAGGCGCTGGCGGAGGGCGTGGACGGCGTGGACGACGTGGCCGGGGTGACCGGGTGAGCGGGATGTCGGCGAGCGGGATGCCGGCCGCCGACCCGTTCGCCCGGCTGGTGCTGGAGACCATGCCGCAGGAGTCCCGGGTGGGTCTGACCCTCGGGTTCGTCCGGACCTTCGCGGTGCCGGAGATCGCCGAGGTGCTGTACGGCACCGGGCGGATGACCGGCGCGCCCAAGGACCGGGCCAAGGCGACCGGTGCGGCGATGTTCGCGCTGATCGGCCACGGGACCGGTAGCCCGGAGGGCCGGCGGATCGTCGAAGACCTCCGCCGGGTCCATCAACGCCCGGGAATCACACCCGAGTTGATGCGGTACGTGCTGGCCTGCTTCACGGTCTGCCCGCTGCGGTTCGTCGAGGAGCACGGACCGCGGCCGGTCACCGGCGCGGAGCGCGACGCGGCCTACCGCTTCCACCTGGACGTGGCGGGGGCGCTCGGCCTGCCGGAGCTCACGGTCGACGGACTGCCGGGCCTGGAGCACTGGATGGCCCGGTTCGAACGGGACCGCTTCGCCCCCGGCGCGCCGGCCCGCGCCCTGTGGCGGGCGAGCGGCGGGCTGCTCGCGGCCCGGCTGCCGCGCCCGCTGGCCCGGCTCGCCCCGCTGGTGGCGGCCTGCCTGCTGGACCAGCCGTTGCGGGCGGCCCTCGGCGTACGGCGTCCGCCCGCGCCGCTGAGGTTCCTGGTCGCCCGGGCGCTGCGGGCCCGCGCCCGGCGGGGGCACTGACCGGCGGGGGCACCTGCGGGGGCACTGACGGGCCGGGCCGGCGCGCGGCACCCCGGGGAGCGCGGGGAGCGGGGCCGGTCAGCGCAGCAGCCGGCGCTCCTTGGCGGCGGCCACCGCGCCCGCCCGGGTGTCGACGCCCAGCTTGGCGTAGATCCGGCCGAGGTGGGTCTTGACGGTCGCCTCGCTGATGAACAGGGCCCGGGCGATCTCCCGGTTGCCGTGGCCCTGGGCGAGCTGGGCGAGGATGTCCTGCTCGCGGTCGGTCAGCTGGGGTGCCGGGGCGCGCATCTGGGCCATCACCCGGGTGGCGACCGGCGGGGAGAGCGCGGTGCGGCCCTCGGCGGCGGCGTGGATGGCGGCGAACAGTTCCTCGGGGCGCTCCGCCTTGAGCAGGTAGCCGGTGGCGCCGGCGGCGATGGCCCGGGTGATGTCGGCGTCGGTGTCGTAGGTGGTGAGCACCAGCACCCGGGCGGCGGCGGGCCCGGTGGTGATCCGGCGGGTGGCCTCGATCCCGTCGATGCCCGGCCCGAGCTGCAGGTCCATCAGCACCACGTCCGGCCGCAGCCGTTCGGCCAGCGCGACCGCCTCCTCGCCGCTGCCCGCCTCCCCGGCCACCTCGATGCCGGGGGCGCTGGCCAGCAGGGCCAGCAGGCCGGCCCGGACCACCGCGTGGTCGTCGCAGACCAGCAGCCGTACGTCCGTGTTCACCGGTCCTCCAGCGGGATCGAGGCGGAGACCACGGTGCCTTCGCCGGGGGTGCTCTCGACGGTGAGGGTGCCGCCGAGCTGGCGCAGTCTGGCCCGCATCGCGGGCAGCCCGTGGCCGCGCCCGGCCGCCGGGGGGCCACCCGGCGGGGTGTCACCATCCGCTCCCGCACCGCCGGGCGGCCCGGCCAGGCCGCGGCCGTCGTCCGCGATGTCCAGGACGGCCTGGTCGCCGAGGTAGGAGAGGCTGAGCGCGGCCGTCCGGGCGTCGGCGTGTTCGCGGACGTTGGCGAGCGCGCCCTGCGCGATCCGCAGCAGGGCGGCCTGTGCGGCGGCGGGCACCGGGACGGGCGCGCCGTCGATGCGGACGTGCACCGGGCGCCCGCTCTCGGCGGTCTCCCGTTCGGCGAGGGCCCGCAGTGCGGCGTCCAGCGTGCCGCCGTCGGCGAGTTCGGCGGGAGCGAGGTCGTGGACGAAGCGACGGGCCTCGGCCAGGTTGCGGGCGGTGATGGCGGTGGCGGTCCGGACGTGGCCGCGGGCGGTGGCCGGGTCGCGGTCCCAGACCCGCTCGGCGGCCTGGAGCAGCATCTGCTGGCTGGACAGGCCCTGCGCCAGGGTGTCGTGGATCTCCATGGCGAGCCGTTCGCGTTCGGCGAGCGTGCCCTCGCGGCGTCCGGTGGCGGCCAGTTCGCGGCGGGTGCTGATCAGGTCGTCGATCAGGGCGCGCTGCCGGGCACCCTGCCGTTCCATGTACCGGAAGACCGCCGTGGCGAGGACCGCGACGGTGGGCGGCAGCAGCGGCAGGGTGGGGTCGAAGCCGTCCGACAGCCGCAGTTCGGCGGTCACCACCAGCGCGGTCATCGCGCCGATCACCGGGACGGCGGCCCGGGTGGGCAGGGCCCGCAGCACGGTGTAGATCAGCGGTACGGCGCACCAGGCGAAGCTGGGCGCCATCAGCACCAGGACCGCCCAGCTGCCGAGCACCGCGAGCAGGCCGGCCAGCTCGGCGGGGCGCCGCCCGGCGGCGGCCAGGCGGCCCGGGCTCCGGGCGGGCAGCAGCAGGTGCGCCGCGGCAAGCGCGACCGACAGTCCGATCACCCAGGGGGTGCGGGCGGAGTGCCAGTGGTGGTCCAGGTACCGGGTGAGCGAGGCGGCGAGCAGCAGCAGGAAGGCGATCCGCATCACCGTGGCCAGCCACCCCGCGTCGGGGTCGCCGGCCGGCGGCCGGTGGTCGTCCACGTGGTTCTCCTCGTCCGTCGGCGGGCCCGCTCCCGCCGGCTGTCCTCCTGGCATGGTGGCCCGCCAGGGGGCCGTGCGCATCGACCGATCGGCCGACCCCCGTGTCGTCCATGATGCCTGCCGGTCCGGGCCGGTCCGACGATCCGGACGGCGGGTGGCCGGCCGGAGGATCGAGGCAGAGCGGGAGCCGGTGCGGTTCCCGGAGCCGATCCGAGCAGGAGCCGAAGCATGACGAAGATGAGCCCGCGGGCCCGTGTACTGACCGGCGCCGTCGCCGTGGCCGCCCTGGCGGCGGGCACCCTCGGTGCGGTGTCGGCCAACGCCGAGACCGGCCGGGCACCGGAGGCCGCCAAGGCGGACGCGGTGAAGGCCGATGCCGCCGACCGCAACCTCACCGGGTCGACGGGCCTGAGCATCGAGGCCGCCACCAAGGCCGCCCAGGCCGCCCTGGACGCCGCCGAGAAGGGCGGCCAGCACGTCTCGGTGGCCGTGGTCGACCGCAACGGCGTGACCCGGGTGCTGCTGAAGGGCGACGGCGCGGGCCCGCAGTCCCCGGAGTCGGCCGAGCGCAAGGCGTTCACCGCGGTGTCCTGGAACGCGCCCACCTCCGAGCTGGTCAAGCGCCTGGCGGCCACCCCGAACCTGAAGGACATCCCCGGCACGCTGTTCCTGGGTGGCGGCGCCCCGGTCCAGGCCAAGGGGGCCCCGATCGCGGCCGTCGGGGTGGCCGGCGCCCCGAGCGGCGACCTCGACGAGCAGTTCGCCCAGGCCGGCGTGGCGGCGCTGGGCAAGTAGCCGCACCGCCCCGACCGGCGGCGCGCCGCTCACCGCGGCGGTGCGCCGCCCGCCCGGGGCGGTGTGCGCAGCGCCGCCGCCACGGCGTCCTCGTACACCTGGCCGGCCAGCCGGGCGTGCTCCGCGCCGTGGCCGCTGAAACGCTCCAGGCAGACGCTGCTGTTGACCTCCAGCACCGCGAGAGCGCCGCCGGTGCTGTCCGGGTCGCGCCCGTCGCCCGCGTCGGCCGTGTCGACGATGTCCACGGCGGCGAAGGTCAGGCCGGTCGCCCGGGCGGCCGCCGCCGCGAGGGCGGCCAGCCGCGCGCGGACCGCCGCCGGCACCTCCAGCCGCGGCACCGCCCCGTACGCCAGGTTGTGCCGCCACTCACCGGAGCCGTCCGGCGGGCGGGCCTTGTCGAACACGATCCGGTCCCGGTCCGCCAGCACGACCACCCGGTACTCGTGCCGGATCGGCACCCACGGTGAGAGCGCCAGCGCGGGATGGACGGCGAACAGCCGCTCCAGCAGCGCGGTCAGCTCCGGCAGGGTACCGGCCCTGGCGACGTCCCGCCCGCCGCGTCCGTCCAGCGGCTTCACCACCAGCGGCAGCGCCAGGTCCGCGACGAGCGCCGCGGGGTCCTCGCCGTCCGCCTGCCGCAGCAGGCGGTGGCCGACCGCGGGGACGCCCGCCGCGGCCAGCACCGCGCAGGTGGCCACCTTGTCGGCGGCGACGGCGGCCGCGGCGGCGTCGTTCAGCGGGAACTCGTAGCCGACGACGTGGGTGTGCCGCCCGCCCCGGCGCAGCTCGGCCACCCAGCCCCGGGAGTGCCAGGTGAGGTCCGCGCCCGCCAGGGCCGCCGCCCGGGTCAGCTGCGCGGTGAAGTACGGCCGCCGCCCGGCCTGCGCCGCGGGCCGGCGCAGCGCGAGGGCCCGCTCGGTGGGAGCGGGCCCGGCGGGCGGACGGGCCGCGGGGCCCGGTCGGCGGCTCAGAACGCCGGCTCCTTGTGGTACACGCACAGCGCCCAGATCACGAAGACGTCGATGGCCAGCAGCACCAGTGACCACAGCGGGTAGTAGGGCAGCGAGAGGAAGGCGGCGATCGCGCTCAGCGAGGCGAAGAAGATGCCGCCGATCCGGGCCCAGGTGGCGGCCCGCAGCAGGCCGAGTCCGGTGAGCGTGATCAGGACGCCCAGGACCAGGTGGATCCAGCCCCAGCTGGTGAGGTCCAGCCGGAAGACGTACCGGGGCGTGGTGACGAACAGGTCGTCGTCGGCGATGGCCATGATCCCCTGGAAGATCTCCAGGATCCCGTTGACCAGCAGCATCACGGCGGCGAACAGCACCAGCCCGGTGACCCAGGCGGTGTTCTCGCCGTCGTCGTAGGAGTCGTAGGAGCTGCCGGTCGGCGGCGGGCCGGTCGGGCCGGAGGCAGTACTCATGGATCCTCCTCGGGTGAGGCACTGTCACCCGACCTTCGACCCGCCCGGGACGGGCCGGCAATCCGGCGGCGCCGTCCGGGTGACCCCTCCCGCGGGACCGGCCCCGGGCGGAGGTCAGGGCTGCTGCGCCGCCAGCTCCTGCAGCGCGGCCACCGCCCGGTCCGCCTCGTCGGCGCCGACGAACAGGTGGTCGTGGTGGAAGCCCGCCACCACGTTGCAGCTGATGCCGTGTCCGGCCAGGTGCCCGGCGACGGCGGCGGTGAGTCCGACGGCGTCCAGCGCGGAGTGGATCTGCAGGGTGATCCAGGCGGCCACGTAGTCGTAGCGCAGCCCCAGCGCGTCGGCCTCCTCCTGCGCCACGACCACGGTCGGGCCTTCGGCTTCGGCGACCGTGACCACCGGCCGGAGCCCGGTGGGCACCTTGCCGGGGAGGGTGCAGTACACGTACCGGCCGGGGTTGAGCACCGGGCGCATACCGCCGAGCAGCTTCTGGAGATCGCGTTCGCCTGCCATGCCGCCACCGTAGTGCGGGGGGACCCGGCGGCGGGGCGCGACGCACCTGTCCCGCCCGGGGGAAGTACCCGGCCCGGTCCGGGCCCGGGGACGGGGTCAGCCCGCGGGCCGGGCCCCCGCGCCGGTCCCGGGGGCGGGGTGGCGGTCCAGGACGGCCTCGACGATCCGCATCAGCCGCTCGCCCGCGTCCCGGACGCTGCCGTTCTGCGCGCTCACCTGGGCGCCTTCGAGAGCGAAGGTGATCTCCGCGGCGGCCTGGTCCGGATCGGACATCCCGGCCCCGGCGCACAGGTCGGCGAGCCGGCGCAGCTGGCCGGCCTTGTGGGCCTCGATCAGGCGGCGGGCGGGGTGGGTGCGGTCGGGCAGTGCCGCGATGGCGTTGATGAACGGGCACCCCCGGTGGGAGATCCCGGGAAGTCCGTCGGCGATGAACCGGGCCATCCCCAGGATCTGCGCCCGGGGCTCGTCGGGGTGCGCGTCCCGGCACCGGTCGAAGGCGGCGGTGTAGTCGGCCGCGACGATCCGCAGCCACTCCTCGACCAGCGCGTCCTTGGTCGCGAAGTGGCGGTACAGCGCCATCTTGGTGGTCGCGGCCCGGTCGGCGATGGCCTGCACCCCGACCGCCTTGATCCCTTCGCGGGAGAAGAGCTCCTCCGCCGCGTCGAGGATCCGCTCCCGGGGCGGCAGCTTGGCCACCCGGGTCTGCCTGCTGACTCTGTCCATGTCCGCCGTTCGGCCCCTCGTCCGGTGGGGTGTCGTCTCCGCCGGGGTGTCGTACTGCCCCGCCCGCAATGCTACGGTACCGACCAGTCCCAAGCGATACCGATCGGTATCGCTGGATACCGAATGGTATCGATGCTGGCGCCGACCCCCTGAACGGATGACCATGAAGCTCTCCGAGTACGTGACCTACGACGGCGTCGGCCTGGCCGACCTGGTGGCGCGCGGCGAGGTGACCGCCGCGGAACTCGCCTCGGCCGCCCAGCGGGCCGTCGAGGCGGTGAACCCGCAGATCAACGCCGTGGTCGAGACCTGGCCCGCGCAGGACGCGCCGATCCCGGGCTCCACACCGCTGGCGGGGGTGCCGTTCCTGATCAAGGACCTCGCCGTCGCGATGGCCGGCAAGCGGGTCGAACTGGGCAGCCGGATCGCCGCGGGGAACGTCGCCGCGGCCGATTCGGCGCTCATGACGCGCTTCCGCCGGGCCGGACTGGTGACGCTCGGGCGCACCACGACCCCGGAGTTCGCCTACAGCACCACCACGGAGGGCGTCCTGTACGGCGCCACCCGCAACCCCTGGGATCCGGCCCGCAGCCCCGGCGGCTCCAGCGGCGGCTCGGGAGCCGCCGTCGCCGCGGGCATCGTCCCGATCGCCCACGCCACCGACGCGGCGGGCTCCATCCGGGTCCCCGCCGCCGCCAACGGCCTGTTCGGGCTGAAGCCGACCCGGGGCCGGATCTCCATGGGCCCCGACGCGGACGAGGTCTTCAACGGGCTCGCCGTCCACGGCGCCCTCAGCCGCTCGGTACGCGACAGCGCCACGCTGCTGGACCTCGTCCACGGCCCCGAGGCCGGCGACCCCTACGCCGCCCGGCCGCCGCAGCGGCCCTACGCGCAGGAGACCACGCGCGCCCCGGGCAGCCTGCGGATCGGCCTGCTCACCCGGCCCTGGGGCGGCCGGGCCGTCGAACCCACGGTGGTCGACGCCACGCTGCGCGCCGCACGGCTCGCCGAGAGCCTCGGGCACCGGGTCGACGAGGTCGAGGTCGGCCTCGGCGTCGACTGGGAGGAGTTCGTCCTGGCCAACGCCCGCCTGTGGAGCACCAACCTGGTGACCTGGATCGACGCCTTCGCCGCGGCCTCCGGCCGGCCCGTCGACGACACCACGCTCGAACCCGAGATGCTGGCCGGCTACGCCTACGGACAGCGGGTCGGCGGGACCGAGTTCGTCCACGCGCTCGCGATGCGCAACAGCGTCGCGCGCGCGATCGGCCGGTACTTCGCCGACTACGACCTGCTGCTCACCCCGACCCTGCCCGAACTGCCGGTCCTCCTGGGCGCTTACGCCGAAGGGGCCGAGGGTACCGACGGTCTCGGCTGGCTCGGGCAGCTCATGCACCGCTCGCCGTTCACCGCCGCGTTCAACGTCGCGGGCACCCCGGCGATGTCGGTCCCCCTGGAGACCGACCCCGCCACCGGACTCCCCATCGGCATCCAGTTCGCCGCGGGATACGGACGCGAGGACGTCCTCTTCCGCCTCGCCGGCCAGCTCGAACAGGCCGCCCCCTGGGCCCGGCGCACTCCTCCCGTCCGGGCCGGCGGCCACGACGGGGCCGTCCTGTGACAGGCGACCCGGACCGATCGCCGTCGACGTCGGACCGCCGCACGGGACGTGCGGGGCGGACCGGCCCCGGCTGCG
The DNA here is from genome assembly GCF_040651175.1 of Kitasatospora sp. NPDC048540. Lineage (NCBI taxonomy): Bacteria > Bacillati > Actinomycetota > Actinomycetes > Kitasatosporales > Streptomycetaceae > Kitasatospora > Kitasatospora sp. NPDC048540. The sequence goes on from NZ_JBEZIR010000001.1 coordinate 115,590, forward strand.
GTCAGCGGCGCACCCGGTAGCGCAGGTGGAGCACCCGGTCGGCCTGGATCGCCACGTCAGGATCGTCCAGCAGGTGCTGCGCCCGGACCGACCCGAAGTAGCGCTTGCCGGACCCGAACACGACCGGAACGACGTCCATGCGCACCTCGTCGATCAGGCCCGCGGCGAGCACCTGGCCACCGACGTCGCCGGCGGCGACCTCGACGATGCGGTCACCCGCGAGCTCCTGCGCCTCCGTCATGGCCGCCTCGACGCCTTCGACGAAGTGGAACGGCGCCCCGGGGTCCCAGCCCTCGGGCGCAGGCCGGTGCGTCACGACGACCACGTGGTCGATCCCGCCCGGCGGCTTCCCGTCCCAGCCGTCCGTCAGGTCGAAGACGTGGCGGCCGACGATCGTGACTCCGATCCGGTCCCAGTACGGCCGGGTGTAGTCGTAGGACGTCTGCGACACCTTCAGCGCGCCGCTCCCGTCCAGCGGGACGTCACCGCTGGACAGCCAGTCGAACAGCGGTCCTGGCCGGTCGTTCTCGTCCGCGATGAAGCCGTCCACCGACACCGAGCCGTACATGACCGCCTTGCCCACGGGGCTCTCCTCTGCTTCGGGGTGTCCAAGTTAGCCGGGACCTGACCTGCGGCGGTCCGACCGCGCCGGCACGGGCGTTGCCTTCCGACAGTCACCGATATATCGTTGAGCTATCGGGATGCTTCGTTGGGAGGTGTCCGCAGCGGGAAGGGGTGCGTCATGCGCTCAGGAATGCGAAATCGGGGGATGGGTCGCCGTGGACGGCGACCGGGGCCCGGGGAGCCGTTCGGCGAGGAGTTCGAGGTGCGGGAGGCGTTCGGGCCGTTCGGCGGGCCGGGCGGTCCCGGTGGGCCGTTCGGGGCCGGGCCCTACGGGCCGGGGCCGTTCGGGCCGCCCGGGTTCGGCGGCCACGGCCGGGGCGGCCGCGGGCAGGGCCACGGCGGCCGGCGCGGCGGCCGGGCGCGGCGCGGGGACGTCCGCGCGTCGCTGCTGGCGCTGCTGAAGGAGCGGCCGATGCACGGCTACGAGATGATCACCGAGATCGGTGAGCGGACCGGCGGCACCTGGCGGCCGAGCCCGGGATCGGTCTACCCGACCCTCCAGCTGCTGGAGGAGGAGGGCATGGTCACCGCGCAGGAGGCGTCCGGCAAGCGGCTGTTCGAGCTCACCGAGAGCGGCCGGGCGGAGGCCGACGCGGGCGGCGACAGCCCGTGGGCGGAGGCCGGCCGCGGCGTCGACTGGGAGGCCGTGCGCGAGGTGCGCGAGTCGCTGTCCGCGGTCGAGCACGCGGTGCGGCAGGTGATGGCGACCGGCACCGAGACCCAGCGCACGCAGGGCCTCGCGGTGCTGGCCGAGGCGAAGAAGAAGCTCTACCTGATCCTCGCCGAGGAGGCGTGAGCGCTCCGGGCGGCGGGCCTACCGCTCGCCGCCCGCGGGCTGCCCGGCCTCGTCCTCGGCCGCGGTCGCCGTCGTCGTGGCGGTGGCGGCGGACGTGACCGGCGGCCGGCTCCAGGGCCAGCGCAGGCCCCCGGCGGTGTCGCCGTCCGGGTCGTACTCGTAGCGCCAGCGCCAGCGGCCCTTGGCGTCGTACTCCTTGGCCCGCCGGTAGACCAGCGTGGTGGCGGGGACGTCGTGGTACGCGGGCACCGGTACCCGGTAGACCTTGCCGACGTTGTGGAACACGGTCAGCGGGATGCGCAGCTCCCGGCCGTCCAGCGGTCCGCCGACGAATGCGGTGTCCTTGCTCTTCACGTCGTCCAGGGTACGTGCGGGTCGGGCGGCTCCCGTGCGGGTCCGGAGCGGGCCGTGTGCAGCAGATGTGACCGGCGCAGCACCCCGTTCGGTCATCCGGACCGTCCCGGCACCCTTATTCTGCTCTGTACGCCTCCGGGGTTCACCCGGGTCCGCGGGCCTCGTACGGGCCGGGTCGGGTGCCTGTGCGCCTGCCCGCCGAGTCGCAACTCTCGTTCCTCCGTACCGTGCCCCGGCGTCGGCCGCCCGGTCACCCCGGCATCCGGCCGACGGCAGACGTGCCGCACGGATCCGCCCGGGAAGCCTTGGGCGCGTTTCGGTGTTGCGTCCAATGTTGCACCGGTCGCTGTGTCACACCAGGCACAGCAGGTCACGGCAGTGCGGAAGGGGCCCGATGGAAGCCAGCAGCAGGTGGACGACCTGGTGGCGGCGTGACCGGCAGCAGGAGCGGCCGGTCGCGGGTGGGGACGCGGCGACCCGGCTGGATCTGCTGCTGGGGGCGGTGCGTGCGGGTTTCCCGCTGGCGCCCGCCGCGCACCCGGCCGGCCACCGGTGTTCCTGCGACCGGATCGGCTGTCCGGCGCCGGCCCAGCACCCGGTCTCCTTCGCCTGGCAGTCCCAGGCGACCACCGATCCCGAGCAGCTGGCCCGCTGGCTGTCCCGCGACCCGCAGGCGAACTTCGTGACCGCCACCGGCCGCGCCCACGACGTCCTGGACGTCCCCGCGTCGGCCGGCGTGCTGGCCGTGGAGCGGCTGGACGAGCTCGGCATCGGCGGTCCGGTCGCGGTCGTCGGCGAGGACCGCTACCTGTTCTTCACCGCGACCCGCGGCACCCCGGCCGACGAGGACGAGTGGTGGACCAGCGCGCTGGACTCCACCCCGGACACCATGTCCGAGCACCCGGGGCTGCGCTGGCACTGCCGCGGCTCGTACACGCTGCTGCCGCCGGCCGCGCTCGCGGACGGCGGTGAGGTGCGCTGGCTGCGCGGTCCCGAGCAGCCGCTGCCGGACCCGCTGCGGGTGCTGGACGTGCTCACCGACGCGTGCACCGAGGTCGGCGCCGTCGCCGAGGAGCAGTGGCTGATCGGCTGAGCCGCCGCCGACGACGACGTGCGTGAGGGGCCGCCCCCGGCCGGGGGCGGCCCCTCACCCACGTCCGTGCGCTACGGCAGGGTGAGGATCTCGGCGCCGTCGGCGGTGACCACCAGGGTGTGCTCGAACTGGGCGGTGCGCTTGCGGTCCTTGGTGACCACGGTCCAGCCGTCGGCCCAGACCTCGTAGTCGTAGGTGCCCAGGGTGAGCATCGGCTCGATGGTGAAGGTCATCCCGGGCTTGATCACCTCGGTGGCCCGCTCGCTGTCGTAGTGCGGGATGATCAGGCCGGAGTGGAACGAGGTGTTGATCCCGTGGCCGGTGAAGTCGCGGACCACGCCGTAGTCGAAGCGCTTGGCGTAGGACTCGATGACCCGGCCGATCACGTTGACCTGGCGGCCCGGCTTGACCGCCTTGATCGCCCGGGCGAGCGCCTCCCGGGTGCGCTCCACCAGCAGCTTCGACTCCTCGTCGACGTCGCCGCACAGGTAGGTGGCGTTGAGGTCGCCGTGCACCCCGTGGATGAAGGCGGTGGCGTCGATGTTGACGATGTCGCCGTCCTGGAGCACCGTCGTGTCCGGGATGCCGTGGCAGATCACCTCGTTGACGGAGGTGCAGATCGACTTCGGGAAGCCCCGGTAGCCGAGGTCGGAGGGGTAGGCGCCGTGGTCGCACATGTACGCGTGGGCCACCGCGTCGAGCGCGTCGGTGGTGACACCGGGCTCGATCAGCTTGGCGGCCTCCTCCATCGCCCGGGCGGCGATCCGGCCGGCGATCCGCATCTTCTCGACGGTCTCCGCGGTCTGCACCTCGGGCCCGGTGTACGGCGCCGGCGCCGGGCGCCCGACGTACTCGGGGCGCGCGATGTGCGCGGGGACCTTGCGGGTGGGGGACACGATGCCGGGTACCAGAGACATGCCGGTGAGTCTATCGGCCGGGCCCCGGCCCGCCCCGGCCGTGTGTGCGAGGGCGGCGCCGGGAATGATCCGTACGGCACACATCCGGTACGCACGAGGAACGGGAGGCGCACGATGGCGCTGGGATTCGGCCGCAAGGGCACCGGGAACCCGGGGGAGTGGTTCTACTGCATCAAGCACGCCAAGGTCGAGGAGGGCCCGGACTGCCCGGCGAAGGACCGGCTGGGCCCGTACGCGAGCCGTGAGGAGGCGGCGCACGCCCTGGAGACCGCCGCCGAGCGCAACCGGGAGTGGAAGAACGACCCCCGCTGGCAGGACGACGCGCCCGCGGACGGCCAGGGCTGACCCGCACGCCGCCCGCCGCCGCCCTCAGGAGGCGGTGACGGCCTCCGGGACGGCCTGGTCCCGGGCGGCCCGCTCCCGGGCCTCGTGCTCGGCGCGGACGGCGGCCGCGTGCGGGTCGGTGCGGTCGTCGTAGCCGAGCAGCCGGGGCAGCGCCGCGGTCAGCGCCACCACACCGACCACACAGGCCAGCCCGCCGGCCCAGATCGAACCGCGGACCCCGACCAGCGCGGCCATGCCGCCCGCCCGGACCTGGCCGAGCTGCGGGCCGACCGAGTAGCTGAGCAGTTCCACCCCGGCCATCCGGCCGCGGACCTCGTCCGGGATCGACTGGTTCCACATGGTGGAGCGGGCGGTGCCGGAGATCTGGTCGGCGCCGCCCGCCAGGGCCAGGCACAGCAGCACCAGCCAGATGTTGGGCGCGACACCGGCGAGTGCCACCGCGGCGCCCCAGCCGAGCGCGGCGAGCACCAGCATCCGGCCGTGCCGGTGGATGCGCGAGGTCCAGCCGCTGGTCGCGGAGACCACCAGGGCGCCGACCGCGGTCGCGCCGTACATCAGGCCGAGCGCCCAGTCGGCGTGCAGTTCCGCCGCGAAGAACGGGTAGATCGCCACCGGGAAGGCGAACAGCATCGCGCAGACGTCGATCACGTAGGTGCCCAGCAGGTCCTTGCGGCTCCAGGCGTACCGCACACCGGTGGCGATCGCCCGTACGGACGGCTTCTGGGCGCCGGTCGGCGGCGGCACCGCCCGCATCCGGGCGAGCAGCAGCAGCGACACGACGAAGGTCGCCACGTCGAGCGCGAACGCCGTCTGCACCCCCGCGGCCGCCACGATCAGACCGGCCAGCGCCGGGCCGGCCACCGAACCGACGTTGCGGTACAGCGAGTTGAGGGCGAACGCGGCGGTCAGCTGGTCGTGCGCGACGATCCGCGGGGTGAGCGAGTCCAGCGCCGGACGCTGCACGCCGTCGACCGCCGCGACCAGGGCCGCGACCAGGTAGACCGGCCACAGCAGCGGATCCGGCAGCAGCGCGTTCACCAGCAGCAGGCCGGTCAGCAGCGCCAGGCCCGCCTCGGAGACCAGCACCAGCCGGCGCCGGTCCAGCGCGTCGGCGAGCGCCCCGCCCCACAGCCCGAACACGATCAGCGGCACCAGCTCGAACGCCCCGACCAGGCCCACCGCGAACGAGGAACCGGTCAGCTCCTTGATCTGCAGCGGCACGGCGACATAGGTCAGGAAACTGCCGAACGAGGTGACGCACCCCGAGGTCCACAGCAGCCGGAAGTCCCGGGACGAACGCCAGGGCGCGAGGTCGGGCAGCAGGCCGCGGGCGCGCGAAGGTGCCGGGAGGGCCGGATCGGGGGAGGTCACAACGGGACATCATGGGCGCGCCCCGGATCGGTGGCAAACGAATTACCGGCGGGCGCCGCTCACCAGCGCAGCGCCGGCGGCGCGGTCAGCAGCTCCGCCAGCCGGGCCAGCCGGGGGGTCCGCGCCGCCGGCGCCCCGGCCGCCGCGCTGACCAGGTGCTGCACCAGGTCGAACGGCTCGCCCGCCAGGCCCGGCACCGCCAGCCGCTGGTGCACCGGCGCCGCCGGCCCGCCGGTGTCGCCGTCGAGGGCGAGCACCGTCGCACCGCCGCGCCGGGCGTCCTCGACCCGCTCCAGCAGCACCTCGTCCGGCGCCGCCGGGGCCACCAGCAGCACCGTCGTCCCCCGCGGGCGCTCGGACAGCAGCCGCAGGCCGTGCGAGAGGTGGGCGGGCGCGCCCGCCGGCACGCTGTGCCGCAGCAGCGTCGGCGCCAGCAGGGCGGCCCCCGAGCGGGCCGCCTCCTCGTCCAGGTGCGCCGCCAGGTGCCACGGCTCGTACGCCTCGGTGCCGACCAGCAGCAGCCCCCGGGAGGCGCGCCGGGTCACCGAGCGGCGCAGCTCCCCGCCGAACTCGCGGGTCGACTCCAGCCAGCCGCTGCCCGCCAGCCTCTCCCGGAGTGCTGAAACTCTCAGTGCGTCCATGGCGCACAGCGTGGAGCAGCCGCCCCGCCTTTGGCAGGATCTTCGGCATGACGCACCCCGATTCAGTGAACGCACCGGCCGCCGCGGCCACCCCCGAGCGGCCCGAGGTATCCCAGTTGGTGGTCGGTGTCCTCGGCGGCACCGGGGACCAGGGCCGCGGCCTCGCCTACCGGCTGGCCGCCGCCGGACAGCAGGTGATCATCGGCTCCCGGACCGCCGAGCGGGCCGAGGCCGCCGCCGCCGAGCTGGGCGCGGGGGTCCGGGGCGCGGACAACGCGACCTGCGCCCGGGAGAGCGACATCGTGATCGTCGCGGTGCCGTGGGACGGGCACGCCGACACCCTGCGCGCGCTGCGCACCGAGCTGGCCGGCAAGATCGTCGTGGACTGCGTCAACCCGCTCGGCTTCGACAAGCAGGGCGCCTACGCGCTCAAGCCCGAGGAGGGCAGCGCCGCCGAGCAGGCCGCCGCCCTGCTGCCGGACTCCCGGGTCACCGCCGCGTTCCACCACCTGTCGGCGGTGCTGCTGCAGGACCGGGAGATCGAGCGGATCGACACCGACGTCCTGGTGCTCGGCGACGAGCGGGCCGCCACCGACCTGGTGCAGGCGCTGGCCGAGAAGATCCCCGGGATGCGCGGGGTGTTCGCCGGCCGGCTCCGCAACGCCCACCAGGTCGAGGCGCTGGTGGCCAACCTGATCTCGGTCAACCGCCGCTACAAGGCCCACGCCGGCCTGCGGATCACCGACGTCTGAGCCGCGCACCCCGGCGCGCCGCACCGTCCGCACCACCCCGAAGGGGGCCCCTCGACCGGCCGAGGGGCCCCCTTCGGGGACAATGGGCCCGACCGCGCATCCGACCCTGGAGCTCCGCCATGCCCCGCAACGCCCTGCTCGCCTCGATCGTCCTCGTCCTCGCCGTGACGGCGGCGGTGATCTCCTTCGTGGAGGGCAACTGGTTCGGCGTGATCTGGGTGCTGATGGCCGGCGTCGCCAGCAACATGGCCTGGTTCTACGTCCGCAAGGAGCGCGCCGACCGGGCCCGCGCCGCCGAGGCCGGCCAGGGCTGAGCCGCCCGGGCCGGGTGCCTGCGCCCGGTCAGGACCAGAAGCGGAACAGCGCGTCGCCGACCGCGACCAGGTAGTTCTCCACCCCGAACAGATCCATGATCCACAGCGCCAGGCGGCTCAGCCACCTGCCCGCCTCGGTCTGCCAGATCACCAGGAACAGCAGCAGCATCCCGTACGGCGCGAACGGCTCGACCGCGCGCCGGGTCCGGTAGGACAGCCACGGCTCGACGATCCCGTAGCCGTCCAGGCCGGGGACCGGCAGGAAGTTCAGGATCGCCGCGGTGATCTGCAGGTAGGCGAGGAAGGACAGCGCCGCCGGGAACGGCGCGACCGGCAGGTCGAAGCCGTTGACCGGGCTGGTCAGCCCCGGGTCGTCGAACAGGCCGCTGCCGACCAGCAGCAGCAGCCCGATGCCGAGCACCAGGTTGACCAGCGGCCCGGCCGCCGAGATCAGGCTGTGCTTGAGCCGGCCGCGGATCCGGTGCCGCTCGATGAAGACCGCGCCACCGGGCAGACCGATCCCGCCCATGATCACGAAGATCACCGGCAGCACGAAGCTCAGCATCGCGTGCGCGTACTTGAAGGGGTTGAGGGTCAGGTAGCCCTTCGCCCCGATCGAGATGTCCCCGCTGTGCAGGGCCGTCCTGGCGTGCGCGTACTCGTGCAGGCACAGCGACACCATCCAGCCCGCGACCACGAACAGGAAGACCCCGAAGCGGGAGTTGCCGTACCCCGCGGCCACCGCCCACGCGGAGGTGCCCAGGATCGCGACCAGCACCAGGAAGACCGGGCTGATCCGGTTCTGACTGCTGTGGCGGTCGGTGGTGGCGAAGCTCATGTGGCGGGACTCCGGGGCTGGCTCGGGCACGGGCGGGAAGCACGATCATGCCGGGTGCCGGCGGACCGGACAACCGTCCCCGGGTGAACGTACGGCACCCCGGGCCCGTTCCGGCGCCGCGGACCGCCCCGCCTGCCGCCCCGGACGCCAGGCCGGACGCCGGGCCGGACGCCGGGCCGGTAAAGGGCGTGCGGCGGTCCGGCCGTCCACCAGAATGGTCCTGTGCACTACGGCATCCTCGGCACCACCACGGCCCACCACGACGACGGCACGCCCATCGCGCTCGGCGGGGCGAGGCTGCGCGCCCTGCTGGCCGCCCTGGTGCTGCGCCAGGGCCGGCCCGTCCCCGCCGAACTGCTGGTCGAGGAGGTCTGGGACGCCGACCCGCCGCAGGACTCCGCCGCCGCCCTGCAGACCCTGGTCGGCCGGCTTCGCCGCACCGTCGGCCGGGCCGAGATCGGCTCCGGCCCGGCCGGGTACTGGCTGACCGGCGCCGGCACCGACCTCGGCGACTTCCAGCGCCTCGCCGACCAGGGCCGCCGGGCCCTCGCCGACGGCGACCACGCCCGGGCCGCCGACGACCTGCACACCGCCCTCGCCCTGTGGCGCGGCCCCGCGCTGGCCGACCTGCCCGACCGCAGCGGCCCGGCCGCCCGGCTGGAGGCCCGCCGCGACGAGGCCCGCCGGCACCGGATCACCGCCGACCTCGCCCTCGGCCGGGCCGGCCGGGTCACCGGCGAACTCGCCGAACTCTGCGCCGGGCGCCCGCTCGACGAACAGCTCCAGGCCCTGCTGATCCGCGCCCTGCACCAGGACGGCCGCACCGCCGAGGCCCTCCAGCAGTACGAGAGCGCGCGCCGCGCCCTCGCCGACCGGCTCGGCGCCGACCCCGGCCCGGCCCTGCAGGCCCTGCACCGCGAGCTGCTCGCCCCCGCCGCGGCCGTACCTGCCACCGCCGCCACCGCCGCCACCGCCGCCGCTCCGACCACCCCCGCCCCGCCGGCCCGCCAGGCCCGCCAGGGCGGCAACCTGCGCCCCCGGCTGACCAGCTTCGTCGGCCGCGACGGGGACCTCGCCGCCCTCGGCCGGGCCCTCGCCTCCGGCCGGCTCACCACCCTCACCGGACCGGGCGGCTCCGGCAAGACCCGGCTCTCGGTCGAGGCCGGCCGTGTCGCCCAGGCCGACGGCGCCTGGCCCGACGGCGTCTGGCTGGCCGAACTCGCCCCGCTGGAGGACCCGGCCGCCGTTCCCGGCGCGGTGCTCTCCGCACTCGGCCTGCGCGAGACCGTGCTGCACGCCGGCAGCGCCGTCGCCGAGGCGATCGAGGGACGCGAGACGGACCCGCTGCGCCGGCTGGTCGACCACTGCGGCCGCCGCCGGATGCTGCTGGTCCTGGACAACTGCGAGCACCTGATCCAGGCCGCCGCCGACCTCGCCGACCGGCTGCTCGCCGAGTGCCCCGGCCTCACCGTGCTGGCCACCAGCCGGGAGCCGCTCGGCGTCCCCGGCGAACGGGTGCTGCCGGTCGAGCCGCTCCCCGACGCCGCCGCGCTTCGCCTGCTGGCCGAACGCGGCGCCGCCGCCCGCCCCCGCTTCGACCCGGCCGAGGACCCGCAGGCCTGCGCCGAGATCTGCCGCCGCCTCGACGGACTCCCGCTCGCCATCGAACTCGCCGCCGCCCGCCTGCGCGGCCTGACCCCGCGCCAGATAGCCGACCGGCTGGACGGCCGGTTCGCCCTGCTCACCGCCGGCTCCCGGACCCTGCTGCCGCGCCAGCAGACCCTGCGCGCGGTGGTCGACTGGAGCTGGGACCTGCTCGGCAAGCGCGAACGCGCGGTGCTGCGCCGGCTCTCGGTCTTCGCCGGCGGCTGCACCCTGGAGAGCGCCGAGCAGGTCCTCGCCGACGAGGCCGACGTCCCCACCGAGGAGGTCGCCGACCTGCTGCTGTCCCTGGTCGACAAGTCGCTGGTGGTCGCCGGGCTCGGCGAGGAGCCCAGGTACTGGATGCTCGAGACCATCCACGAGTACGCCGCCGAGCGGCTCGCCGGGTCCGGCGAGGCCGGCCGGGTTGCGGACCGGCACACCGCCTGGCACCGGGACCTGGTGCGCGCCGCCGACCACGACCTGCGCGGCCCCGGACAGGTGCACTGGCTGGCCGTCCTGGAGCGCGAGCAGGACAACGTCCGGGCCGCGCTGCGCCGGGCGGTGGACACCGGTGACGAGCAGCAGGCGCTGGTCATCGTGCTGGCGGTGAGCTGGTTCTGGTCGCTGCGCAACTACCGCGAGGAGGCGTGCGTCTGGTACGAGCAGGTGTGCGGGCTCGGCCCCGACCCGTTCGCCGCGGACGCGCCGGCGCCGGTGCCGCTGGAGCTGGACCCGCTGGCGGTGCCGCTGCCGCTGCCGCGCGAGCAGCTGGAGGAGGCCCGCCGCCAGGTCCACCTGCACTGGCTGGTGGCCCGGTTCACCGGCAACATGGCCACGCTCGGCGATCCGGAGACGGCCGCCCGCGCGCGCCGGGTGCTCGAGGTGTACACCCCCGATCTGCCGCAGTCGTACCGCGCCCCGGTGCTGATGCGGGTGTTCGCGGCCTTCCTGTCGGGCGAGATCGGCGAACTGCGGGACCTGCTGGACGACGCCGTGGCCGGGGCCCGCCGCCACGGCCGGCCGCACGACCTGGGGTTCGCGCTGGGGATCCGGGCCCGGCTGCTGAACGACTGGGTGGGCGGCCTGGAGCAGGCGGTGCGCGACAGCGACGAGGCGCTGGCGCTGGCGGTGCGGACCGGCGACCCGTGGGCGATGTCCGAGGCGTACTCCTCGAAGGCCGAGCACGCGGCCAAGCGCGGCGACGCGGCCGGCGCCACCGAGGCGTACCGGCGGGCGATCGAACTGGCCGAGGAGATCGGCTCGCCCCAGGAGGTGCCGCTGCTGCAGGCCCGGCTGGGCGAGGCGCTGTACGAGCTGGACCCGGTGGAGGGCGAACGGCTGATCAGGGCCGCGGTGGGCGCGGTCGACCGGCGCGATCAGGCGGCCGACGGCGCGATGCTGTACGGCCGGCTGCTGCTGTGCAACATCCACGTGGGCCGCGAGGAGTACCGGGAGGCGGCCGAGGAGCTGGACCGGTTGGAGGCCGAGCAGCGCAGCTTCGGCCCGCTCTCGCCGGAGGTCTTCGAGGCGATCGTGTTCTGCCTGCGCGGCTGGGTGGCCGCCCGATCCGGGGACCCGGAGCGGGGGCTCGCGCTGCTGGGCGACAGCCGGCGGGGGATCAGCGGGGTCAGCGGCCTGGTCACGGTCTTCGCCGAGCACATGACCATGATGCTGCTGCTGCCCGCCTCCGGGATCCTGCTGGAGTACGCCACCGCCACCGGCGACCGGGGCGTCGCCCGCCGCTCCGCGGTGATGCTCGGCGCGCACCTGGCCCTGCACGGGGCGATGGGGTCGCTGATGGAACGGGCGGAGCGGGTCCGCACCGCGGAGCGGCTGACGGCGCTGCTCGGCGCCGAGGAGTTCCAGGACGCACGCGAGGAGGGCGGCCGCCTCGGACTGACCGAGGCGACCGCCCTGCTGGACGAGCACCGGCACACGTCCTAGACCGGACTAGGTGCGCTTGCGGAAGCGGGCCACCGCGAGCGGGGCGGTGACCGCGGTGATCACCGCGGAGCAGACCAGCACCACGGTCACCGAGTGGGCGAGCGGGCCGCCGTTGATCAGGCTGCGGCAGGCGTCGGCCAGCGCGGAGAGCGGGTTGTACTCGGTGAAAGCCTGCAGCCAGCCGGGCATGGTGGTGGTGGGCGCGAAGATCGAGCTGCCGAACTGCAGCGGCATGATCACCAGCATCCCGACGCCCTGGACGGCCTGGACGCTGCGCAGCGACATCCCGAGCAGCATCGAGATCCACACGATCGACATGCCGAACACCAGGGACAGGCCGACCGCCGCGAGCAGCTCCAGGATTCCGGTCTTGATCTGCAGGCCGATCAGCATCGCGAAGCCGATCAGGATGGTGAAGGAGACCAGCGCCCGGCAGGTCTCCGCCGCGATCTTGGAGAGCAGCACCGCGGACCGCCCGATCGGCAGGGTCCGGAAGCGGTCCATCACCCCGCTCTGGAAGTCGCTGTTCAGCCCGGTGCCGACGGACATCGCGAGGTTGAGGCCGGTGGTGCCGAGCAGGCCCGGGATCATGTACTGGATGTAGTCCTGCTGGCTGCCGGAGACCGCGCCGCCGAAGACGTAGACGAACAGCAGGGTGAAGATGATCGGGATCAGCAGGGCGTCCAGCATGGACTCCGGGTCGGCCTTGATCCGCATCAGGTTGCGCCGGGTCAGCGCACCGACGTGGCGCAGGTTGGCCCGCAGGCCGATCCGGGGGTCGTCGAGGTGGCCGGGGGCCAGGGTCGCGGCGCTCATGCCACGGTCTCCTTCGGGAGGGTCGGGGCGGTGTCGGCCGCGGCGGCGGCGGGCTTGCCGGTGATGGCCAGGAAGACCTCGTCCAGGCTGGGCAGCAGGGTGTCGATGCCCGCGACGGCGAAGCCGCGGGTGCCCAGCACGCCGATCACGGTGGTGAGCTGGTCGTCGGCGGTGAGCGGTACCGAGAGCAGCCCGGTGTCGGTGGAGAAGGTGGCGCGCAGGCCGGTCTCGTGCAGGCAGCGGGCCATTTCCGGCAGTTCCGCCGGGTGGACCGGGCGGACCTGCAGGGTCTGCCCGCCGACCTGGGTCTTCAGCTCGGCGATGCCGCCGCCCGCGATCACCCGGCCGCGGTCGATGACGGTCAGCTCGTTGGCGAGCTGTTCGGCCTCCTCCATGTACTGGGTGGTGAGCAGGACGGTGGCGCCCTCGCCGACCATCCGCTGCACCTCGTCCCAGACCTCGTTGCGGGTGCGCGGGTCGAGGCCGGTGGTGGGCTCGTCCAGGTAGAGCACCTTGGGCCGGCCGATCATGGAGGCGGCCAGGTCGAGCCGGCGGCGCATCCCGCCGGAGTAGGTCTTGGCGGGGCGGCGGGCGGCCTCGGTGAGGGAGAAGCGCTCGAGCAGCTCGCCGGCCCGGGACTTGGACTCCTTGGCGGACAGGTCCAGCAGGCGGCCGATCAGGTAGAGGTTCTCGTACCCGGAGAGCAGCTCGTCCACGGAGGCGTACTGGCCGGTCAGGCCGATGGTGCGGCGCAGCTGCTTGGGCTGGCGCAGCACGTCGTAGCCGCCGACGAAGGCGGTGCCGGCGTCCGGCTTGATCAGCGTGGAGAGCACCCGGACCAGGGTGGTCTTGCCGGCGCCGTTGGGGCCGAGCAGGCCGAGCACGGTGCCTTCGCGGACGGTGAGGTCGACGCCGTCGAGCGCCTTCGTCGAGCCGTAGTGCTTGACGATGCCGCGGACCTCGACGGCGTTGGTGCGGTGTCCCCGGTCGTTCGGGGCGGTGGCGATTCCTGTCATGCCGTCAGACTGCCCGGCGCCGCTGTCAGCCCGCTGTCAGCGCTCTGTCGCCGCTGACAGCGGGCTGTCGCCCGGCGCCGGGGGCCCGGCCGGAGCTGCCGCCGGGGCCTACTTGAAGCTGTGCTCGGCCGCCGGGAAGGTGCCGGCGGTGACCTCGGCCGCGAACTCGCGGGCGGCCTCGCCGAGGACGGCCCGCAGGTTGGCGTACTGCTTGACGAACTTCGGCACCCGGCCGGCGGTCATGCCGGCCATGTCGGTCCAGACCAGCACCTGGGCGTCGGTCCCGGCGCCGGCGCCGATGCCGACGGTCGGGATCATCAGCTGCTCGGTGACCTGGGCGGCCAGCTCGGCCGGTACGGCCTCCAGGACCACCGCGAAGGCGCCGGCCTGCTGGACCGTCTTGGCGTCGCGCAGCAGCTGGTGGGCGGCCTCGTCGCCGCGGCCCTGGACCGGGTAGCCGCCGAGCGCGTGCACCGACTGCGGGGTGAGGCCGATGTGGGCCATCACCGGGATGCCGGCCTCGACCAGCAGCTCGATCGAGCGGGCGCTGCGCTCGCCGCCCTCCAGCTTGACCGCGCCGACCCCGGCCTCCTTCATCAGCCGGGCGGCGTTGTGCATGGCCTGGGCGGCCGACTCCTGGTACGAGCCGAACGGCATGTCGCCGACCACCATGGCCCGCTTGGTGCCGCGGACCACGGCGGCCGAGAGCATCACCATCTGGTCCATGGTGACCGGGACGGTGGTCTCGTAGCCGAGGTGGCAGTTGCCGGCCGAGTCGCCGACCAGCAGCACCGGGATCCCGGCCTCGTCGAAGACGCCGGCGGTCAGCGCGTCGTAGGCGGTCAGCATCGACCACCGCTCGCCGCGCTGCTTGGCGGCGGCGAGGTCGCGGACGGTCACCCGGCGGTTGGTCACACCGCCGTACAGGGTGGCCGTGCCCCGGTCCGCGGCGGGCTGCGGGGCGGGTGCCTGCGCGGGGGCAGGCGAAAGCGGAGAAGCGTTCATCGAACAGGCTCCTGAAGGGTTGTCGTCTCGTGGCGCCGTGCGGCGTCCCCGGATCTGCTCCCATGCTTGCACGGCCGGGCCCGGGCGCAAAGAGCGGTGCACGGTGGGTTCCGGCCCGGTCCTTTTACCGGAAGTTTGCGATACGGGTCTGTCTCGTATCGAAATCGGGGCTACCCTGGACCCGAGGGGTTACGAGACGAATCCGACTCGTAAGTCCGGACATCCTCGTACGGACAGGGAAGACAGACCCATGACCACCGCTGCCGCCACGCCGCGCGTGTCCGAAGCCATCCACCGCCGCCGCTGGGCCATCCTGAGCACCCTGGTGCTCGCCCTGCTGGTCGTGGTGCTCGACAACTCGATCCTCAACGTCGCGATGAAGACCATCGCCACCCCGGCCCCCACCGGCCTGGGCGCCAGCCAGAGCGACCTGGAATGGTCGATCAACTCCTACACGCTGGTCTTCGCCGGCCTGCTGTTCACCGCAGGCCTGCTCGGCGACCGGCTCGGCCGCAAGTGGACCCTGCTCGGCGGCATGTTCGTCTTCGGCCTCGGCTCGCTGCTCTCCGCCTTCGCCGACTCGCCCGGCCAGCTGATCACCTTCCGCGCCGTGATGGGCCTCGGCGGCGCCTTCGTGATGCCGGCCACGCTGGCCATCATCATGAACGTCTTCGAGCGGCACGAGCAGCCCAAGGCGATCGGCATCTGGGCCGGCGCGGTCGGCCTCGCCATCGCCATCGGCCCGATCACCGGCGGCCTGCTCATCGAGCACTTCTGGTGGGGCTCGGTCTTCCTGGTCAACGTGCCGATCGTGGCCCTCGCCCTGGTCGTGATGGCGCTGCTGGTGCCCAACTCCAAGGACCCCGCCCCGGGCCGGCTCGACCCGGTCGGCGTACTGCTGTCGATCATCGGCCTGGTCGCGCTGATCTACGGCATCATCAAGGGCGGCGAACTGGCCGACTTCACCGACGCCGCCGCCTGGGTGCCGATCCTGATCGGCCTGCTGGCGCTGGCCGCCTTCGTGGTCTTCGAGAAGCGCACCACGCACCCGGCGCTGGACATCACCTGGTTCCGCAACAAGGTGTTCTCGGCCTCGGTCGTGGTGATCGGCGTGATCTTCTTCGCGCTGATGGGCGTCTCCTTCTTCGGCGTCTTCTACACCCAGAGCGTGCGCGGCTACAGCGCGCTGCAGGCCGGCCTGCTGATGCTGCCGCTGGCCGGCGCCCAGATGGTGTTCGCCCCGCGGGCCCGCCTGGTGGTCGACCGCTTCGGCGTCCGCGCCACCTGCGCCGCCGGGATGGCGCTGGTCGCGGCCGGGTTCTTCGGATACCTCACGCTGGGTGTCTCCACCCCGATCTGGGTGCTGATCGTGATCGGCTTCGTGATGGGTGCCGGCATGGCCCACGTGATGCCCCCGGTCACCGTCGCGATCATGGGCTCGCTGCCCCGCGAGAAGGCCGGCGCCGGCTCCGCCCTGAACAACACCTTCCGCCAGGTCGGCGGTTCGCTCGGGGTCGCCATCCTGGGCGCGGTGCTCTCCACCGTCTACCGGGACGGCATGGCCGACCGGCTCGCCGCCCTGCCGCCCGCCCTGCGCGACAAGGCCGGCGAGTCGCTGGAGGCCACCGTGGCCATCGCCAACGGCACCCACAACCCCGGCCTGATCACGCCCGCCCAGGACTCCTTCGTGCACGCCATGCACGTGGTGGCCGGCCTGTCCGGCGGCATCACCGCCGTCGGCGCCCTGATCGCCCTCCTGCTGCTGCCGGGCCGCATCACCCCCGGCACCCCCGGCACCCCCGGCGCCCCCGCCGGACCGGGCCGGCCGGCCGCTGCCGAGGACGGCCGGGCGACCGCCGGGCAGCGTCCCGCACAGGTCTGACCTCGGGCCATGGACAATAGCGGCATGCAGACCGACACCCCGGCCGCCCGCCGCGCCCCCGAGGCCGGCCCCGCCAAGGAGCCCTGCGCTCCCCGGCGGGGCCGGCCCCGCAGCGAAGCGGCGGAGCAGGCCATCTTCGCCGCCGTCGAGCAGCTCATGGAGGACGGCGTCGGCCTCGCCGAGCTCTCCATCGAGCGGGTCGCCGCCGCGGCCGGGGTCGGCAAGGCCACCATCTACCGCCGCTGGCCGAACATGGAGGCCCTGCTGGTCGACGTGGTCGCCCGGCTGGAGGCGCCCCCGCCGCAGCTCACCGGCGGCTCGGTCCACGACGACCTGGTCGGCATGGTCGACTACATGCGCAAGCGCGGCCTGGCCAAGCGCTCCCGCTGGGTCCTCAAGTCCGCCCTCGGCCAGATGAACGACTGGCCCGAGCTGCGCGCCATCTACCAGGAGCGGGTGGTGAAACCGCGCCGCGAACTGGTGCGCACCATCGTCCGCCGCGGCGTCGACGAAGGGGTGCTGCGCGCCGACCTCGACCAGGAACTGGTCTGCGAGGTGCTGATCGGCCCGATCCTGCTGCGGACCATCCTGTGGGACGACGCCCCGCTGGACGACCCCGGACTGGCCCACAAGATGATCGACGCGGTGCTGAACGGCGTCGGCGCCCACCCGCCGCGTGGCGAATCCCACTGATCCGGTGCGTGCCGGAACCTTGTCGGAGGGGAGCGACGTCTGTCCCGTCATAGGCTGAGCCGAGAATCAGACTAAAACGGCATCAGCCGGGCGGAACGGGCTCGTGTGGAGGAGTGGCGATGGTGCAGGCGGACAGTCCGGCGGCGGCCGCGGGGAGCGGGCCGCCGGAGTCCGAACCCGGCGGACGGCTGCGGGCCCTGCGCCGCCGCCTCGACCCGTGGCTGGAGCCGCGCCGCGGCTGGATCGTCGCCACCCTGGCCGTCCTGCTCGCCCTGGTCCTCGGCTTCCACGCCGACATCCCCAACACCGTCGGCAACCTTGGCAGCCTGCTGGAGACCTTCCTGCCCTGGCTCGGCCTCGCCCTGCCCGTCCTGCTGGCGCTGGCCCTGTGGCGGCGCTCCGCGGTGGCGCTGGCCGCCGTCCTGCTCCCGGCCGTGGTCTGGGCCAACCTGTTCGGCGGGCTGCTCACCGACAAGAGCACCGGCAAGGGCGACTTCACCGTCCTGACCCACAACGTGGCCGCCGCCAACTCCGACCCGGCCGGCACCCTGCGGCTGCTGAACGACTCCGGTGCGCAGATCGTCGCCCTGGAGGAACTGGCCTCCGGCGCCGCCCAGACCTACGGCAAGGGCCTGGCCGCCAAGTACCCGTTCCACGTGGTCGAGGGCACCGTCGGGCTGTGGTCCAGCTACCCGATCCAGGGCGTCTCGGTGGTGGACATCAAGATCGGCTGGACCCGGGCCTTCCGGGCCGAGGTGACCACCCCCAAGGGCCCGCTGGCCGTGTACGTGGCCCACCTGCCCTCCGTCCGGGTGAACTTCGACGGCGGCTTCACCGCCGGACAGCGGGACGTCAGCGCCCAGGCCCTCGGCGACGCCATCGAGGCCGAGCCGATCAAGAAGGTGCTGCTGATGGGCGACCTCAACGGCACCATGAACGACCGCAGCCTCGCCCCGATCAGCGCCCAGATGCGCTCCGCCCACGGCGCGGCCGGCGACGGCTTCGGCTTCTCCTGGCCGGCTGCCTTCCCGATGGCCCGGATCGACCAGATCCTCAGCAAGGGCGGCCTGAAGCCCACCGACTCCCGGGTGCTGGCCGCCGACGGCAGTGACCACCGCGCGGTCGCCGCCGACTACCGCTACTGACGCCCGCGGCGCCCCCGCACGGCACGCTGCCCGGCGGGTCCGGGGCGGGACCGGCCGGGCAGCGGACCGTCATCGGCGGGCCCCCGCCGGGCCGACGACCTGGGGATGGCTCTGCGGGTCGGGACCCCAAGACTGGCAGGGGGCCCGGGCATTCACCAGGGTGAATTCAAGTCGTCCGCGGCGCAGCTGGGGTGAATGGCCGAAAGGCGGCCGAACCCCCGGCCGGCCGTGGACGGGCCGGACCGGGGGCCGAGGACCGCGGATCAGCTCGCGCTGAGGTTGATCGTCGCGCCGTCCGGCAGGTTGTGGACCTGCTGCGCGACCGGCCCGCGGATCCGCATCGCGGTCACCGCGTCCCGGACCGCGAAGTTGTCGAACTCGTAGCCGCCGCCGGCCACGAAGAACTGCAGCGGGACCAGCCGCTGGCCGGGCTCCAGCGGACCATTCTGCTGCTGGAAGGCGTACGCGAAGTTCGACGCCGCGTTGACCTCCGGGTCCGCCAGCAGCCACTGCGCCCAGGACTCCAGGCCGGTGCCCAGCACCTCCACCTCGGCGGTCTCCGGGTCGAACACCACCACCTCGGCGCCGTCCATCACCGCGAACTGGTTGCCGAAGATGTCCTGGCCGAAGCAGAACAGCCCGTCGGCCAGGCCGTCGTAGGTGTCCTTCCAGGTGTTCTCCTCGTTCCAGCTCAGCAGGTCGGGGCCGAGCCCCTCCTCGCCGACGCGGAAGACCTGCACACCGGCGTTGAACGCGAAGAAGCCGTTCAGCCGCGAGACCAGGGCGCCCAGCTCGGCCAGCGGCCCGCCCTCCACCCCGAAGTCCAGCTCGGTGGACGGCCCCATCGGCCCCCGGGCGCGGCCGAGCAGCTGCTCCAGCGCACTCTGGGTCATTTCCGGTCACTCCTCGCTTCGGGGCCGATCGGCCGGGTCAGATAGTGCTCACGCACCCGGTCGGTGACGACCGGGCGCAGGGCGGGCTGCAGGACCATCGAGTCGGGGATGGCGTCCCACCGCATGTACGGCCACCAGCGCCCGTGCGCGGCCAGCAGCATTCTCTCACCGGCCTCCACCGCCCCCTCGACGGCGTACCAGCCCGCCAGCCACAGCAGGGCGTCGTACTCCTCGGGCAGCTCGCCCGCGTCCTCGACCAGCGCACGGGCCCGCGGGAAGTCGTTGGTCGTCTTCAGCGCCGTCCAGGCGACCGGCTTGTCCCGCTCGCCCAGCGACCCGAACTCGCGCTCCAGGAGCTGCCCGCCGATGACCCCGTCGGCGGACCTGACCGGGCCGCCCCAGTCGTGCGCGCTAGGCAGCAGCTGCCCCGCCGGGCGCAGCGCCAGCTCGTCGGCCCGCCACAGCAGCGACTCGCCCAGCACCCGGTCCGGCGGCACCAGCGCGGCGGCGGCCCGCATCCGCGGCCCGGCGGGCACCCCGGCGTGCAGTTCGGCGGCCAGGAACGAGTCGTCGAACGGCACGTCCTGGTCGCACAGCTCACCGCCGAGCGGCGCCTGGCGGGTGATCAGCGTCTCGGCCAGGTCGGCCGCCTCGGCGAACCGGTCGTGCCAGAACAGGATCTGGATGGCGGCCGCCCCGGCCTCCCAGGCCGGATCCGGTTCGCCCGCGGGGTCGGTCGCGAGGGCGAGCAACTGCGGCAGCAGTTCCCCGAACCTCCCGCGCCGTGCCTGCGAGATCAGCTGCTCAGCCGCGTCCACGTACATCACCCCTCGCCGTCACCGTACCCGTATTCGCACCCTGGCATTGTGGGGCAGGCCGTGCAGGGCACTGCCCATCGCCGACCCCGAGCCGCGGTTGTCGGAGTCGGAGATGTACTTCACGCTGGCGCCCTTGCCGCCCTCCTGGAACATCGCCGGGGGGTACTCGTCCCGGTCCTTCGGGGGCGCGGTGGGGATGCCGCGCAGCGATTCGGCCCGGTTGGCGTCCGCGTTCGGCCGGTCGATCGTCAGGACCGAGGGCTTGGCCGGACCCGTCCGGGAGCGTCCGCCGCGCCAGATGGTGCCGTTCTGCGCCTCGCGGATGTGCTGCGCCGACTCCGGGTACTTCGAGGAGTCGATCACCATCTCGGCGTCGTAGTCGCCGCGGACCCCGAGGTGCCCGGCGATCCGGGTGCGGGCGTCGTGCTGGCGGACCATCCGCTTGCGGGCGCCCCTACCGGTCATCCCGTCGTTCTTGGCGATCTTCTCGGCCAGCGCGATGATCTGCTTGGCGTGGGCGTCGTCCGCGTCCTTCAGGTTCTTCACGACCTGCTTCGCGCCGTGGCCGGCCTGCTCGTACATCTCGGAGACCGCCTTGGCGGCGTCCTGACTGATGGTCCGGCCGACCCGCTGGGCGGCGTCCTCCAGGGCCTTGGCGATGGGGTGCGTCAACTGAACGACACCCCCGAGGTCGCCGTGGCGAAGGCGCTCGCATGGCCGGCCACCTGGTCGGAGTGGCGCTGGAGTTCGGCGGCGTGCGCGAGCATCCGGTCGGGGTCGACCCGGAAGCCCTCGCCGACCGCGCCGCCCGCGGCGCCGAGCGCCGACTGCACGCCCTTGAAGACCAGCCCGGTCAGCGCCCGGGTGACGGCCTCCTCCAGCGGGGCGACCGCCCGCTCCACCAACATGCCGACCACCTGGTCCTCGGCCTCCTGGATGATCTCCTTGACGATCCGGCGCTGGACCTCGGCGAGCGCGGCCTCGGCCGCGGCGGAGGCGCCGAGGGTCACCACGGCGGTGGCGGCCGCGGCCGCCAGTTCGGCGGCCATGATGCCGAGTTGGGTGATGACCGCGAGCTTGGCCGCCACGATCACGTCGGCGGCGATGTCCAGCGCCGTGGCGGAGGCGTTGCAGACCTGGACGAGGTCGTCCATGTGGTCCTCGGACATCCGGGCCCAGCGCTCGGCCAGCTGCTCGTACGAACTGGCCTGGTAGGCGTCGGCCATGGCCCGGATGGTGGCGGTGGCCGCCTGGTGGGTGCCGTCGATGTTGACGGCGAACCGCCGGACGTGGTCGGCGAACTCGCGGACGCCGTCCTCGTTGACCTGCGGCCAGTTCAGGCCGAGCAGGTCCATCACGAAGACCAGTTCACCGGGTAGTTCGATGGCCATGAATGATGACCCCCCGTCATCGCTCCCGTGACATCTCGTCACTGATGAAGCGATGGTAGTACCAACCGGCGGGCCCCGACCCCGGCCGTGGTGGGCTTCGGGGACGGGGCTCGTGACGGTTCGGTGAGCGTCGCGCGCCGG
This sequence comes from Kitasatospora sp. NPDC048540, assembly GCF_040651175.1. Taxonomy (NCBI): domain Bacteria; kingdom Bacillati; phylum Actinomycetota; class Actinomycetes; order Kitasatosporales; family Streptomycetaceae; genus Kitasatospora; species Kitasatospora sp. NPDC048540. Next base: position 137,023 of record NZ_JBEZIR010000001.1, read on the forward strand.
ACGGGTCAGCCGCGGCGCCAGCGGTTGGTGACCGGGAGCCGGCGGTCGCGGCCGAAGCCCTTGGCGGAGATCTTCGGGCCCGGCGGGTACTGGCGGCGCTTGTACTCCGCGGTGTCGACCAGCCGGACGATCCGGTCGACCACCGCCGCCTCGAACCCGGCCGCCACGATCGCGTCCCGGCCCCGGTCGCCCTCCACGTACAGGTCCAGGACGGTGTCCAGCAGGTCGTAGTCGGGCAGCGAGTCGCTGTCCTGCTGGTCCGGGCGCAGCTCGGCCGACGGCGGCTTGACGATGGTGTTCTCCGGGATCGGCGGCACCTCGCCGCGGCGTACGGCCTCCTCGTTGCGCCAGCGGGCCAGCCGGAACACCAGCGACTTGTAGACGTCCTTGATCGGCCCGTACGCGCCCACCGAGTCGCCGTACAGCGTGGAGTAGCCGACCGCCAGCTCGCTCTTGTTGCCCGGCGCGAGCACGAGGTGCCCCTCCTGGTTGGAGACCGCCATCAGCAGGGTGCCGCGCAGCCGGGACTGCAGGTTCTCCTCGGCCAGGCCGGTCAGGCCGAGCGACGCCATGTAGGCGTCGAACATGGGGGCGATCGGCACCGTCCGGAAGGCGAGGCCGGTGCGCGCCGCCAGGTCGGCGGCGTCGTCCCGGGAGTGCTGGGAGGAGTACCGGCTGGGCATCGAGACGCCGTGCACGTTCCCGGCGCCGACCGCGTCCACGGCGATCGCCGCGACCAGCGCCGAGTCGATGCCGCCGGAGAGGCCGATCAGCACCGAGGCGAAGCCGTTCTTGCGGACGTACGCCCGGGTGCCGGTGACCAGCGCGGCGTAGATCTCGGCCTCGTCCTCGAGCCGCGGCGCGGTCCCGGCGGCCGCGGGGACGGCGGGCGCGGGCAGCGGCTCGCCGCCGAGGTCGGTGCGGACCAGGCGCAGCCCGTCGCTCAGGCGCTGCCCGTCGGGGTGTGCGTCGGTGGCGGCCGGCAGGTCGAGGTCGACCACCAGCAGCCGCTCCTCGAACTGCGGGGCCCGCGCGAGCACCTCGCCGCCGGGGGCGACCACCAGCGAGTCGCCGTCGAAGACCAGCTCGTCCTGGGCGCCGACCATGTTGACGTAGGCCAGTGGGCAGCCCGCCTCGGCGGCGCGGCGCCGGACCAGCTCCAGCCGGACGTCGTCCTTGTCGCGCTCGTACGGCGAACCGTTGACGACCAGCAGCAGCCCGGCGCCGGCCTCGCGGGCGGCGGTCACCCGGCCGCCGTCCTGCCAGATGTCCTCGCAGATCGCCAGGGCGACGTCGACGCCGTGCAGGCGCAGCACCGGGAGCTGGTCGCCGGGGACGAAGTAGCGGTGCTCGTCGAAGACGCCGTAGTTGGGCAGGTGGTGCTTGGCGAACCGGGTGGCCACCCGGCCGCGGTGGAGGACCGCGGCGCAGTTCTGCGGTGCCCCGGCCGGGCGGCCGAGGGCGGGGGAGGGGTGCTCCGAGCGGCCCAGGTACCCGACCAGGACCGGCAGCTCGCCGAGTCCCTCGGCGGCGAGCCGCGAGGCCAGCGCGACCAGGGCCGACCGGGAGGCCTCCACGAACGAGTCGCGCAGCGCCAGGTCCTCGACCGGGTAACCCGTCAGGGCCATCTCGGGGAACGCGGCGAGCCGGGCGCCGGCCGCGGCCGCCTGCCGGGCCAGGCGCACCACCTCCTCGCCGTTGTGGACGAGGTCACCGACCCAGGGGTCGATCTGGCACAGGGCGAGACGGAGATTCGGCATGCCCCGGAGTGTAATCGTCAACCTGACGCTATGTCCTGGCCGGGGGGTACGTTCCGAGCGGGGATCCGCCATGATGGGACCAGTCGCCACGGTGGCCGGTTCCGGACGTAACACGGGCGTAAAGAGCAGAGGTGAGACTGTCCCCATGGGCAAGCAGCAGGAGTTCGTGCTTCGTACGCTCGAAGAGCGTGACATCCGTTTTGTCCGGCTGTGGTTCACCGACGTGCTCGGGTTCCTGAAGTCGGTCGCGGTCGCTCCGGCCGAGCTGGAGCAGGCCTTCGAGGAAGGCATCGGCTTCGACGGCTCGGCGATCGAGGGCTTCGCCCGGGTCTACGAGTCCGACATGATCGCCAAGCCGGACCCGACCACCTTCCAGATACTGCCGTGGCGCTCCGAGACCCCGGGCACCGCGCGGATGTTCTGCGACATCATGATGCCGGACGGGTCGCCCTCCTACGCCGACCCGCGGTTCGTGCTCAAGCGCACCCTGGAGAAGGCCTCGGCGCAGGGCTTCACCTTCTACACCCACCCGGAGATCGAGTTCTTCCTGCTGAAGAACCTCCCGGGTGACGGCACCCCGCCCATCCCGGCCGACCAGTCCGGCTACTTCGACCACACCCCGCGCGGGGTCGGGCACGACTTCCGCCGCCAGGCCATCACCATGCTGGAGTCGATGGGCATCTCGGTGGAGTTCTCCCACCACGAGGGCGCCCCCGGCCAGCAGGAGATCGACCTGCGGTACGCGGACGCGCTCTCCACCGCCGACAACATCATGACCTTCCGCCTGGTCATGAAGGAGGTCGCGCTGGAGCAGGGCGTGCACGCCAGTTTCATGCCCAAGCCGTTCTCCAACTTCCCCGGCTCGGGCATGCACACCCACCTCTCGCTGTTCGAGGGCGACCGCAACGCCTTCCACGAGTCGGGCGCCGAGTACCAGCTCTCCAAGGTCGGCCGCTCCTTCATCGCCGGCCTGCTCAAGTACGCCGCCGAGACGGCCGCGGTCACCAACCAGTGGGTCAACTCCTACAAGCGGATCTGGGGCGGCTCGCAGCGCACCGCGGGCGCCGGCGGCGAGGCGCCCTCGTACGTCTGCTGGGGGCACAACAACCGCTCGGCGCTGATCCGGGTCCCGATGTACAAGCCCGGCAAGCAGGGCTCCACCCGGGTCGAGGTCCGCTCGCTGGACACCGGCTGCAACCCGTACCTCGCCTACGCGGTGGTGCTGGCCTCCGGCCTCAAGGGCATCGAGGACGGCCTCGAACTCCCCCCGGGCGCCGACGACGACGTCTGGGCACTCAGCGACGCCGAACGCCGGGCGCTCGGCATCCAGCCGATGCCGCAGAACCTGGGCGAGGCGATCGACCTGATGCAGCGCAGCGAACTGGTCGCCGAGACGCTCGGTGAGCACGTCTTCGACTTCTTCCTGCGCAACAAGCGCCAGGAGTGGGAGGAGTACCGCTCCGAGGTCACCCCGTTCGAGCTGCGCAAGAACCTCCAGGTGCTGTAACCGCAGGCCGGGCCGGGTCCGGGCCCGGGCCGGGCAGTGATGAGCCCCCGTGGGAGACGAGACGTTCCGTCACCCGCGGGGGCTTCCTGATGCTCCTGGGCCGTCTGCGGGCCGTCTCCGCAGGGGGTGGCGGCGGGCCGCGCCCGGGGCGTCGGCCCGCCGGGCTGTTAGGTTGGCGGCCATGCGGATCTGGAAGGCTCTGGCGGCGGCTGCGGCGATGTGCGGCGCCGTGTGGCTGGTCTCGGCATGGCTGGGGGTCGAGCCGTGGATCCGGACCGCCGCGATGACGACCGTCGGGACCTGCTGCGGGGCTGTGTCGGGAGCCTTGCGGGCCTCCTGAACGCTCGCGACCCGGTCCGGGTGCGCGTCAGCCGGCCGGGCCGGACCAGATGACGTCCTTGCGCTGCATCCCCGAGCCGTAGGTGAACTGGACGGTGAACGGGTCGGCCGCGTCGTCGGGCAGGGTGTACGCCTCCAGGCTGGTGGTCTCCTGGCCGGGGGCGAGGGAGTCGGCGAGGAACTTCGCCCGGCCGCTGCCGTCGAAGAAGGCGAAGGCGAGGCTGCCCCTGGAGTCGCGGACGAAGGGCGATCCCGACCCGTAGAGCGAGAGTGCCGCCGGGCCGGTGTTGACGACGGTGATCCGCACCTGGACGATCCTGGCGTTCGCGGGGACCTTGAACACGGTCTCGTTCGGGACGAACGGTTCCGGCGCGGCGGTGGTGACCTTCAGCCCGTCCTCGTAGGTGTAGGACTGCCCGAACGGCAGGCGCCGGGCCCGCTCGTCCGCGGCCTTCTTCTCCTGCTCGGCCGCCAGCTTCTTCCGGGCGGCCTCGAGCCGTTCCCGCTCCTGCGCCGCCTGCTCGTCGGCGCGGGCGCTCGCGGCGGCGGCCTCCGCCCGCAGTTCCTCGTTGACCGAGTGCACGCGCGCCGCGATGAACACCCCGGTGCCGACCGAGATCAGCAGCCCGGCGGCGCCCAGGACGACGCCCGCGAGCGCCATGCCCCGGTTGGTCGCCCGGCCCTTGCGCACCAGCCCCAGCCCGATGGCGCCGAAGACCACGGCGAGCAGTGCCGGCAGCCAGGACAGCCAGAACACGACCAGGAGCAGGCTGAGGACGGTCCCGGTGATCCCGAGCACCATGGCCGCGACGCCGAGGCCGTTGCGCGGCTCCGCCGCCGGCATCGGGTACGGCGGCCAGTACGGCACACCCGGGCCCGGGCCCGGGAGGGCGGCCGGGTCGTGGCCCGATGCCGCGCCCTCGTCCTGCCACGGGCCCGGCGGCGCCCACGGGTCGGCGGCGGCCGGTTCCCCGGCGGGCTGCGGGCTGTCGGGCGGGGCGGGAGTGGTCATGCGAACCCTTCGGGCGGATGGGGACGGTGGGCGGCCGACCGCTCGGCCGCTCGGGCCGGGGGTCTCGACGCCGAAGTCTGTCCGGATCCCACGGTGGTGGCGACCCGATTTCCGGCCGGCGGGCCGGTCGACGATCTTCGGCGGATGATCAACGTACAGGTGTCCGGTTGCGGCCCGGACGCCGCGCCCGCGCTGCGGGCGGCCCGCGCTGCAGGGGCGTTGCAGCGCGTGTCGGCTTGTGAACCGTCCGTGCGCGGGGTGGGGTGGGGGCTCAGGGTGGATCGGGCGCGGCGGGAGGCCGGTCGGCATGGCTCAGGTGGCGCGGGAGCGGCGGTGGCGCGGACGGGTGCGGGTGGCGGCCGGTGCCGGTGGTGACCTGCTGATCGCGCTCGGGGTGCTGCTGGCCCTGTTCGCCTGCTACTCGCTGTGGTGGACGGACGTGGTGGCGGACCGCCGGGCCGAGCGGGCCGGCGACCTGCTGCGGCGGACCTGGTCGGCCGCCGCACCCGCGGGCCGGGCGGTCCCGCCCGTACGCGGCGCCGGGATCGGCTTCCTGCACGTCCCCGCGATGGGCCGGGACTACCAGGTGCTGATCAGACTGGGCACCGACGAGGACACCCTCGCCGAGGGGGTGGCGGGGGTCTACACCGAGCCCTACCCCGCGGCGATGCCGTGGGACGCGCAGGGCAACGTCGCACTGGCCGCGCACCGGGACGGCCACGGCGCGAAGTTCCACGACCTGGACGCGGTGGAACCGGGTGACGCGGTGGTGGTGGAGACCCGTGACAGCTGGTACGTCTACCGGGTGGACGGCGTGCTGCCGCAGACCTCCGAGTACGACACGGGCGTGATCGCGCCGGTGCCGGTGGGCTCCCCGTACCACGCGCCGGGCCGCTACATCACGCTGACGACCTGTACGCCGGTGTACACCTCCGACTACCGGATGGCGGTCTGGGGCAGTCTGGTGCGGGTCGACCCGGTGGACGCGGTGCGCACGCCGCCGGCCGAACTGCGCTGACCCGAGGGACCTCAGGGAGCCCCAGGGGTACCTCGGGGGGCCTCAGGGGGAGGGATGTTCGATGGTGAGCAGGTCGGCCTCCAGCCTGACCGGGTCGCGGCCGACCGGCGGGGAGTGGAAGGAGCCGTCGCTGATCGACAGGTTGAGGATCAGATAGGCCGCGAAGTCCTCGCCCACGCCGGTTCCGTCGGAGAACGCCTCGGTGAGCCGGTCGGGTTGGGCCCCGATGTACCAGGTGGTGTTGTCGGCGCCGAACCGCGCCCCCACGTATATCCAGCGGCCCGCACCGACGTTGGCGTCGCGGTAGACGGTGCTGCCGGAGCGTACGTGGTTGACGAACTCGATCTGGTCGGGCCGGTCCGCGTACCACTCGAAGACGTCGAGCTCGTTGCCGCCGTCGCGCCAGGTCCACAGGCACGGCCAGGCGCCGGTGTCGGCGGCGGGCAGCCGGACGTGCACCATCACCAGGTCGCCGGTGCGGACCATGGCCCCGCTGCCGCCGGAGTCGCAGGAGTCGCCGGTGGTCACCAGGCCGGTGTTCCAGCGGCCGTCGGGCTGCGGGGTGGCGGTGATGACCAGGTGGCCGGAGGCGGTGCTGAGGGAGTCGGTGGTGAGCCGGTCGTACTTCCAGCTGTTGGGGTTCTCGGTGCACTGGGCGTACGCGCCGGTCTGCCAGCCCCAGGCGTGGCCCGGGCCGAGGTCCAGGGTCCGGAAGTCCTCGGCCAGGACCGAGCGGGTCGCGAGCTGCCGGGCGGCGGTGAGGGCCGCGGAGGTGGTGGCGGCCTGGGCGGGGGCGGTGGCGAGGGAGGCGGAGACGGTGATCGCGGCCGCCAGGAGAAGTCGGGTAGCCATGGCGCTCACGATCCTCGGAGGTGGGCGGTTCTGCGCTGAGGCAGAGCTGTCCGGATGAATCTGGCGGGACCGGCGCGCGGGTGCTCCGTCCACGGTGTGGTTATTGGCTGATCGCCAGTTCGCCCGTGGTACATGTTATTCCGACCTGCACCGGGCGTAATCCTCGAACATGGGGTGAATTCCGTTCGACCGCAGGGCGTGAAATCCCTGAAGGTGCCCATTCGGAACGGCCTGAAAAGGATTGACCTATGTATGCTCTCGCTCACACCGGCGTCGCCTCTCTGGCCCTGCTGGCGGTAGGCGGTGCCAGCTCCGCGATCGGTGCGGCCGTGAAGTGGTTCGCGCGCCGGTGACCGAATCGCTCACGGTGCTGATCCCGGCACACAACGAGGCGGACTTCATCGCTGACGCGGTGAGGTCCGCCTTGGGTCAGACGGCCGGTCCCGAGACCGTCCTGGTGATCGCGGACTCCTGCACCGACGACACCGCCGGGATCGCCCGGCGGCTCGGCGCCACCGTCCGGGAGGTGTCCCGGCAGAGCAAGCCCGAGTCGCTGAACATCGCGCTGGCCGAGGTGACCACCGAGTACGTGGCGCTGCTGGACGCCGACGGCTACTTCGCCTCCGACGACGTACTGGCGACCTGCCTCGCGCAGATGCGCGAGAACGGCCACGGCGGCGTCTGCATGTCCGTCACCCCGCACAGCGTCAAGGGCCTGTTCCAGCGGTCGCGGACGATCGAGTGGGCGGCCGCGCACCGGATGTCGCGGACCGTGGAGTCCTGGCACGGCTGGGTGGCGGTGCTGTCGGGCTGCGCCGGGGTGTACCGCACCGAGGCGGTCCGGGAGGTCGGCGGCTGGTCCACCGACAGCCTCTGCGAGGACGTCGAACTGGCGCTCAGGATGAACCGCTCGGGCCACGCGGCCGGCTTCGTGCCGGGTGCGTACGTGTGCGTCCGGGACCCGGGCAGCTGGGGCGTGTACTGGCGCCAGACGCACCGCTGGGCGGCCGGCTGGGCGCAGGCGCTGTACAAGCACCGCGGCCTGTTCTTCCGCAGCTGGGGATTTACCAAGGTGTTCGGCGCGATGCTGGTGGACAGTGCGCTGATGGCGGTCGGATATCTCTCGCTGCTTTATCATCTGATCACCGGATTCACCCATTTCGACACCGTCCGGTGGCTCGGCTGGTGGTTCCTGATGATGCTCGCGCTGACCCTCGGGACGGCCACCGTGCAGATCGGGTTCCGCAAGGCGGTCACCTGTTATCCGGCCTATCTCGTGGTCGGCACGATGGGCACCCTGCTATCGCTCTGGGTGATGTTCCGGGAATGGGTGCTCGGCCGGCACCTGACGTCCTGGACCGGCCGGCAGGACCGCCGGACGGTGATCACCCGGATGCCCGGGGACCGCAGACGGTGCCTCACCGCCGCCGGACTGCTCGGGGGCGCCGTCGCGGCGGCCGCCGGGTCGGTGCTGCGCCGCGAGGACCTGCTGCTGGCGGGTGCCGGGGCCGCGGCCGTGGTGCTGCTGGCGCCGCTGTTCCACCGGCTGCTGGTGGGCGCCGCGCAGGCGGGCCGGCCGGTCGCCGGCGCGCTGCCGGCGGCCGGGCCGGTCGGGCCGGGGGAGCGCGCGGGAGGCACGGGATCGTAGGCTCATCACTCGTAGGCTCATAGACCCGCGCATCTCGCGCGGGTCTGCCGCCGTACCGGAGGGGCCATGGCACTGGAGGATCGGTCCGGGAGCCGGACCAGCCGGCCGGAGATCCGTCTGGTCCGACGCGGGTTCACCGACCCCGAACACGCCCTGCGGCTGCTCGCCGAACCGGCGCTGCACGGACTGGCCGCCGACCCGGTCCTGATCGACGCCCTCGGCTCCACCGCCGACCCCGACCTCGCCCTGCGCGGCCTCGCCCACCTGCTGGAGGCCCTGGACGAGCCCGAACGGGCCGCCCTGCGCGACACCCTGACCGGCTCCAAACCGCTGCGCGACCGGCTGCTCGGCACCCTCGGCGCCTCCGCCGCGCTCGCCGACCACCTCGCCCGCCACCCCCGCGACTGGCACGCCCTGGTCACCTTCGAACAGCGCGACATGCACCCCGGCCAGGCCGAGTTCCGGCGCGAACTCTCCGAGCGGGTCCGCGCCGCCGCGCCGCCCGCCCGCCCGGACGCCCTGCGCGCCGCATACCGGCGCTGCCTGCTCACCATCGCCGCCCGCGACCTGAGCGGCACCACCGACCTGCCGCAGACCTCCGCCGAACTCGCCGACCTGGCCGGCGCCACCCTGCAGACCGCCCTCGACCTCGCCGCCGACGAGGACCAGGAGGCCGCCGCGGACTGCCGGCTCGCCGTGATCGGCATGGGCAAGTGCGGCGGCCGCGAGCTCAACTACGTCTCCGACGTCGACGTGATCTTCGTGGCCGAGCCCGCCGACGGCGTCGAGGAGCAGCGCGCCACCCGGGCCGCCACCCGGCTCGCCGCCCGCACCATGCGGCTGTGCTCCGACACCACCGGCGAGGGCACCATCTGGCCCGTCGACGCCAACCTGCGCCCCGAGGGTCGCAACGGCCCGCTGGTGCGCACCCTCGCCAGCCACCTCGCCTACTACCAGCGCTGGGCCAAGACCTGGGAGTTCCAGGCCCTGCTCAAGGCCCGCCCGGTGGCCGGCGACGCCGACCTCGGCGCCGCCTACGCCGAGGCCATCGCCCCGCTGGTGTGGCAGGCCGCCGCCCGGGAGAACTTCGTCACCGACGTCCAGCAGATGCGCCGCCGGGTGATCGACGCGATCCCCGCCACCGAGGTCGGGCGGCAGCTCAAGCTCGGGCCCGGCGGCCTGCGCGACGTCGAGTTCGCCGTCCAGCTGCTCCAGCTGGTGCACGGCCGCACCGACCCCACACTGCGCAGCGGCAACACCCTCCGGGCGCTGGCCGCCCTCAGCGACGGCGGCTACGTCGGCCGGGCCGACGCCGCCTCGCTCGACGCGGCCTACCGCTTCCTGCGCGCCCTGGAGCACCGCATCCAGCTCCACCGGCTGCGCCGCACCCACCTGGTCCCCACCGACCCGGACGACCTGCGCCGGCTCGCCCGGTCGCTCTCCCCGCTGATCAACGACGACACCCGGGCCGACCCGGTCGCCGCGCTGGACCGCGAGTGGAAGCGGCACGCCGTCGAGGTCAGGCGGCTGCACGAGCGGCTGTTCTACCGGCCGCTGCTGGACGCGGTGGCCGAACTCCCGGCCGGCGCCGCCGCCCTGGACCACGCGGCGCTCGGACCCGCCGGACTGACCCCGGCCGCCGCCAAGGCCAGGCTGGAGGCGCTCGGCTACGCCGACCCCGCCGCCGCCCTGCGCCACCTCACCGCGCTGGCCTCCGGCGTCAGCCGCAAGGCGGCCATCCAGCGCACCCTGCTGCCGGTCCTGCTCGGCTGGTTCGCCGACTCCGCCGACCCCGACGCCGGCCTGCTCAACTTCCGGCAGGTCTCCGACGCCCTCGGCCGCACCCCCTGGTACCTGCGGCTGCTGCGCGACGAGGGCGCCGCCGCCGAGCGGCTGGCCCGGGTCCTGTCGGCCGGCCGGCTCGCCCCCGACCTGCTGCTGCGCGCCCCCGAGGCGGTCGCCATGCTCGGCGACCCGCAGGGCCTGGTGCCGCGCGGCCGGCCCGCCCTGGAGCAGGAGATCCTGGCGGCCGTCGGCCGCGCCCCCACCGCCGCCGCCGGGGTGGCCGCCGCCCGCGCGGTGCGCCGCCGGGAGCTGTTCCGCACCAGCGCCGCCGACCTGCTCGGCCGCCTCGACCCGGACCCGGCGCGCGCCCTGGACACCGCAGGCGAGGCACTCACCGCGCTCAACGCCGCCACCCTGCAGGGCGCGCTGAAGGCCTGCATCGCGGGGTGGGAGGCGACCAACGGCGAACTGCCGACCCGGCTCGCGGTGATCGCGATGGGCCGGTTCGGCGGCCACGAGCTCGGCTACGGCTCCGACGCCGACGTCCTGCTGGTCCACGAACCGCTGCTCGGCATGCTCGACGAGGACGCGGCCCGGGCCGCCCACGCCGTCTGCAACGAACTGCGCACCCTGCTCGCCGCCCCCGCCACCGAACCCCCGCTGCTGGTCGACGCCGACCTGCGCCCGGAGGGCCGGCAGGGCCCGCTGGTGCGCACCCTGGCCTCGTACGAGGCGTACTACCGGCGCTGGTCGCACGTCTGGGAGAGCCAGGCCCTGCTGCGGGCCGAGCCGGTGGCGGGCGATCCGGAGCTCGGGGAGCGGTTCCGGGCGCTGATCGACCCGCTGCGCCACCCGGGCGGCGGGGTGCCCGAGCGGGACCTGCTGGAGATCCGCCGGATCAAGGCCCGGATCGAGTCCGAGCGGCTGCCGCGCGGGGCCGACCCCACCACCCACACCAAGATCGGGCGCGGCGGGCTGGCCGACGTCGAGTGGACGGTCCAGCTGCTGCAGCTGCAGCACGGCCACGCCCTGCCGGAGCTGCGCACCACCCGGACCAGGGCCGCGCTGGCGGCCGCGGCCGGGGCGGGACTGGTCGACGCCGAGGACGCCGGGGTGCTGGACGCCGCCTGGGTGCTCGCCTCCCGGGTGCGCAGCGCGGTGATGCTGGTCCGGGGCCGGGCCGGGGACTCCTTCCCCGGCGACCCGCGCGAGCTGTCCGGCGTGGCCCGGTACCTGGGCTACGGGGCCGGGCACAGCGGGGAGCTGGTCGACGACTACCGGCGCACCACCCGGCGGGCCCGCGCGGTGGTGGAGCGGCTGTTCTACGGGCCGTAGCCGCGGCTGCGGCCGGCCCGGGCCGGTGCGCGGTGCCCCGGTACGGCGGAGCCCCACCGGAGCGGGTCCGGTGGGGCTCGGTGCTGCGGCCGGGCGGCCGGGGCTCAGCGGCGGGCGGCGCCGACCCGGTCGCTCACCCACTGCTCGGGGACGGTGACCTCGTCGTCCTCGGCGGCGCCGGTGACCCTGGGCAGCCGGTAGGCCCACACGTGGTAGATCAGCCGGGCGGCGGTGAAGCCGACGGCCAGGCACAGCGCGCCGCCGACGGCGTCCATCCAGAAGTGGTTGGCGGTGGAGATGATCACGACCAGGGTGGCCGCCGGGTACAGCAGGCCGAGCAGCCGCACCCACAGCGGGCGGGCCAGGAAGAAGATGGTCAGACCGCACCAGAGCGACCACCCGATGTGCATCGAGGGCATCGCCGCGTACTGGTTGGAGACGTGCGCCCCGGCGCCGGAGGCCATCGAGCCCCAGGTGTGGTGGGCGGTCACGGTGTCGATGAAGCCGCCGCCGGTCATCAGCCTGGGCGGGGCCAGCGGGAAGAAGTAGAAGCCGACCAGGGCGATCCCCGTGGTCACGAAGAGCACCGTGCGGGCCGCCGCGTAGCGGCCCGGGTGCGAGCGGTACAGCCAGACCAGCACGCCGATGGTGACGATGAAGTGCAGCGTGGCGTAGTAGTAGTTCATCCCCACGATCAGCCAGCCGACCGAGTCGACCGCGTGGTTCACCGAGCGCTCGACGGCGACGCCGAGGGCGCGTTCGAGGTCCCATATCCAGGTCGCGTGGTGCTGGGCGATCGAGGCCTGCTCGGGGACGGCGTTGCGGACCAGGGAGTACAGCCAGTAGCTGATCCCGATCAGGGCGAGTTCGAACCAGAGCCGGGGCCGGGCGGGCCGTCTGCGCTGTTCCCGCACCCGGCCGCGCAGGGCCGCGCTCGGTGACTGGGCTGCGCGGGTGGCTCCGTCCGGCTGCCCGCCCACGTGGGCGCAGCCAGGGACGGAACCGCCGGTGCGCGCCGTGGCGCGCTCGGCGCCCGGTGCGTGGATCTCGGTCGGTTCCCCCATGGACGAGAAGTCTGCCAGACGTCCCGTGGCCGCCTGCTCATCCTCTGGTCGGGGATTCTTCACCGACCGTCCCCCTGCGGGGGTACGGGTAGAAGAGGTATGGGGACGCATATCGACCATTGTTGCTCGGGGGTAACCGGCGGTCGAACGCGGGTGGCCAAACTTGACCTGGACTTTGGCCGAGAGGTGTCGCGGGGCCCAACGACCGAGGCCCGCCGGGGGTCAGGTGTCCGGCGGGCCGCTACGACTCTGCTGCCTTCACAACGGTTCGGTCAAGACCCTGCTTGCAACATTTTCAGCATCTTGCTGAAACATATTTCAGCGCGCTACGGTCCGGCCACTCACAGACGAGCCGCATCGAGGGAGAGCCAGCCGTGGCCGAAGTCCCGCCCCGCCCGCCCCGGAGCACGACACCCCACCGCAGACCCGGCCGAGCCGCCGTCCTGCTCGCCGCGGCGCTGACCGCCGCCACGCTCGGCGCCGCCCCCGCGTTCGCCGCCGCGCCCCCCGCGCCGCCGTCCGATGCCGCACTCGCGGCCACGGCGGGCCGGCACGACCTCACCAGGGAGCAGTTCTACTTCGTCCTGCCGGATCGTTTCGCCAACGGTTCGAGTGCAAACGACACCGGCGGCATCACCGGAGGCCGCCTGGACCACGGCTTCGACCCCGCCGACAAGGGCTTCTACCACGGCGGCGACCTCAAGGGCCTGATCGACCGCCTCGACTACATCCAGGACCTCGGCACCACCGCGATCTGGCTCGCCCCGATCTTCAAGAACAGGCCGGTCCAGGGCACCGGCGACCAGGCCTCGGCCGGCTACCACGGCTACTGGATCACCGACTTCACCCAGGTCGACCCGCACTTCGGCACCAACGCCCAGCTCAAGGAGCTGATCGCGAAGGCGCACGGCAAGGGCATCAAGGTCTTCTTCGACGTCATCACCAACCACACCGCCGACGTCATCGACCACCAGGAGACGTCCAGCGCCTACCGCTCCACCGGCGCCTATCCCACCCTGGACACCGACGGCCGCCCCGTCGACGAGACCGCCCTCGCCGGCAGCGGCGCCCCCTGGCCCGCGGTCACCGCCGACTCCTTCCCGTACCGCCCGGTGCTGCGCAGCAAGGCCGACGCCACCGCGAAGAACCCGTCCTGGCTGAACGACCCCGCGCTCTACCACAACCGCGGCGACTCGACCTTCGCCGGCGAGTCCGCCACCGAGGGCGACTTCTCCGGCCTCGACGACCTCGACACCCAGAACCCCGAGGTGGTCGAGGGCTTCAAGAAGGTCTACCAGCAGTGGGTCAAGGAGACCGGCGTCGACGGCTTCCGGATCGACACCGTCAAGCACGTGGACATGGCCTTCTGGCAGAACTGGGCGCCCGCGCTCAAGAAGTACGCCGCCGACCAGGGCGACAAGCGGTTCTTCATGTTCGGCGAGGTCTACTCCGGCGACCCGGCCGTCACCTCGCCGTACGTCACCCGGGGCAAGCTGCAGGCCACCCTGGACTTCCCGTTCCAGCAGGCCGCCCGCTCGTACGTCTCGCAGAACGGCTCCGCCGCGGCGCTGTCCGAGCTCTACCGCCAGGACTACCGGTACACCACCGCCGACACCGACGCCTACGAACTGCCGACCTTCCTCGGCAACCACGACATGGGCCGGATCGGCTCCTTCCTGCGCGCCGACGACCCCGCCGCCACGCCCCAGCAGCTGCTGGACCGCGACCGGCTCGCCGACGAGCTGCAGTTCCTCACCCGCGGCCAGCCCGTCGTCTACTACGGCGACGAGCAGGGCTTCACCGGCGCGGGCGGCGACAAGGACGCCCGGCAGGACCTGTTCGCCTCGAGGACCCCCTCGTACAACACCGACCCGGTGATCGGCGGCACCCCCGGATCCGCCGACCGCTACGGCCGCACCGGCCCGCTCTACCAGGACATAGCCGCCCTCGCGAAGCTCCGCAAGGACCACCCGGCGCTCGCCGACGGCGCCCAGCGGGAGCGGTACGCCGCCGACGGGCCCGGCGTGTACGCCTTCTCCCGGACCGACGCCGCCCAGCAGGTCGAGTACCTGGTCGCCGTCAACAACGCGGCCGAGCCGAAGACCGTCACCCTGGACACCTACTCGGCCGGCATGGCCTTCGACCGGATCTACCCCTCGGCCGGGCAGCGGCTCACCACCGGCGCCGACAAGCGGCTCACCGTGACCGTGCCTCCGCTGTCCTCGGTGGTGCTGCGCGCCGCCGGGCGGATCGCCGCCCCGGCCGCCGCCCCCGCCGTCACCCTGACCCCGCCCGCCGACGGCGCCACCGGGACCGTCACCCTCGCCGCCCAGGTGCCCGGCGGCGGCCTCGACCGGGTGAGCTTCGCCGCCCAGATCGGCAACGGCCCCTGGCGCACCCTCGGCACCGCCGACAACGGCGACTACCGGGTCACCCAGGACCTCGGCGCCACCGCGCCCGGCACGGTGGTCCGCTACAAGGCCGTGGTCCGCGACTCCGCCGGCCACCTGCGCTCCGCCACCGCGAGCTTCACCACCGGCACCCCGGCGCCCAAGCCGGTGCCGACCGCCACCAGCCGCCCCTACGCGGTCGTCCACTACCAGCGCAAGGACGGCGACTACACCGGCTGGAACCTCTACGCCTGGGGCGACCTCGCCGACGGCGAGTCCACCCCCTGGCCGGCCGGCCACCCCTTCACCGGCCGCGACGCCTACGGCGCCTTCGCCTACGTCAGGCTCAAGGAGGGCGCCGCCGACCTCGGCTTCATCGTCGAGAAGGACGGCACCAAGGACGTCGACACCGACCGGCACATCGACCTCGGCGCCACCGGGGAGGTCTGGATCAAGGAGGGTGACCCCGCCGTCCGCACCGCCGACCCCGACCCGGTCCCGCCCGTCCCGGCCGGTACCGCCGTGATCCACTACCACCGCGCCGACGGCACGTACGACGGCTGGGGCCTGCACGACTGGACCGGCGCCGCCACCCCCACCGACTGGGGCAGGCCGCTGCCGCCCGCCCGTACCGACGCCTTCGGCGCCGTCTTCGAGGTACCGCTCGCCCCCGGCGCCACCAGCCTCAGCTACATCCTGCACAACGGCAACGACAAGGACCTGCCCGCCGACCAGTCCCTGGACCTCAACGCCACCGGCCGCGAGGTGTGGATCCTCGGCGGCCAGGAGGGCTACCTGCTCCCGCAGGCCGCCGGCAGCAGCTCCCAGCTCGACCTCACCGCCGCCCGCGCCCAGTGGATCGACGCCGGCACGGTCGTCGTCCCGCCCGGCTACGGCGCCGGCGACGCCGCCCTGGCCGGCGGCACCAGCGCCCAGCTGGTCTACGACCCCGCCGGCGGCATCAAGGCCGACCACGGCACGCTCGGCAAGCCCGGACAGTGGATCCGGCTCACCCCGCAGCCCGGCGGCCTGACCGCCGCCCAGAAGGCGAAGTACCCGCACCTGGCGGCCTACCGCGCCTTCACCGTCGACCCGCGCGACACCGCCAGGACCACCGCCGCCCTGCGCAGCCAGCTGCTGTTCACCGAGCACCTGCCGAACGGCGCCGTCCTCGCCGCCACCGGCGTGCAGCTCGCCGGCGTCCTCGACGACCGGTACGCGGCCAGGGCCGCCGCCGTCCCGCTCGGCCCGGTGTACACCGCCGGCCGGCGCGAGGACTGGCTGCGCCGCGACCGCCGCCAGGTGACCCTCTCGCTCTGGGCGCCGACCGCCACCGACGTCTCGGTCCAGCTCTTCGACCGGGCCACCGGCGGCACCCCGCGGACCGTCCCGCTGCGCCGCGACGAGACCACCGGGGTCTGGTCGCTCACCCGCGCCGCCCACGAACTCGACGGCCGGTACTACCTGTTCCAGGTCAAGGTGTGGGCGCCGAGCGTCCAGCAGACGGTCACCAACACGGTCACCGACCCGTACTCGGTGGCGCTGTCCGCCGACTCCGGGCGCAGCCTGGTCACCGACCTCGCCGACCGCGCCAACAAGCCCGCGGGCTGGGACGCCCACACCACCCCGCCGGCCGTCCCGGCCGCCCGCCAGCAGATCCAGGAGCTGCACGTCCGCGACTTCTCGGCCGAGGACACCACCGTCCCCGCCCCCGAACGCGGCACCTACCTGGCCTTCACCGAGTCGACGTCGGCGGGGATGCAGCACCTGCGCGACCTCGCCAAGGCCGGGGTGACCACCGTCCACCTGCTGCCGACCTTCGACATCGCCACCATCCGGGAGCAGCGCGCCGAGCAGAAGCTGCCCGCCTGCGACCTCGCCTCGCTGCCCGCCGACGGCGAACGGCAGCAGGAGTGCGTGGCCGCCGTGCAGGCCGACGACGCCTACAACTGGGGCTACGACCCGCTGCACTACACGGTGCCCGAGGGCTCGTACGCCACCGACCCGGCCGGTACCGCGCGGACCGTGCAGTTCCGCGCGATGGTGCAGGCGATGCACGAGGCCGGGCTGCGGGTGGTGCTGGACGTGGTCTACAACCACACCGCCGCCGCCGGGCAGGACCCGCACTCGGTGCTGGACAAGGTGGTGCCCGGCTACTACCAGCGCCTGAGCGACTCCGGCAAGGTCACCACCGACAGTTGCTGCGCGGACACCGCGCCCGAACACGCCATGATGAACCGGCTGGTGGTCGACTCGGTGGTGACCTGGGCGAAGCAGTACCGGGTGGACGGCTTCCGCTTCGACCTGATGGGGCTGGACCCGAGGTCCACCATGCTGGACGTGCAGTCGGCGCTGCGCTCGCTGACCCGGCAGAAGGACGGCGTCGAGGGCAAGGACCTCTTCCTGTACGGCGAGGGCTGGAACTTCGGCACCGTTGCCAACGACGCCCGGTTCGTCCAGGCCACCCAGGCGAACATGGCGGGTACCGGCATCGCCACCTTCAACGACCGGATCCGCGACGCCGGGCGCGGCGGCAACTTCCAGCTCTCCTCGGCGCCGCAGCAGGGCTTCGCCTCCGGCCTGTACACCGATCCCAACGGCTCCGCCGACAACGGCACCCCCGAGGAGCAGAAGGCCCGGCTGCTGCACCAGATGGACCAGATCAAGGTCGGCCTGACCGGCAACCTGGCCGGATTCCGCTTCACCGACAGCGCGGGCAGGCCGGTCACCGGCGCCGGGGTCGACTACAACGGCTCGCCGACCGGCTACGCGGCCGCGCCCGGCGAGGCGGTGGAGTACCTGGACGCGCACGACAACGCCGACCTGTTCGACGCGCTCGCGTACAAGCTGCCGCCGGCCACCGCGCCCGCCGACCGGGCCCGGATGCAGGCGCTGGCGCTGTCGCTGACGGCGCTCTCCCAGGGCCCGGGCTTCGCCCAGGCCGGCAGCGACCTGCTGCGCTCCAAGTCGCTGGACGCCAACTCCTTCGACTCGGGCGACTGGTTCAACGCGATCCACTGGGACTGCCGCCAGGGCAACGGCTGGGGCCGGGGCGTGCCGATGGCCGCCGACAACAAGGCCATGTGGCCGGCCGCGAAGTCGCTGCTGGCCGACCCGCGGCTGACCGTCGGCTGCGCGGAGACCGGGGCGAGCACCGCGCTGTACCAGCAGCTCCTGACGATTCGTCAATCCTCGCCGCTGTTCGCCCTGGACAGTGCCGATCAGGTCCAGCGCCGGGTCTCCTTCCCGCTCTCCGGCACCGCCGGGGAGGCCCCGGGCGTGATCACCATGCACCTGGACGGGGCCGGGCTGCCGGGGGCCGCCAAGGGCCTCACGGTGGTCTTCAACGCCACCCCCGCCGCCCAGCGGCAGTCGGTGGCCGCCCTCGCGGGCAGCGCCCAGGCCCTGCACCCGGTGCAGGCACAGGGCGGTGACCCGGTGGTCCGGCAGGCCGCGTTCGACCCGGCCACCGGCACGTTCACGGTGCCGGCCCGGACGGTGGCGGTCTTCGTCCAGGGCTGACATCCGGCCAGTTCCGCCCAGGGGTCCCGCCAACGGCGGGGCCCCTGTGGCGTCGATGGCCGAAAAACGACGCCCCCGGCTTGAACAACATGACATGTACCGGCCCTTATGTGCACGCGACGCCGACCGTACGTTCGGCCGGTCTACGCGTGCAGCGTGTCCGCTAGCTCAGCCGCTGTGCAACAGCAATGACATCCATCCCCACCAAACCTTGACCTCGACACCAACTCGCCCTTGCGGTGCCATTGTTGTTAATTGGCCAATCAGTGGCATGCATCTGTCATTCATGGTCCGTTTGCTGCCACGATTCCCCTCGCTGCAGCCGCGCGGGGCCCCACCCCCCGGTGCAGCGGATCCAGCGCACGTTCAGCGCTACCTGGCTCCACCCGCTCCTGATTGCACCGCACCCATCGCCGCGAACCAGCGGCAGGGCCCCCGCTGCGCCGCAACCCCGCGGCCAGGTTCTCTCCACCGGACGTGACCCCGCGCCGGTCGGATAAGGAGTCTGCATGACCCGCCACACCCATGTCCGGACGAGTCTGGCCGCCCTCGCCGCCACCACCGCGCTGCTGGTGACAGGCTTCCCGGTGGTCGCCGCCCAGGCCGCACCCGCCGCCCCGGCCGCGATCGCGCCCGCCGCCGCCCACGCCTCCGCGATCGCCGCCGCCGGCCAGCAGAGCGCCGCGCTGGCGCAGACCCTGGGCCTCGGCAGCCAGGAGAAGCTGGTCGTCAAGGACGCCTTCCGCGACGCCGACGGCACCCAGCACTTCCGCTACGAGCGCACCTACGCCGGACTCCCGGTGCTCGGCGGTGACCTGGTGGTGCACCAGACCTCCGGCGGTGTCGTCAAGGGTGTCGACAAGGCCACCCAGGCCTCCCTGACCGGCGTCAGCACCACCCCCGCGCTGGCCGCCCCCAAGGCCCAGGCCACCGCGCTCGCCGCCGAGGCCGGCTCCAGCCTGGAGAACGCCCCCCGCCTGGTCGTCTGGGCCGCCGACGGCAACCCGCGGCTCGCGTACGAGACCGTCGTCTCCGGCAAGGAGGCCGACGGCACCCCGAGCAAGCTGCACGTGGTCACCGACGCCACCAGCGGCGCGGTCATCCACAGCTTCGAGGGCATCCAGACCGGCACCGGCCAGGGCGTCTTCGTCGGCAACGTCACGATCGGCACCACGCTGTCGGGTTCGACGTACCAGATGAAGGACACCACCCGCGGTGGGATGTACACCACCAACATGAACAACGGGACGTCCGGCAACGGCACCCTGTTCACCAAGTCCACGGACACCTGGGGCAACGGCCAGGCCAGCAACAAGGAGTCGGCCGCCGTCGACGCCCACTACGGCGTCGCGATGACCTGGGACTACTACAAGAACACGTTCGGCCGCAACGGCATCCGCAACGACGGTGTCGGCGCCTACAGCCGCGTCCACTACGACAACGGCTACGTCAACGCGTTCTGGGACGACTCCTGCTTCTGCATGACCTACGGCGACGGCGCCAACAACACCGCCCCGCTGACCGAGCTGGACGTGGCCGGCCACGAGATGAGCCACGGCGTCACCGCCGCCACCGCCAACCTCAACTACTCCGGCGAGTCCGGCGGCCTCAACGAGGCCACCTCGGACATCTTCGGCTCGATGGTGGAGTTCTACGCCAACATCCCGTCCGACAACCCGGACTACCTGATCGGCGAGCTCATCAACATCAACGGGGACGGCACGCCGCTCCGTTACATGGACAAGCCGTCCAAGGACGGCCAGTCCGCCGACAACTGGTCCTCCACCGTCGGCAACAAGGACGTCCACTACTCGTCCGGCGTCGCCAACCACTTCTTCTACCTGCTGGCCGAGGGCAGCGGCGCGAAGGTGATCAACGGCGTCAGCTACAACAGCCCGACCTCCAACGGCTCCACCCTGACCGGCATCGGCCGGGACAAGGCCGCCGCGATCTGGTACCGCGCGCTGACCACCTACATGACCTCCACCACCAACTACGCCGCCGCGCGGACCGCGACCATCAACGCGGCCAACGACCTGTACGGCGCGGGCGGCGCCGAGGCCACCGCGGTCGCCAACACCTGGGCCGCCGTCAACGTCGGCTCCGTGGTCAGCAACTCGCCGGTGGTGACCAACCCGGGCAACCAGGTGACCGCCATCAACACCGCGGTGAACCTGCAGATCTCGGCCACCGGCGGCACCGGCGCGCTGACCTACTCGGCCACCGGCCTGCCGGCCGGCCTGTCGATCAACGCCTCCACCGGCAAGATCACCGGCACCGTGACCACCGCTGGCACCTCCAACGTGGTGGTGACCGCCAAGGACACTGCCAACAAGACCGGCACCGCCAGCTTCACCTGGACCGTCAACACCGGTGGTGGCGGCGGCTGCACCCCGACCCAGCTGCTCGGCAACGCCGGCTTCGAGACCGGCTCCGCCGCGCCGTGGACCACCACCAGCGGCGTGGTCGACAACAGCGCCTCCCAGGCCGCCCACTCGGGCAGCTGGAAGGCGTGGCTGAACGGCTACGGCTCCGCCCACACGGACTCCGCCTCCCAGACGGTGACCATCCCGGCGGGCTGCAAGGCCACCCTCAGCTACTGGCTGCACATCGACACGGCGGAGACCACCACCACCACCGCCTACGACAAGCTGACGGTGACCGTCAACGGCACCACCGTCGCCTCGTACTCGAACCTGAACAAGGCCACCGGGTACGCCCAGAAGACCGTCGACCTGTCGGCCTACGCCGGCCAGACGGTCACCCTGAAGTTCAACGGCGTCGAGGACTCCTCGCTGCAGACGAGCTTCGTGATCGACGACACCGCGATCAACACCAGCAACTGAGCTAGGTGAGCGCAGGGCCCGGTGGCTTCGGCCGCCGGGCCCTGCGGCCGTCCCCGGGCGGGTCGCGGGGCGCCCCGGGCACCGTTCGGACCCGCCCCGCGTCCTTGGGCCCGCGGCGCGGCCCGCGGCTGTACGATCGCGGCGTCCCGGACGGCGGCCGCGCCGCCGCCCACGGCCCACCCCGTGCCCAGGCACCCGTCGAGCGGACCCCGCGCATGAAGCTGATCACCGCCGTCGTCAAGCCGTTCCGGCTGGACGACGTCAAGTCCGCCCTGCAGGAGATCGGGGTGCACGGACTGACCGTCACCGAGGCCAGCGGCTACGGCCGCCAGCACGGCCACACCGAGGTCTACCGCGGCGCCGAGTACCGGATCGACCTGGTGCCCAAGCTGCGGATAGAGGTGGTGGTCGAGGACGACGACGCCGAGGCGGTGATGACCGCGATCGTCGACGCCGCCCGCACCGGACAGATCGGCGACGGCAAGGTCTGGGCCGTGCCGGTCGACACCATCGTGCGGGTCAGGACCGGCGAACGCGGGCCCGACGCGGTCTGAGCCGGGGCGGCGCCGCGGCTGCGGCTACGGCTGGGCCCACAGGCGGCGCCAGAGCGCGCCCTCGGCGATCTGCTCCTGCGGCATCGTCGGCTGCCACTGCGGGTCGGTGGCGACCTGCTCCAACTGCTCCGGGGTCAGGACCGGGGCGTCCAGCGACTGCCGCACCTCGACCCGGCCGCCCTCCGCGTGGGCGGTGCCGTCCAGTGCGGTGATCACGAACAGGACACCCCCGGGGCGCTGCACCGCGACGGTGGACCCGCCGAGGGTGTCGGCGCCGGCCCGGGCGGTGGCCAGGGTCAGCACCTGCGAGCCGTCCGGCCGGGTGACGGCCTCGCAGGTGTCCCCGCCGGGACGGACCGCCGACAGGACCGGTGCGCCCAGCGGCCGGATCGGCACCGCGCAGCTCAGCGCGGGCTGCTCGTCGGCCGCCGTGATCAGCGCGACCGACAGGGTGCCGGCGCCCCGGCCGCCGTCGTAGTCCACCAGGAAGGCGTGCCCGGGCCGCGCGTCCGGTCCGAGGGACGTACGGAAGTGGCTGTACCGGCCGCCGGGCAGCTCGGTGGCGAGCAGTGCCAGCATGCCGTCGGCGGTGGTCGGCACCTCGACCGGGACGGCGGCCGGCGAGGGGCCCGCGGCCGCCGCGGCGGGGACGTCGACCGGGGGCCGGGCCTGCTGGACGGCCACGGCGGCCGTGCCGGCCAGGGCCGCGGCGGCGAGCGCGGAGCCCAGGACGGTCAGCCGGCGGCGCCGGCGCAGCACCCGGCCCCTGGCGGTGGCTTCGCCGACCATCAGGACCACGGGGGGAGTGGCGAGATCGTCCGAGCTCTCCCTGAGCAGGCGGGAGAGTTCGTTCTCAAGGTCCATGTCCGGGTTCCTCGTTCGGTTCTACGGGCGGAGGCAGGGGGGCGGGGGAAGCGGGGTGCGGGGGAGCGCGGTCAGGCGAGGAACATCAGCTCGCGGTCCTCGCCCAGGATGCCCCGGAGCTTGGCCAGCGAACGGGTGTTGAGACTCTTCACGGCCGCCGGGGAGAGGTCGAGCAGATCGGCGACCTCCTCGATCGAACGGTCCTCCAGGTAGCGCAGCACGACGACGGCACGGTTGCGGGGCGGCAGCAGCCGCAGCGCCTCGGTGAGCGCGAGCCGCAGGTCCGGGGTGACGGCGCCGCCGGGGGAGTCCGGCAGCTCGGCGAGCACCACCTCGGTGGACTTCCGCAGCCTGCGGTGCGAGAGGTAGTACCGCAGCATCACCTTGCGGGCGTACGCGTCGAGGCCGGGCTCGTCACGGCCGCGCCGCAGCCGTCCCCAGATCGAGAACATCTTGGCGAGCGTGGTCTGGACGAGGTCCTGCGCCTGGTGCCAGTCGCCGCACATCAGGTAGGCGACCTGGAACAGGCGGCGGGCCCGGGTGCCCGCGAACTCCTCGAACTCGAGTGCCG
This sequence comes from Kitasatospora sp. NPDC048540, assembly GCF_040651175.1. Lineage (NCBI taxonomy): Bacteria > Bacillati > Actinomycetota > Actinomycetes > Kitasatosporales > Streptomycetaceae > Kitasatospora > Kitasatospora sp. NPDC048540. The sequence goes on from NZ_JBEZIR010000001.1 coordinate 160,090, forward strand.
CGTCGTCCATCCGGAAGTCCCCCGAGGTGCCTGGTGCTGGTTGCCGTCAGCCGTACTGACGTGGTGGCGGGGGCGGAGGTATCACCCGGTCTCCGGCGAGTTCGAACTGTAGTCGTCACCGGTCTTGACGCACCCACGACCCGGTCATATGTTCTCAGCGCACTGCAAGTTTCCTGAAAGTTTCATCGATCTTTCAGCAAGCAGCACGGCCGTCGCGTGGCCCCCACCCACCCCACTCCCCGCGACCCGCCGACGCCGCCGTGCCTCCTGTGCCGTACCCGCTCATCCACCCACCCGCTGCCCGTGCACCTGCGTCCACGGGCCGCACCAGGCCGCCCACCCGCCCCCTGGAGACACCGTGGTCACCACCTCCCCCACCCGCCGTCCCGCCCGTACCGCCCGTACCGCCGGCGCACTGGCCGCCGCGGCCGCGCTCGCGCTGTCGATCGGCACCGGACTCACCCTCGCGCCCACCGCCGGGGCCACCCCGCCCGGTGGCGGCAAGGACGTCACCGCCACCCTCTTCGAGTGGAAGTTCGACTCGGTGGCGAGAGCCTGCACCGACACCCTCGGCCCCAAGGGCTACGGCTTCGTCGAGGTCTCCCCGCCCCAGGAACACATCCAGGGCCCGCAGTGGTGGACCTCCTACCAGCCCGTCAGCTACAAGATCGCCGGCCGGCTCGGCGACCGCGCCGCGTTCCAGTCCATGGTCGCCACCTGTCACACCGCAGGCGTCAAGGTGATCGCCGACTCGGTGGTCAACCACATGTCCGCGGGGTCCGGCACCGGCACCGGCGGCACCGTCTACAGCAAGTACAACTACCCCGGGTACTACCAGGACCAGGACTTCCACTCCTGCCGCAGCGCGATCTCCAACTACGCCGACCGCGCCAACGTGCAGAACTGCGAACTGGTCAACCTCTCCGACCTGAACACCGGCAGCTCCTACGTCCAGCAGACCATCGCCAACTACCTCAGCGACCTGCTCTCGCTCGGCGTGGACGGCTTCCGGATCGACGCCGCCAAGCACATCGCCGCCACCGACCTGGCCGCCATCAAGGCCAGGATGAGCAACCCGAACGCCTACTGGGTGCAGGAGGTCATCTACGGCGCCGGCGAGCCGATCCAGCCGAGCGAGTACACCGGCACCGGCGACGTGGACGAGTTCCGCTCCGGCACCTGGCTGAAGAGCGCCTTCGACGGCGGCCGGATCGCCGACCTGTCGACCTGGGGCTCCGGCCTGCTGGGCAGCTCCCAGGCCCGCACCTTCGTCGACAACTGGGACACCGAGCGCAACGGCTCCACCCTCACCTACAAGAACGGCAACACCTACACCCTGGCCAACGTCTTCATGCTGGCCTTCCCGTACGGCGCGCCCAACGTCTACTCCGGCTACGCCTTCGGCGCCAACGACGACGGCCCGCCGAACGGCGGTACCGTCAACGCCTGCTACCAGGACGGCTGGAACTGCACCCACGCCTGGCGCCAGGTGGCCAACATGGTCGGCTTCCGCAACGCCGTGGCCGGCACCGCCGTCACCAACTGGTGGTCCGACGGCAGCAACGCGATCGGCTTCGGCCGCGGCGGCAAGGGCTACGTGGCGATCAACCACGAGAGCGGTCCGATCACCCAGACCTTCCAGACCTCGCTGCCCGCCGGCAGCTACTGCGACGTCCAGCACGGCGACCCGGTGGCCGGCGGCGGCTGCACCGGTGTGAGCTACCAGGTCGGCACGGACGGGAGGTTCACCGCCACGGTGGGCGCGGGTGACGCGGTCGCCCTGTACGTCGGGGCGAGCGGCGGCTCCACCGCCTCGCCGTCGCCGTCGCCGACCGCCTCCGGCGCCTCGTTCGCGGTCAACGCCACCACGGTGTTCGGGCAGAACGTCTACGTGGTGGGGAACACCGCCGCACTCGGCGGCTGGGACACCTCGAAGGCGCTGCCGCTGTCCTCGGCGGCCTACCCGGTCTGGAAGCTCGACCTGTCGCTGCCGGCCGGCACCGCCTTCGAGTACAAGTACATCCGCAAGGAGGCCAACGGTTCGGTGACTTGGGAGAGCGGCGCCAACCGCACCGCCACCGTGCCGGCCACCGGCCGGGTCACCCTGAACGACACCTGGCGCAGCTGACCCACCGGCACCATTCCCGTCATCCCGTCATCCCGTCGCCCCCGTCCGGCCCTCCCGCCGGGCGGGGGTTACGGCTGTCCGCCCGAAACCCACCGATCGAGTGGCACCCGCGGTGTCGATCCGGCCACCACCACCCCCGGCTGACAGCATCGGCAGCGTGAACGCCACCCCCACCCCCACCCCCACCTCCGCCGTGCTCGACCTCGAACTCCGCGGCGGCCGCTGGGACGGGCACCGCAAGCGGGTCCGGTCCACCGCCCCGCCGCCAGCCCTGCGGATGGTGCTGCGCGCCGACCTCCCGCACCCCGAGGCGGGCGAGTACTGGCCGACCACCAGCATCTACCGGCTCGACCAGGACGGCCCGGTCCGGCACTACCGCCACTCCCACGACGAGTGAGCCGAACGGCACGCGCGGCGGTGGCACCGGGCCGGGCCGGCGGCCGGGGGGTGTGTCCGCGGGGTCAGTGGCCGAAGTCGAACCAGTTGACGTTGACGAAGTCGGCCGGCTGGCCGCTGGTGAAGGTCAGGTAGACGTCGTGGAGGCCGGTGACGTCGGTGATGTTGGCGGGGACGGTCCGCCAGCTCTGCCAGCCGCCGGTGCCGGCGATGGCGAAGGAGCCGATCGGCGCGGCGGTCCGGCTGTCGAGGCGGACCTCGACCAGGCCGCTGACCCCGCCGGCCGCGCCGCTCGCCACCCGGCCGGTGAACTGCCGGGCCGGTGCGGCACCGAAGTCGACGCCCCGGTAGAGCGCCCAGTCACCGTTGGCCAGTGAACCGATGTCCTGCCCGCCCTCGGTGCACGCCTCGGTGGACGTCCCGCCCTGGGCGTCGAAGGACTCCGCCTGGATCGGGGCGTAGGCGTTCCGGTTCCCGCCGGGCGGCGTCGGTGTGGGAGTGGGGGTGGGGGTCGGGGTGGGCGTCGGGTTGCCGCCGCCGGACTGCCAGACGCCGACGTAGTCGACCACCATCGGCACGCCGGAGACGGTGCCGCCGTCCGGTCCGCCGCCGAACGCCCCCGGGAAGCCGCCGCCCATCGCGACGTTGAGGATCACGAAGAACCCGTGGCCGGTGGCCGCCGCCCAGGTGCCGGCGTCCATCTGGGCGGCGCTCACGCTGTGGAACTGCACCCCGTCCAGGTACCAGCGCAGTTGCTCGGGGCTGGTGCTGCGGTCCCACTCCACGGTGTAGGTGTGGAAGCCGCTCTGGCAGGTCCCCGGGGAGCAGGCGCGCTGGCCGCCGATGCCGGTGGTCTCGTTGCAGACGCCGCCCGGGCTGGTGCCGCAGTGCAGGGTGGCCCACTCGTTGTTGAGGCCCTGGACGTTCTCCATGATGTCGATCTCGCCGATGCCCGGCCAGTTCCAGTAGTTGCCCCGGAACGGCGCGCCGAGCATCCAGAACGCCGGCCAGTAGCCCTTGGCGGCCGCGCCGGTCACGTTCGGCATCTGGAGCCGGGCCTCGACCCGGAGCTTGCCGCCGGCCGGGGGCCGGAAGTCGGTCCGGTTGGTCTCGATCCGGCCGGAGGTCCACTGCCCGGCGGCGTTGCGGACCGGGGTGATCCGCAGGTTCCCCGCGCCGTCGAGCGCCACGTTCGCGGTGCTCGAGGTCATCGTCTCGATCTCGCCGGTGCCGAAGCCGGCCGGGCCGCCGGGGTACGAAGTGCCGGTGGTGTAGAGCCAGTTGGCGGTGTTGACGCCGGTGCCGGCCGGGCCGTTGAAGTCGTCGGCGAAGACCTGGGTCCAGCCGCTCGGTGCCGGGACGGCGGCCTGCGCCGGGCCGAACTGCCCGGCGAGGCCGGCGGCCAGCAGTCCGGCCAGGCCGAGCGCGGCCAGCAGCCGGCGGGTACGGGGACGTCGGTGCGGTCGGTGTCTCATCGGGTGCCTCTCGACGGGTGGGGGGCTGGGCCGAATCTGAGAGCGCTCTCTCGTTTGGTATCGGAGCCGATGTCACCTGTCAATGGATGAAGGCTATTTATCGGGGAGTTGGGGTCTTCCCTTGAAGAGTTCGACGCGCTGTGATGACAGTGTGTCACTCATGTCGCACGCTTCGTGCGAGAGCGCTCCCAGACCCGCACTCTCGGCCCCCGCCCCGCCGTTCCGGTCAGCCGATCCGGATGACCGCCTTGCCGCGCACGTGACCCTTCATCAGGTCGTTGATGGCGTCGGCGGCCTCGTCCATGCCGTAGCTCCGGTCGAGCGCGGGGACCACCGAACCGGCCTCGACCAGGTCGGCGAGCGCCGCCAGGTCGTCGTGGTTCGGCTTGCCGGCCACCGCGCGCACCCGGCGCCCGCCGATCGGCGGCAGCAGGACGGCCCGCAGCTGCCGGTCGAAGCCGCCGGTCCAGTTGCCGCCGCTCTCGCCGCCGACCAGGACCAGCGTGCCGCCCGGGGCGAGGATGCGGCGCAGCCGGCCGAGGGTCCGGTTGCCGCCGGTGTCGAGCACGAGGTCGTAGCGGCCGGGGCCGTCGGTCGGGTCGTCGCGGGTGTAGTCCACCACCTCGTCGGCGCCGAGCGCCCGCACCAGGTCGGCCTTGCCCGGGCTGCAGACGCCGGTGACGTGGGCGCCGGAGGCCTTCGCCAGCTGGACGGCGAAGCTGCCCACGCCGCCGGAGGCGCCGAGCACCAGCACCCGCCCGCCGGACTGCAGCCGCCCGCTGTCGCGCAGCGCCTGGAGTGCGGTGCAGCCGGAGACCGGGACGGCGGCGGCCTGTTCGAAGGTGAGGCCGGCGGGCTTGCGGGCGAGCCGGTCCTGGGAGGTGGTGGCGTACTCGGCGTACGAGCCGTCGCAGGTGCCGTACACCTCGTCGCCGGGCGCGAAGCGGCTGACGCCCGGGCCGACGGCCTCCACCACACCGGCCAGGTCCAGGCCGCGGATGCGGAGCTTGGGTGCCCGCAGCCCGAAGCCGAGCGCACGGACCAGGTACGGCTTTCCGGTGGTGAGGTGCCACACGCCGGGGTCGACGCCGGCCGCGTGGATCCGGACCAGCACCTCGCCGCTGCCGGGCACCGGGCGCGGGAGCTCCTCGACGCGGAGGATCTCGGGCGGTCCGTAGCTGTCGTGCACGATGGCTCTCACGAGCTCTCTCCTTCGGTGTCGGGGTACTGGAACACGCCGTCCAGCGGGACGGCGAAGACGCGGGCGATCTGGAAGGCCATCTCCAGGGAGGGCGAGTAGCGGCCCTGTTCGATGGCGATGACGGTCTGGCGGGTCACGCCGATCCGGCGGGCGAGTTCGGCCTGGGTCATCTCGCCGTGGGTGAAGCGAAGGGCCCGGATCGTGTTGGTGACCCTGGTCGGCGGTTTCACCACGACTGGAAGCCGACCCGGTAGGCGGCGATCTTGGCGGTCGAGGCCAGCACGGCCGAGAGCGTGAAGGCCAGGTAGATCGCGTTGGCGATCCAGAACTGGTCGGCGTCGGCCATCGCGAGCCCGAGGCCGGTGAGGGCTCCGATCGCGACGAACGACTGACCGATGTGGTCGCCGGCCCGGTGGATCTCACGGTCGCGCTGGTCCTTGACGTTGGCGCCTTCCGGCGAGGCGATCGACACCACGATGTGGAGCACGATCGACACCACGATCGACAGACCGACCGTCCACAGCAGGGCCCCGGCGTAGGGCTGCTCGGCCAGCGGCGGGCCGCCGGGCCGTCCGAGCAGGATGGACAGATACGTCCCGTAGGACACCACCGCGACCAGGAGCATGATCCAGGCGCGTTTCTCTTCGAAGGCCACTGCGGCTCCCATGTAAAGAAAACCTGACACCCGTGAGTGTCAAGCAGTCCGGACATGGTGTCAAGTTTTCTGTACATGGGAGCCGCAGTGGCGGCCCCGGGCCCGCGGGGAACCCGGTCAGCCGCGCCCGATGTACGGCATCGCGGTCGCCATCACGGTGGCGAACTGGACATTGGCCTCCAGCGGCAGTTCGGCCATGTGCCGGACGGTGCGGGCCACGTCGGCCACGTCCATGGTGGGTTCGGCCGCCGTCCGGCCGTCCGCCTGACGCACGCCGGTCGTCATCGCCGCGGTCATGTCGGTCGCCGCGTTGCCGATGTCGATCTGGCCGCAGGCGATCCGGTACGGCCGCCCGTCCAGCGAGAGCGACCTGGTCAGGCCGGTGACGGCGTGCTTGGTCGCGGTGTACGCGATGCTGTGCGGCCGCGGCACGTGGGCGGAGATTGAACCGTTGTTGATGATCCGGCCGCCCTGCGGGCGCTGCGCCTTCATCAGCCGGAACGCGCCCTGGGCGCACAGGAAGGCGCCGGTCAGATTGAGCTCGACCACCGCACGCCACTGCTCGTACCCGAGGTCCTCGACCGGGGTGGGCGCACCGAACGTGCCGGCGTTGTTGAACAGCAGGTCCAGCCGGCCGAAGCGCCCGGCGGTCCCGTCGAAGAGCGCGTCCACGGCCGCCGGGTCGGTGACGTCGGTCGGGAACACGGCGGCCGGCCGCCCGCCCGGGGCGGCCGCCCCGATCAGCTCGGCCGTGCCGCGGAGCGGGTCGGCGCGGCGGCCGGCCAGGACCAGCTGCCAGCCGGCCCCGGCGAGCTCCAGCGCCACCGCGCGGCCCACCCCGCTGCCGGCTCCGGTGACCACGGCGACCTGCTGCGACACGTGCTGCTCCTGGGGGTCGTACGGGGGCGGGCCGCTCCGGCGCCGGGTGTCCGGCATCCGGCGCTCTGCCCGCCGGGCCCGGCGTGCGGACGGCCGGAGGTGCCCCGATGATCCCGCGGCGGCCGGTCCCGCGTCACTGGTACGAGCGTCCAAGCAGCGGCGCGGCTGGCGGGCGCCCGGCTGGCGGGACCTCCGGCGGCGGGTGCGCGACCGGGCGCGGCGGACCGGCCTGCGGACCGGCCTGCGGACCGTGCGGCGGAGGCGGGCGGAGCGGCGCGACGCGCCGGGCGGGTGTGCGTTGCTCCGGGCGGGTGGCTGCCGATCGGGGTAATCCGACGGGGCCGGTCGGGTGGTCCGGCACCCCGGCCAGCGGCGGCTTGGGTGCGGCCGGCGGCGTGAGAGTGGTCACCGCGGCCCGGCCCCCGGGCGCCCGTGCCGGTCCGGCCGAGGCCCGCCGTCAGGCGGCTGCGGGCCGTCCGGCGGCCCCGGCCCCTCCCGTACGGAGGGGGTCGCCCCCGCCGTTCGGCGGGTTCCCGGCCCGTGGCGCAACCGGGCTCCGGCCTGCTCCGTCATAGGATCTCGGGTGGTGCGGTCTCCGGTCGGAGGCCGCCGCGCCCGTTCTCGGGGCGGCTGACAGCCAGAGGTCCGCCGCCCGTCCCCAGGCCCCGCCGGGGCCGCCGCCCGGATCCACCGACCGGGCGAGAACCGCTCGGAGAGTCCCCACCGTGCTGCCGCAGCCGTCCGTCACCCGTGCCCGTGCCGTCCTGTCAGCCGCCGCCGTGTTCGCGCTGGCCGCCGCGCTGGCCGGGTGCGGGAGTTCCCAGTCCGGCAAACCGGCCGCCGACGGTGCGAAGGCGGCCGCGGGGTCGGCCTCGGCGCCGTCGCCGAGCCCGAGCCCGACGCCGACCAAGCCCTCCAAGGTGCTGAAGCCGACCGGGCCCGCCGCCGACCTCCAGAAGGCGACCGACACCTCGGCCGGGCCGATCATGGTGACCACGCTGACCGGGCCGAAGTCCGGCGTCAGCGGAAAGGTCTGGGTCTGGCTGCCGCCCGAGTACAACGACCCCAAGTACGCCAACACCGGCTTCCCGGTGCTGACCCTGTACGCGGGTGGCCAGAGCGCCGGGTACAACACCTGGACCGACAACCAGCTGCCGATCCAGGCGGTCGACACCCAGCTGGTGAAGGAGGGCAAGGCGCACCCGTTCATCATGATCATGCCGGTGCAGAACCTGAACTCCAACGAGGCCACCGCCATGGAGTGCGCCGACATCCCGGGCCAGCCGAAGATCGGGACCTGGATGGCCGAGGACATCCCGGACTTCGTCCGGGCCAACTTCCGGACGGTCAAGGGCCGCGACGGCTGGGCCGTGATGGGCGCGTCCACCGGTGCGTTCTGCAGCGCCAAGCTGGCCCTGCAGCACCCGGAGGTGTTCAAGGCGGCGGTGCCGATCGACGGCTACTTCAACCCGGACTCGCCGCTCTGGAAGGGACACGAGCAGGAGCGGCTGGCGAACAGCCCCGACGTGCTGGCGACTTCGGGCACCGCCGACGTCCGGATCCTGGCGACCGCGGGCGGCTCCAACTCCGCCGAGCTCAAGCTGGTGAAGGCGTGGGTCGGCAAGGTGAAGGCCCCGGCGACCGTCGAGTACTACGAGCAGCCCGGCGGCAAGCACCTCACCTCCGACTTCAAGAAGATGATCCCGGACCTCCTGCAGTGGGTGTCCAAGAACGTGGCCGGCCCCGAGAGCGACTGACGCGACACCGGTCGGGTCGGCGGGTCGGGTCGGCGGGTCGGGTGCGGTGGGTCGGGTGCGGTGGGTCGGGTGCGGCGGGGGCGACGACGGGCCGGGCGCGCGCGGAGGGCGTCCGGTCCGAGTTCGGCGGACCGGCCCCGTCGTCGCGCCCCGCGCGGCATACTGTTCGTGGGCCCCGCGACCGGCCCGAGGGCGGCCCCGAGGGCGGCCCGGAGGCGGTGCCCGTAGCGCGGGCGGAGCAGCCTCCCCGAGGGCCGAGATGGCCTCTGACCTGCACGTCAATCAGACATTCATTCGATCCTGATGGCATGTCATCACTCTGGAGACCCGGGCCGGGACACCTAAGATCGGTGTCCGCAGCGGCCAGCCTCAGCCAGCCGTGAAGAGAGCGACATGCCCAGCCACTTGCTGCCCGTCAGGACCCCGACCATCCCCGCCCAGAAGGACGGGGAGAGCACCGGGTCCGTCGCCGAGCCGCCCGCCGCCGTCGCACCGATTCCGTTCGCCGGTCTGCGGCTCGTGCACGCGGCCCTGCGCCGTGACCTCGCCCGCCTGCCCAACGCGCTCCGACTGCTCCAGCCCGGCGACACGGTGGCCGGTGACGCCCTCCAGCGGCACTGGGACTTCATGCTCGCCATGGTCACCTGCCACCACGAGCAGCAGGACACCCGGCTGTGGCCGCTGCTCCGCCGCTTCGTGCCCGAGCTGCGGCTGCTGCTCAACTGGCTGGAGGCCGACCACCACAACCTCGACCACTCGTTCACCCGGGTGACCACCCTGGTGAAGATCGCCACCCGGGACGCGGCCAGCAGCTGGCCGGTCGCCTACGCGGTGGAGGAGCTGGCCGCGCGCCTGGAGACCCACCTGCGCATCGAGGAGCGTCAGTTGCTGCCCCGGATGGAAGGCGTCTTCCCGGCCGGCTCCCGGATCGGCACTCTGCCCGAGCTGCTCGACCTGCTCCGCTCCGCCGACGGTCCGGCCTCCTCGGACGCCCTGGTCTGGCTGCTGGAAGGCGTGGACGAGCAGGAGATCGACCGGCTGCTCGCCGACTGCGACCACGAGACCGTCCGGCACTGGCCGCACTGGCGCGACACCTACGCCCGCTGCACCGACGAACTCTGGGGCCCGCGCCTCTGACCGGCCCGCACCGGCCCGCACCGGCCCGCACCGGCCCGCACCGGCCCGCACCGGCCCGCACCGGCCCATGCCGGTCCGCGCCGGTCCCCGCGGTCAGCTGCCGGGTGGTGCCCGCCCGGCGGCCGCGGGTCAGCAGGGCCCGGCGCCGACCGACCGGAGGTACCCGGCGAGGTCGGCGGAGTCCTCGGTGGCCGGCCCGACGTAGCCAAGCTGCTCGGTGCGCTCGCCGCGCCGGACGGACTTCTCGCTGCCGTCATCAGCGGTGGCGCCGCCCCGGGCGCGGTGCAGCGAGGTGCTGATCTCCAGGACGTCCGCGGCGACCGGCAGCCGCTCGGCCTCGTAGCTCTCCAGCAGGGCGGCGGGGGCGCCGTGCCGCAGCTGGTCGCCGGGATCGCCGCCCGCCCTGGAGCTGACCGACCCGGGAGCTGACTTGGCCTCAGGGGCCTGTTACGGTCCCCGGATGCCCTCGCTCCTCGAACCTCCGCTGCTGGCCCGCCTGAAGTCCGCCGGGCGGATCCTGATCGCGGGCGCGGGCGGCGGCTTCGACGTCTACGCGGGACTGCCGATCGCCCTCGCGCTCCGGGGTGCCGGCAAGGAGGTGCACCTCGCGAGCCTGTCCTTCAGCCACCTGTACGGGCTCGACGCCGAGGTCTGGCTGGAGCCGGAGGTGGCCGAGATCCGCCCCGACACCCGGTCCGCCGAACCGTACTTCCCGGAACGCACCCTGGCCCGCTGGCTGCGGCTGCACGGACTGCCCGACACCGTCTGGGCGTTCGGGTCGGTCGGGGTGCAGCCGCTGCGGGCCGCGTACCGGGCCCTCATCCGGCACCTGGGCATCGATGCCGTCCTGCTGGTCGACGGCGGTACCGACATCCTGATGCGCGGCGACGAGGCGGGCCTCGGCACCCCCGAGGAGGACATGGCCAGCCTGGCCGCGGTGGCCGGGCTCACCGAGATCCCCGAACGCCTGGTCAGCTGCCTGGGATTCGGAGTGGACGCGTACCACGGGGTCAACCACAGCCTGGTGCTGGAGAACCTGGCCGCGCTGGACCGGGCCGGCGGCTACCTCGGCGCGTTCTCCATCCCGCGCGACTCCCGCGAGGGCGCCCTCTACCTGGACGCGGTCGCCCATGCGCAGGCCGCCTTCCCCGAGCACCCGAGCATCGTCCAGGGCTCGGTCGCCGCCGCCCTGCGCGGCGAGTTCGGCGACGTCCAATTCACCGAGCGCACCCGGCACAGTGAGCTCTTCGTCAACCCGCTGATGACGCTCTACTTCTCGGTCACCGTCGAGGCCCTGGCCGCCCGCCACCGCTACCTCGACCGGATCGAGCACACCGTGCGCACCCGCCAGATCAGCACCGCCATCGAGGAGTTCCGCGACACCCTGCCCCGGCAGCGGCCGCCCCGGTTGTTCCCGCACTGACCCGCCGCCGACGGCGCCGACCGTCCCGCATCAGGGCTTCTTCGCCGCCGCGAGGATCTTGACGGTGGTGTGGAAGAAGCGCGAAGTGCCGTGGCCGGGATAGGACTTGGGGAAGGCGGTGGCAGGGTTCGAGCCGAGGCGCCCGTCGCGCAGGTGCATCACCACGTACGCCGCGCCCGGCGTGGCACCGAGGATCTCCCAGTCGCCCTTGGGGGAGCGGACCGGGAACTCCAGGCCCTCCGGGAGCGGTTCGGACAGGAAGACCACGCAGAGCCGCAGCTCCGGGGTCACCTCGACCTCCGCGAACGGGTCCGCGGCGACCAGCTCCTCCACCTCCGCGACGGTACGCACCATCGCCGGGACCGGGTAGCCGAGCGCGGATGCCAGGTGCTCCTCGATCCGGCGGGTGAGCGCCGCGCGGTCGGTCTCCTCGGTGTCGAAGAAGACGTTCCCGCTCTGGATGTAGCTGCGGACCCGCTCCAGCCCGAGTTCGGCGAAGAGCTCACGCAGCCGCTCCATCTTCACCGTCCGCCCGCCGACGTTGATCGCGCGCAGGAATGCGATGTAGGTCTGTGCCATCCGGCCAGTCTGTCAGGGCCCGCCGACAACGCGGGCCCGGCCGGGCGGGCCGTCCTCGGCCGGTTCGCCGCCGGCCGGTGCCACACTGGCGCCATGGTTACCTGGCAGGATTTCGAACAGGAGGCGCCGGACCTCGCGCCCCTGGTGCGGGCCCGGTTCGAGGCCCACCGCCACCACGTCCTGGCGACCCTGCGCGCCACCGGAGCGCCGCGGGTGAGTGGCACCGAGGTGGGCTTCACCGGCGCGGACCTGACGATCGGGTCGATGCCGGGCGCGGTCAAGGCGCTCGACCTGCGCCGGGACGGCCGCTTCGCGCTGCACAGCCATCCCGGCGACGAGACGATGACCGACGGCGACGCCAAGATCTCCGGTGTCGCCGTCGAGATCACCGACGAGGTCGAGCTGTCCGCGTACGAGAGCGAGCTGCCGCAGCCGCCGCCCGGGCCGTTCCACGCCTTCCGGCTGGGGGTCACCGAGGCGGTGCTGACCACGGTCGAGGACGGCCGGCTGGTGATCCGTTCCTGGCGTCCGGGCGAGGCGGTGCGGACGGTCACCCGCGACTGAGCCGTGCCGGGCGGGGGAGGCGCCGCCGCTCAGCCGGGCAGCACCGAGCGCAGCGCCTCCGGGGTGCGCGCCACCACCGCGTGCCCGTCGTCCGCGGTGATGATCGGCCGCTGGATCAGCACCGGGTGCTCCGCCAGCGCCGCGATCCAGCGCGCCCGCTCGCCGCTCTCCCGCGGCCACTGCTTCATGCCCAGCTCCTTGGCGGGCTGCTCGTCCAGCCGGGTGATGTCCCAGGGCTCCAGCAGCAGCCGCGCCAGCACCTCCTCCAGCTCGGCGGCGGTCGGCGGCTCCTCCAGGTAGCGGCGGACGGTGTACTCGGCGCCGGCCGCGTCCAGCTCGGTGAGGGCGACACGGCACTTGCTGCAACGCGGATTGATCCAGATCTCCATCCCGCCACCCTAGATCCCGCCGCCCCGGGCCGTATCCGACAGCCCGGGTGCGCGCCCGGCGGCCGTCCGCGGAGCCGCGCTGCTGCTCCGGGGCCTGCGGGAACGCAGCCGCGGCCGTCGCCCGTTCACCCGGGGCGGGCGGAGCACGGCGACGCCCGCGGTACGGAGTGACCGGCTGGTGCTGCGCGGCTACCGGACGCTGCCGGTGACGACGGTCTGAATCGGGCCCTTGGTCCCTCCCCGGCGGGACCTTCGGCCGCCGGATCGGCCGGGCCCGCGGGCGACCATGGGGGAAGCGGCGCACCGCGGTGCCGGGAGCAGGTCCTGGGGCCGCGCGCCGTCCCAGGAGGACCCTTGCCCGACCGTTCCCGCTCCGCCGAGCGGGCCCCGACCGCCGTCCGCCGGACGGAGAGCGGTGGGGTCCGCCGTACCGAGGCGTCCGCGGTCGCCCGTTGGCAGCAGGCGCTGGCGGAGGCGACCAGGGCGCCGCGCTGGGTGCTGTGGCTCCCGGTGCTGCTGGTCGTGGTCGACCTGGGGCTGGAGTACGCGCTGCCCGAGTCGGTGGCGGCCGGGTTCCTGTGCACGGTGCTGCCGGTGGTGGTGGCGTTCGGCCTGGGCCCCGGTCTGGTGGCCGCCTCGACGCTGGTCGCGGTCGGCCTGCAGATGATGCTCGCCGAGCGCGCCGGACACCTCGCCGAGCAGCACCACATCTGGGTGTACGTGACCACCGTGCTCGCGGGGGTGCTGGGTGCGGCGCTGTCCTGGCAGCGCCGTCGGCAGGCCCGTGACCTGGTCCGGGTCAGGACCATCGCGGACACCCTCCAGCACGCCGTACTGCGGCCGGTCCCGGCCGCCCCGGGCCGGCTCCGCGCCGCGGGGCTGTACCGTCCGGCGCAGGCGGACGTCGCGGTCGGCGGTGACCTGTACGAGGTCTGCGAGACCAGGTTCGGGACCCGGGTCCTGCTGGGCGACGTCCGCGGCAAGGGGCTGGACGCGGTCCGTACCGTCGCCGACGTGATCGGCGCCTTCCGGGTGACCGCGCACGAGACGGCCGACCTCACGGAGCTGGCGGGGCAGCTCGACCGCCAGGTGCTGCGGGAGGCGGCCGACCGGGCCGACGAGGAACTGTTCGTGACCGCGGTGCTGCTCCAGCACTGCCCGCGGACCGGCCGGGTCGAGCTGGTCAACCGCGGCCACCTCGCGCCGCTGCTGCTCAGCCCCGGCGCCGCCGAGCCGGTCGACTGCCCGGACCGGCTGCCGCTCGGGTTCGGGCACCTGGCGGCGGACGGCGAGCGGCCCACCACCGTCGAGCTGGCGCGCGGCTGCACCCTGCTGCTGCACACCGACGGCGTGAGCGAGGCCCGCGACCGGGCCGGGGTGTTCTACCCGCTGGCCGAACGGCTCGCCCGGCTCGGCACCACCGACCCGCGGGCGGTGGTGGCCTTCCTGGACCGCGACGTCCGCGGCCACTGCGAGCGGCTCACCGACGATCTCGCGGTCCTCGCGCTCACCCCGGCCTGAGCCGTACCCGTGGCCCGACCTGTACCGGTGGTCGGTGCGGGGCGGCAGACTGGGCGGATGTCCGATCCCGCACTGTCAGTTCCCGCACTGTCCGATCCCGCGCTGTCCGATCCCGCGCTGATCCCGCCGATCCCCGCCAGGCTGCCCGCCGAGGTCCGCTGCCTGCGCTGCGGCCGGCTGCTGCACGACCCGGAGTCCCGGATGCTGCGCCTGGGCCGGGAGTGCCGCCGCCCGTCCGATCCGGTCCGGGTGGTCGCCGGGGAGCAGGAGGCGCTGCCAGGAATGATCCTTCCCAGCAACGAAATTGACGAACAGTCAGGGTTGCCCTCGCCGCCCCCGTGATTCATCCTGGCTGATATGGCGCGGTGGTGGGGGAGCTCCGGACGCTGGCTGATCGCCGGCCAGCTGTTGCTGATCACGGTGGCCGAACTGGTCCTGACGGTCGGCCTGGTCTGGCTGACCGCGTTCACGGTGGACCACACGGGCGAGCGCTCCGTGCCGACCATGATCTGCTACGTCCTGGTCGCCCTCGCCGCAATGGCCGCCCTGCTGCTCGGCGTGATCGTCCTGGACGAGGACCGCCCGCTCAACTTCCTGGCCGCCCTGCTGGCCGGTGCGGGATGGCTGCTGCTGGGCTGGAGCTGGCTGACGGGCGCCGAGCAGCAGGCCATGCACGACCGGGGCGTACCGGAGAACGCGGTGGTGCTCCGGTGCTGGACCGACCCGCCGGACCTGCGGACCTCGGACGACAGGATGAGCGTCCGCCTCCCCGACGGCTCGACCCTCACCCTGGGCACCGGCGGCCGCTGCGAGACCCCCGGGACCCAGGTCGTGATCACCCGCGATCCGACCGGCACCTACGGCCCGGTGAGCGGCCCACCCCCCGGCCCGCCGGACCACACCCGCCGCACGGTGGGGCTGGTCATGCTGTGCGTCGGCGCACTGGGCCTGGCGTCCTTCTTCCGCTACGTCCTCGACTGACCTCCCCGTGTTCGGTCCGGTTGACCCGGCCGCGAAGGTGGCCGGGTCACGCGCCTCCGGTGTCAGCCGACCGCCCTGGCGGCGTCGTCGATGAGGTCGGCGACGACCCTCGGGTGGCTGAGCATCACGACGTGGGAGGAGGTCGGCACTTCGACGACCTTGCGGGCGTTGGCGCGGGTGTACATCCAGCGCTCGCACGCCGGCGGGATCGCCTTGTCCCGGCCGGCGACCAGGCCCCAGGACGGGATCGTCCTCCAGGCCGCGGCCGTCGTCGGGAAGGTGAAGGAGTCCGCGTCGAACGGCCGCTGCGTGGCCTGGAGGATCTGGAAGTCGGCGGTGGAGAGGTCGGCGGCGAAGGCCGCCTGGCCGTTCCTGCCCAGGTACAGATCGGTCTCGGTGGTGCCGTCGGCCTTGGTGTACGGCACCGGCACGCTCACCGGCGCGACCTCGCTGCCCGGGAACTTGGTGATGAGCTCGCCCTGCGTCTCGCCCACGTCGGGCACGAATGCGGCGACGTACACCAGGGCTTTGACATTCGCCTTCCCGGCGGCTGCGTTGGTGATGACCGTTCCACCCATGGAGTGGGCGACCAGTACGACCGGGCCGGCGATGCTGTCCAGCAGGCTGGCGATGTAGGGGGCGTCGGTCGGGATGCCGCGCAGCGGATTGGACCCGCAGATCGTGGTGTAGCCCTTGTGCTGCAGCTCGCCGATGGTGGCGTTCCAGCAGGAGGAGTCGGCGTAGCCGCCGTGCACCAGGACGATGGTGGGCTTCACTCTCGGCTTCCTCTCACCGGTACCGCTCGGGGCCGCGGCCGCGGCCGGCCCTCCGACACCTGCCGCCAGCACGGCCGACCCGGCCAGCGCCGCTCCCGCGGTCAGCATCCTGCGGCGGGGGAACTCTGTACTCATGGGACTCCTCGTACGTTGGGATCGGGGGCTGCCGGGCCGAGGTCACCCGCCCGCGGCCCGCTCGATCAGGTCCTCGGCGAAGGATCCGGGGAACGTGTCCCGGACCAGGAACAGGAAGCCGTCGACGGTCATGCGCGGGGCAGGATGCCCGGCCCCGCCTGTGACGGTAGGAGCGCCGACGGCGGTCCCGCTCCCGTCATATGACGTGGTGCCACTGAACGAGCCGTCCGAGGCGGCCCGGCAAACCCTGCCGACGGCCTGGCACGGACACTTTTGCACGTCGTTTTGCCTGGCTGGCGGATTTGCCCGGCGACTTCAATGAAGGCATCTCGAACGCCTGCGACGGAGGCACGGCATCATGCTCGACGCATCGGACCCGGACAGGACACCGGACACCCCGCCCGGGTCGCTGGTCGGCCGGTCACCGGACCTGGCGCGGTTCGACGACTTCATCGCCGGCATCCCGGATGCCGGTGGATCCGTCGTGCTGCTGGGCGAGCCCGGCGTGGGAAAGACGGCACTACTGGACGCCGCGGCCGCCAAGGCGAGAGCCCGCGGGCTGCGGGTGCTGCAGGCCACCGGCGGCTCGGCCCCGGCCAGTGCGGTCAGCGTCTTGTTCCGGTCCCTCGGCAGCAGCAGACCGGTCAGGTACTCCCGAAACCTCCGCCGCTGAGCGAGCGACCGGAACAGATCATCGAACCTGGCCGCGTACTCCTCCAGCGGACCAGGAGCAGGCGGACACGGTACTCGTGCGGTCATGGCAGCACCCCCGAAGGGCCTTGTCCTCACCGATACAGCTGACCTGACCCCATGGCAACAAATCACCGGTAGTCCGGCGATGGCAGTCGGGATTCTGCTGCCATAAAATGATCTAATGGATATTCTGGAACCCGTTGTTCAGCCCTATGCGTGGGGCTCCACCGTGTCGATCGCCGAGTTGCAGCAGCGGCCGGTCCCGGCCCTGGGCCCGGAGGCCGAGCTGTGGATGGGCGCGCACCCCAGCGCGCCGTCCGGGCTGACTCGCGGTGCTCACCGCACCACACTTGACGTCGTGGTGGCCGCCGATCCGGTCGGTGAGCTCGGCCGGGAGTGCGTCGACCGCTTCGGCTCCCGGCTGCCGTTCCTGCTGAAGGTGCTGGCGGCGGAGAAGGCACTGTCGATTCAGGTCCATCCGGATCGTACTCAGGCGGAAGCCGGCTTTAAGGAGGAGAACGATCGGGGGCTCGACCGGAACGATCTGACTCGGAACTACGTGGACGATTGGCCGAAGCCGGAAATAATCTGTGCACTGACGCCTTTCGAGGCGCTGGCCGGGTTCCGGTCGCCCGGGGAATCGGCAGAGATCCTCGAAGCACTCGGGCTGCCGAGGCTACTCCCGCTGCTCACGGTGCTGCGCACCGCAGCACCGCCCGCCTGCCTGACGGAGGCGCTCCGGCTCGTCACCACCTGGCCGGCCGCCGAGCGCGGCGAGCTGATCGCGGAGTTGGTCGCGGCCTGTGCCCGCCTCGCGGCGGCCGGTGGGGAGCACGCGGCGGCGTACGACGCCGCAGTGCGGATCGCGGCCGACCACCCGGGCGACGCGGGGGTGCTCGCCTCGCTGCTCTTCCGGCACCTGGTGCTGGCACCGGGTGAGGCGCTGTTCATGCCCGCAGGCGGACTGCACGCCTACGTTAAGGGGGTCGGGGTCGAGCTGCTGGCCAACTCGGACAATGTCCTGCGTGCGGGCCTGACCGGCAAGCACATGGACGTTCCCGAACTGCTGCGCATCGTCGACCCGACCGTCGAGGTGCCCGTGCTGCGACCGGAAGCGCTCGGAGAGTCGGTCGCGGTCTACCACACGCCCGCCCCGGAGTTCGAGCTGTACCGGCTCACTCCCGGGATCGGGTCGGTCACCGTCCCCGGCGCCGGGCCGCGGATCGTGCTGTGCGTTGAGGGAGGGGTTGTGCTCCAGGACCCCCAAGCCAGCGAACTGCAGCTCGGCCGGGGCGAGTCATGCTTCCTGTCTGCCGCGGACGACGCGGTGACCGCCACCGGCGACTCGCTGGTGTTCGTCGCAGCGGTGGGCTGAGCCGGATCAGGCCGAGGGGGCCGGGCGAGGCTGGTGCCGCGCCCGGCCCCCTCGGCAGTTCAGCGTTCGGCCGATCCCGTCATCGATCCAGGAGACCGGAGCGGAGTGCCACCTCGCGGACTTCGAGCAGCCGGTCCTTGGGCATCTCGACCTCTCGCACCACGCTCGTCGCCTCGGTCGCCCGGCCGCCCTTCCAGATGATCGACCCGTCCTGGGCCGTGCGCAGGGACTGTGCCTTGAGCCGCGGCCCCTGGATGACCAGCGAGAAGGTGTTGCTCGCCGAGGTGACCGAGTGCACCATGTGCTGGTCGATCGCGTAGGAGGAGCCCGCCCCCTCGTTGCGAACCATGCTGGGTATCAGCGAGCCGGGCGAAGCCTCCAGCTGCGCCCGCACCACCGCCTCCGGTCCGTAGAAGCGGTGCAGGTACTGCCCCTTGAGGATCCGGGTGTGGAAGGGCCAGCGGTGGCTGTGCGGGAAGTGCGTCCCCTGGTCGAAGCGGTGCAGCCGGATCCTCAGCATGCTGTCGGGATCGTCGAACAGCACGATCCGGTCGCCCCACCACTGGCGTTCCGACAGGTTGAGCAGCGTGGCGTCGTCCAGCGCGTTGTCCATCAGTTCGCGCAGGGCGCCCGGCGTCGAGATCAGGTCGGTCACCTGTCCCGCGACCTGCTCAGCCACCTCGATCCGCGACCAGTCGAGCCGCTGCAATCGGGTCAGGTCACGATCCATTTGTCCACACTCCACACCTCTGGTGATCCATCGAATAGTCCGTCACGAGCCGGGCGCGACTCAGACGACCGCGACCGAGTAGGTGCGGAGCACCTGCTTCGCGGCCAGCGCCACGTCCGGCGCCGTCACCCGGGCGAGCCGCCCGGCCCAGTCACCGGCGCCCGGCTCTCCACCGTCCCGCTCGCCGGCCCCCTGGCCGGGCGCGTCGTCGATCGACTCGACGGCCGCACGGACGGAGCGCAGCACCGGGTCGGCCGCCTCGGTGGCGGCCGCGGTGCGGGCGGCCGCCAGGGCCGCCCGGAAGGACGGCTCCGACAGGCGCCCGTTCGCGACGAGTTCGAGCACCTCGCGGACCGCCGCCTCGGTCAGCGCCACCGCCTCCGTGTCCAACTCCAGTTCCAGCTGCCACAAACCGCAGTCGCCGTACCCGAGATATTCGGCAGCCACCGTGCACTCCAACGCGAAGTCCTCGTACAGCGTTCGCCGCAGCAGAGACCCCTCCGCTGCCCCACACACCTCGGCCAGCACCCCGAACGCGGCTGCCTCGGGGGCAGTGCGGGCGGGGGCGTGCCCGCCCGCCGCCACCCAGGCCCGCGGACCACCGTCCGCCGCCCGCAGGTTGATGCCGCCGTCCGAGAAGACCTCCGCGACTGGCGCCCGGCGCCCACCAGTCCCGGATCCGATGGCCGCGACCGGCGGCAACCCGCCGGCCAGCAGCTCCAGGGCCGCCGGGACGACCGACGGCGGGCAGGCGAGGACCACGACCGGAGCCGCGACGGCCAGCAGCTCCTGGCGGAGCGTCAGCAGCTGGGCGGCGTCGAGCGCGGGGAGCTCTGCCGACCCGTCCACCGAGTGGCCCAACGGGTGCGACCCGAAGAGCAATTCGCGCAGCCGCCGGCTGGCCCGGGCACGGGCGGACGGCCCGGCCGCCCGCAGCTCGGACAGCTCACGGTGCGCGACGAGACAGCGGGCGTCGGTGAGGGTGGGCCGGGCGACAGCGGTCAGGAAGACCGGCAGGCAGTCGCCGAGTCCGTCGACCGACACCCGGCAGCGCAGCGTGACGCTCTCCTGATCGACCACCGCCTCGGCCACCGCGCCGCGCTCGCGCAACCAGCTGTTGAGGCCGGTGCCCGCCCCGTCGACCGGGGCGTCCAGCAGCGCGCTGCCGAGCAGCTCCAGGGCCGCAGCTCCGCCGGTCCCGAAGTCCCGCGCCCCGGTCGGCAGGACCAGGCTCAGCACCACTGCGTCGTCGGCCGGCAGGACCAGTACCCGGCGGCCATCGGGAAGTTCACGACGGACGACCGGTGCGACAGGTTCATTGGACATGGAACAGTGCCTTCTCATTCGGCTGCGAGATCGTTGAGCATGCTGGGCAGCAGCGCCAAGTCCCGGATGACGTGGTCTGCGGCGGCGAGTCGCTCCGGCGGGGTGACCGCGGCGAAGCCGATCACGCGCATGCCGGCGGCCCGGGCGGCCCGGACACCGAGCTCGCTGTCCTCCACCACCAGCGCGGCCGCCGGATCGACCCCCATCTGCGCCGCGGCGTACTGGAACAGGTCAGGCGCGGGCTTGCCGGCCGCGACCTCGGCCGCGCTGAAGACCCGCCCCTGGACCAGCGGGGCCAGGCCGGTCACGTCGAGCGACAGTGCCAGCCGCTCGGGGTCGGAACTGGAGGCCACGCAGCATCGGGTGCCACGTGCGGCCAGCGCCTCCAGCACTGCCCGGGCGCCCGCCATCGGCTCCAGGCCGGTGCGCAGCACGGCGGACAGGCGCTGCTGGAAGCGTTCGCCGAAATCCTCAGGGAGCGGGAAACCCGCCCGCTCCTCGGCGAGTTGCCGGACTCGGGCGAAGGATCCGCCCATGTAGTCGCGGATACTCTGGTCAAGGGTGGTGGGGATACCAACCTCGGTGAGGAGCTCGGCCAGCACGGTGTTGGCCAGTCGCTCCGAGTCGACCAGAACGCCGTCGTTGTCGAAGATGACCAGCTCGATCGATTTCACCGGTGGATCACCTGTCCCGGGTACGCCTCCAGCGCCAGCAGGTCCTCAATGTCGAGGGCGCAGTCCCCGCAGCCGGTGTTCGCCCCGGTCTCCTTGCGCACGGCGGCCAAGTCCCGGTGTCCGCGCCTGATGGCCGCCAGGATCGAGCCCTCGGTCACCGCCAGGCAGACACAGACCACCGAATCGGTATCGTCAGTCACGGGCCGGTCCCCTCGCTGCCGCGGCGGCCTCGGTCTCCTCGGTCAGCACTCGCAGCGCGAGGTCGAGCACCTCGGCCAGCTGGTCCAACTCGCCGTCCGTGATGACCAGCGGCGGGTGGATGTTGATCACGTCGGGAGCCATGCCGGTCGAAGCCACCAGGACGCCCAGGTCAGGGTGGACGGTGGTGCACAGCTGCCGCAATCGGGGGGCGTACGGGCCGCTCAGTACGATGCGTGCCGTGCCGCCGGTGGCGTCCACCCGGTCGACGACCGAGGTCCAGCGCCTGGCCAGCTCGACCAGGCGGCCGTGCATGCCGCGTTCGAGGGCGGCGACGTCGGCCTCGACGTTCTGCCAGGCCGCCCAGCGGTCCAGCACGGTCTCGACCATGGCGAGCGCATGCGGGATCCCGACGTAGGTGGACGAGTGGCTGCCGGGCGGGTAGTGGTCCGCGTCGGCCAGCGGCTCCCGCGCCCACACCGCGCTCAGCGCCGCGCCGCCGTTGCTCAGGCCCTTGCTGGTCACCACCACGTCGGGTTCGACGCCCGTCAGCTGGAAACCCCAGCGCGGGCCGACCCGGTGCATGCCCGTAAAGATCTCGTCGGCGATGACCACGGCGCCCTGGCTGCGCGCGTGGTCCACCGCTGCCCGCAGCAGGGCGGGGTCGGGCACCACCATGCCGCCCACGTTCTGTACCGACTCGAAGACGAACGCCGAGACCTTGCGCCCGAAGCCCTTCCCGCCTACGCCAGACAGCTCGGAGCCCCAGCGCGAAACCGCGCTGACACACCCCGTGTCGCAGGCGGCCGTTGGGCCGCCCGTCGCGGCGAGCATCGCGGCAGCGTGCGGGCAGGTCCGGCAGTCCGGGCTGGGCAGCCGGACAACCTCCATACCCCAGGCTGCGAGCAGTTCGCGGTAGCGAGGGCTGGAGCTGAGCATGCTGGTCACGCCCGACCGGCCGTGGAAGGCCCCCTCGAAGACGACCACCGTGCCGGGCCCGTTGTTGCTGAAGGCGATCCGCAACGCGGTCTCCATGCCCTGCGCGCCACCGAGGTCCAACTCGACCCGGCCCGGTCTCCCCAGCACCTCGGAGAACAGGCGTTCCAGCCGCTCCAGGACGCGCAGGCGCAGCGGCGACTCGCAGAACGACGGCAGCGCGGGCAGCTCCAGGCACCGCCGGGCGGCCTCCCGCAGGAGCGAACTGTCGTACCCCCAGGCCACGGTGCCATTCGCCGCCTCCGCGTCGAGGAAGCGACGGCCGTCGTCGGCGGTCAGGAAGCAGCCGGAGCCGCCAACGAAGCGGGGCACCACCTCCGACCGGTAGATCAGGTTCCCGGTCCCGGCGAACGGCGGAACCCTCCGACCGGTGGTCGCTCCACTCAGACCAGACATGTATCGCCCTCCTGCTCGGACCGCAGCCCGTCGTCGTCGGCCGGCTGCCAGGCAGCGGCCGAGGGGGTGGACAACAGCGGGGCGACGCCGCGCTCGTTGCAGTCGATCCACCCGGTCACCACGGTGAGCACGTCCCACCGGGCCGGACCCGCCGGGAGCCGGTCCGGCCCGAGCGCGTCGAGCCACTGCCCGACCTGCTCGCGGGTGCCGGCCCGCTGCGCCAGCTCGGCCCAGCGGCCACCGCCGCCTCGTAGCCGTCGCAGTGCGGCGGTCAGGTCGAGGTCATGGGCCGGCACCGCCGCGTGGACCTGCGCGAGCAGGGCGTACGCGGGATCGCGCTCCGGCGACCAGCCGTCGGCCACCTGTCCCGGCTCACGCAGCGCGCGGGCGCACCAGTCCCAACCGGCCTGGTACGAGAAGAGCTGGAGCTCGCGGATCACGTCGGCCGGATCGTCCGCTGTGTGGATGAAGTTGAACAGGCCGTTCACCCGGCCGATCCGGCTGCGCAGGTCGGTGCCGCGCGCGGCCTCCGGATCCGCCGAGCCCTTGGCCGCGGTCAGCCGGACGCTGGCCGGCATCCCGGCGGGGCGCCGGGTGTCGTGCAGCAGCACCAGCAGGGCCGGGCCGGAACCCAGCAGGTGGTCCACCACCGCGATCCGCTGCGCGGAGGCGGCGTTGAACTGGTAGCGCCACAGTTCGCGGGTGAGCAGCGGGTCGAAGCGGATCGTGGTCGCGGCGGCCGGCAGCCAGCCCTGGGACCGCAGGATCTCCAGGATCAGTTCGCAGCGCCGGCCCGCGACAGCGTCCGGCTTGAGCACCACGAAGGTGAACTCGTGACTGCGGGTCAGGTCGGTCAGCGCGCTGAACGACCGCAGGCCCTCGCGGGCGTAGGTGTCGTAGCGGTACGCCTCCCGCTTGGCCGGGTCGGCCGACAGTCCGTCGAACTCCGTGGCGGTGAGTGCCGATCGGGGCAGGACGGCGTCCAGTTCCAGAGGTGCCATCAGAGTCTCCGCCCGCCGAGCGCGGTGGCCTGCCCGTCGACCAGGACCACTCGGCTGCCGTCCGGATGGGTTTCACCGGAAAGCGCCAGGCGACCGGCGGCGAAGGCGCGCACGGTCCACTCCAGGCAAGGCCGGTCGCTCTCGGTCTTCTGCAACAGCTCTTGCTCCCAGGCGTCTTCGGGGGTGGCGGCGCGTCCGTCGGTAGGGACGGACGCGCCCATGCAGAGCACCGGGCCGCCGTCCTTGGTCCCGTCGACCAGGAAGCAGGACGTGCGCGTCGCGGTGTGGCCGGCGGCCATTGCCAGGCGCACCGGGTCGTTCCCCACCAACTGGCGCCGGCCGTCCGCGTCGAGCACGCTCAGGTCGGCCGGGTGCTGGTTGACGAGGCGGCCGTGGAACCGGTCGAGCAGGTTTCCCTCGATCCACCGGTGGTAGGCGAGGACCAACAGGTCCAGCGGCCCGTCGACTGCCTCCCAGGCGGCGATCCGAGCGTCCAGGCCGTCGTGCCAGGCGCGGGCGCGCTCGCGGTAGCGCGCCCTGCCCGCCTCGTCGACGGCCTGTGAGGCGAGCCCGCAGTGGGCGTCGAAGTCGCCGGTCCAGGTCTCCACGCCGGCGCCGCGCGCCACCTCCAGGGCCTTGGCCGTGCTGCCGTGCGAGGCCACCAGGCAGACCTGGAACGCCTCGGGCTCGCGGTCCTGCAGGGCCAGGAGCGTGCTCAGGTTGGCGCCTGTAGCGGAGACCAGCACGCCGATCCGCAGCGGGCGCGAGCTGCCGCCGGCCGGGCCCAGGGCGATGTGGTCGTGCTGACGGGGTGTCATGACGCGGGCCCGGCGGTCGCGATCAGCAGCTCCCGGACGGTCGTGAAGGCGGCGCGCTCCGGGTTGACCAGGTGCATGTGCCGGGCCTGCGGGACCACCCGGTGCTCGGGTGCCAGCCCCGCGGCGGACCACTGGGCGAGCTGCTCGGCGACCAGTTCGGTCGGTACGGCCTGGTCGGCCGCGGCCTCGACCACCACCAGCGCCGACAGGTCGGCGGCGGTCGGGCGCGGGGTCGCGTCGGCGCAGCGGCCGCCCGCCGCGAGGTGCCGGCTGACGAGGTGCGGCACGGCGCTGCCGCCGACCCCGAGGGCGGCCGCCCGCTCCAGGTCCACCACGGGGGCCAGCAGCACCAGTCGGCGGCCCGCCGAACGGCCTGCCACCGCTGCGAGGGCCAGCTGGGCGCCGGCCGAGTGGCCCGCCAGCACAGCGGTGTCCCACCCTGCGTCCTGCTCCGCGAGCGCGTCCAGCGCAGCCGTGCAGTCGTCCTGCGCACCGGGCCACCAGCCGCCGTCCCAGACCGGGCGGTACTCGACGACGGCGACGGCGCTGCCGTCGCCCACCAGCGCCACGGCCATCGGTTCGAGGTCGCGGGCGATCCGGTCGTGCCGCCAGAAGCCTCCGTGGAACAGCACGACCCGGGACTGCACCCGCTCCTGCGGCGGCTGGTAGACGTCGATCCGGTGCCACGGTGACGCCCCGTAGCGCAGGATGCTCTCGCGGACGGTCACAGCACCCCGATCGCTTCCAGCCGGGCCACCCAGTGGTCGAACCGCTCGTCGCTCATCCGTACTTCGGCACGCCGCTCGGCGGTCTCGTCGGCGGCCCCCTCGCGCCACCAGACCTGGCCGTCGGCCTTGCGGATGATGAACGCGCGCCGCTTGGCCGCCGGGCTCTGGATCATCAGGGAGATGGTCTCGGGCTCGGTGATCGTGGTGTGCAGCTGCTCGTGGTGGATGGTGAAGCAGCTGCCGGTCGGCTCCTCGCGCACGAAGTGGGGCCAGAACCGGCTGACGTCCGCCGTCTCGTCCAGCGGCTGGTCTGTCGCGTACAGGGTGTGCTGGTAGGCACCGCTGAGGATGTGCGCGGTGAAGCTGAAGCGGTGGTTGTGCACCCGCTCGTACTGGTCGGTGTTGGCCAGCCGCAGCCTGATCCGCAGGCCCTTCTCGGGCTCGTCCCAGAGGACGAGCTTGTCGTCGAGCGCGTGGCACTCGCACTTCTCGCGCAGCTCCGGGGTCCGCCGGATCCGCTCGACCAGCGCGCGCAGCAGCGGGCGGTCCTCGCCGAGCCGGCGGGCGATCGCCTCCGTCACCTCGGCGGCCGCCTCCAGGTCGTCCCAGCGCACGGCGGGCAGCGAGTCCATGAAGGCGACGGCGTCCTGCTCGGACACGGCCTGGTCGGCCGGGTTCACGACTGTCTCGGTCATCAGAGGACCTCCATGCCCTGCAGACGGTGGGTCAGGTCGTCGAAGTACTGCTTGCTGATCCGCTTGCTGCCGCGCCGAGCGGTCTTCTCCTGGTCCTCGCCGAAGCGCCACCAGACCTTGCCGGTCTCGCGCTCGGTGATCAGCGAGCGCTCCTTCTCCGCCGGGCCGCGCAGGAAGAGCGAGACCGTGTCCGGTGTCGTGTAGGTGGTGTGGATCTCGCTGTGGTGCAGCGTGTAGCAGTTGCCCGCGACCTCATTGGTCGCGAACCGGGGCTCCACCCGCAGGTCGCTGTCCCGGGCGTCGAAGTCGTCCTGCACCTCGTCGGGGATGTCCTCGGGCCGGCCCACCAGCTGGTGGCGCACGTGGCGGTAGCGGCCCCGCAGGATCAGCGAGGTGAAGGAGAACCGGTGGTCGTGCGGGCGGTCGCGGTGGTCCTCGGTGGAGACGTGGACCCGGATCCGGAAGCCCCGGTCCAGGGCGTCGTAGATCACCAGCTTGTCGAGGAGCCGGTGGTGCTCGCACTTGTCGAAGAGGTCCTCCTCCTCGCGGGCCCGCTCCAGGAGCTCTCGCAGCGCCGCCTTGTCCTCGGAGAGTTCGAGCAGGATGTCCTTGGTCTGGGCCCGCGCTTTCGTCAGGTCCGACCAGTCCACCGTCAGGCGGTCGAGTGCGTTCAGCATGACTTGCTCCCTACTGCATTCACGTCGGGTCGGGGCGCGGCAGGCGCCCTTGGTCAGCGGTTGCGCACCGCGTGGCTCGGCCGCGGGTCAGCGCGCCCCGACGGCCACGGCCAGTTCGGTGGCCGCGCCGGTGCCGAAGGCCCGGTGCGCCGTGCCCGCCACCAGCTGCCACAGCGGTGCGTCGGCGATCCCCAGGCCCTGGGCATTGCGCATCTGACGGGCCAACGGCTGGGAGCCGGCCGCGACGATGCCGCCGTCCTGGTACCACAGGCCGTTCTCCTCGGTCTGGTGCAGCCCCTGGCCGCCGATCCGCGCGGAGTCGCAGCGGTCGGTCATCATCATCGAGTTGGCGAAGCCCATCAGCTCCACCGCCCGGTTCGCGATCGCGAGGTCGACGTGCTCGCCGTCGAAGTTGATGCAGGCCGAGATCCGACCGGCGGCGGCCTCGCGCATGATCGCGGCCGGAACCGGACCGGCGATCCGGTCCATGTCGGCCAGCGTCCAGTTCGGCAGGTCGTATACGGCCAGCGTGCTCTCCCGGGTCGCCCGCGCCGCAGAGGTGCGGAAGGCGTGCCGGATGTTCAGCGGCATGTCGTTGAACAGGTGGTCGGTGATCACCCGGGAGCCGGTGCCCGCCCAGTCGCCCTGCCAGGCCAGGTCGACGATGTCGCGCACCAGCTCTGCGGCGCCCTTCGGGTCCGCCTTGGTGAAGTGGCCTAGCGCGGGGCGGACACCGTGCGCCATAAGCAGCGGCACGATCCAGTCCAGCCGCGGGTGCCGGTTGTCCAGGTTGTCGTGCAGTCCGGACGCGCCGGTGAACGCGTCGGGGGAGATCACGGTATAGACCAGGCCCAGTTCGCCGAGACGGGCCAGGCGCTCCCACTCGTGCCGGGTCGGCGCCCAGACGGTGGCGGCCGGCGTTCCGCCGTGGCTCGCCAGCAGCGGTCCCTCCAGGGCGATGCCGAGGATGTGCGGCAGCAGTCCGGCCAGCCGCTGTGCGCGGTAGCGCCGCATGAACTGCTCGAAGTCGGCCAGCTTGTCCTGGCGCAGGTATAGCGTGGGAATGCACGCGACGTTCTCCTCGGCGCACTTCTGGTTCAGCAGAAGCAGGTCGAGCGTGGCGAACTCCGAGAAGTCCACCTCCCCGAAGCCGTGGCAGTGAACCTCGACCGGCAGTCCGAGGTCCTCGTGATCGGTTGTCAACACTGTGTCCCCCATGGCGGACCTTCTTTCTATTCGGTGCTTCCGGGCCGCCGGAGGAGAACGATCCGTCCCCCGTGCGCTCGGGTCAAGCGACCATCCCGTACCGGCGCAGCTCGTCCAGGGCCGCCGGGTCGTCGAACGCGCCGAGCGACTGGAAGTAGTGGACGGTCTGGCGCGAGGTGGCCGCCAGGTGGGCCCCGATGATCCCCGGCGTGTACGTCTCTGCGGCGACCTGCTCGGCGTCGGCCGCGCTCAGCCCGTACCCGGCCAGCTCCAGCCGGATGGCCGGCAGGTCGGGGCGCAGGAAGGCATCGACCAGGCGAGGTACCAGCAGGCCGGCGGTGCGGCGTTCGCGCGGCGACAGCTGTCCCCACAGGTGGCGCAGGAACGTCGCGAAGTACGCGTGGTGGCGTCCCTCGTCCGAGGCGTGGTCGCGGACCGTGCTGCGGACCGCCGCCACCACGTCGGCGCGCTCCGGCACTTCGGCCAGGCTCGCCGAGATCAGGGTCTCGGAGACGATGACGAACAGGACCTCGGCGAGCGCCCGGTCCCCGGCCGGCAGCTCGGCCAGGATCTGCTGCAGGCGCACCAGGAAGTACGGCTCCCCGGTCTCCTTCGGCACGATGCCGGTCCGCTGCCGCACCTGTCGGGAGAGGTCCACCGAGAACAGCGTGTGGTAGGCCTCGTCGCAGTACATCTTGTACGCGTCGAAGCGCATCTCCTCCGGCAGGTGGACGCCGATCGATCCCCGAGCGATGCCGAGCACCGTGCGGTTGACCACGAGGTACTCCAGGCGGGCGGTGAACTCGAGGTAGCGGTACAGGTGCTGGACCAGGACTTCCTCGAAGCAGGCGGGCGGCAGCTCCTTCACCAGCGGGTGCTGGGCGATGGCCACCAGGTCGGGCGAGAAGTAGTGGCGGTCGCCCTCGTCGTCCGCGAGCACGCGGCGCGGTGCCTGGCGCACGCTGGCCCGCTCGTGCCAGTTGCGGAACGGGCTGCGGTAGCCTGCGGCGCCGTCAGGCGCCGCGGCCGGTGTGCCGGCCAGCAACTGCTTCGGGCAGTACGACAGTGCCGTGCACCCGACGAACAGGCCGACTATCCCGCACATCCCGCCTCCTCCCGTTCCTGCTGCGCCTGCTGACGACTACTGATGACTGCTCACGGCCGGCCACTCGACCATGCCGTTCTCGGTGAGCTGGGCCAGCAGCTCGGCGCAGTCGGAGACGGCCTCCGCCACCGAGATGTCGTACTCGGCGGCGACCTTCTCGCCGATCTGCTGGAGCGTGGCGACGCCGTCGACACTGCGGAAGATGAGTTCGGCGACCTCGTCCAGCTCGAAGGCGAGCGACGCGTTCGCGACGAAGAGCTTGCCGCGGAACTTGCGGACCCGGGCCTCCAGCTTGCGGGCCGGGACGGACTGGGCGTCATAGGTCTGGGACGTCAT
Source organism: Kitasatospora sp. NPDC048540 (assembly GCF_040651175.1). Lineage (NCBI taxonomy): Bacteria > Bacillati > Actinomycetota > Actinomycetes > Kitasatosporales > Streptomycetaceae > Kitasatospora > Kitasatospora sp. NPDC048540. Next base: position 189,040 of record NZ_JBEZIR010000001.1, read on the forward strand.
CAGATCTCCACTTCCACGGAAAGGTCCTTGCAGAGCGTCACGACCCGGCGGACCCAGTCGGCCGGGTCCCGCGCGTCGTAGTCGGCCATGGTTTCCAGCGCCCAGTACCGCTCGAAGGGCAGCTCCCGCAGGGCCGCCTCCTTGACCCGGCGGGCCCGCCACTTGGGCGTGCGGGAGCCGTAGTTGCCGTGGCTCTCCAGCAGCGCATCGACGGCGTGGCCGAGCGCCTTGCGGGCGGCCATGACCGCGCTCTCGATGTCGCCGGCGACCAGCATGCCCAGCGCGTCCTCTACGTTGCCGTCCGCCTCGGCCAGCGACCGGGTGGTCAGGAAGGCCTGGTAGGCGGTGTCGGCGAGTTCCACCCGGCGCCGGTCCAGCCAGTCCTCGCCGAGCAGCGGGAGGCCGGTCCGGATCCGCTCCAGGAACAGCTCCTCGGTGTCGACCATGACCTTCAGGGAGGAGACCCCGGCGTCGAACTCGGACCAGGTCACTTTCGACAGCATCTGGTCGACCTGGGAGTCGAGCCAGTAGGCGACCTCCCAGCGGCGGCCGTCCAACGGGAAGTCGAAGGTGCTGATCGTCTCGTGGCCCAGCGGCACCGGGACGGTCCGCGCACCCTCGATCCGCGGCACGCTGCGGGAGACCAGGTAGAAGTCGAAGTCGCTGCTCTGATTGGCCCAGCCACGGGCCACCGAGCCGACGCTGAACAGGGTCATGCAGTCGGTCGGCACCAGGCCGCGGCGGCGCAGTTCGGCCTCGCAACCGCTCAGGTCGAGCATCATGCCCAGCCCCTGTCGTCGTTGTCGCGCTGCAGCTCCAGCACGACGGTCGGAATGTTGTTCAGCACGTGCGCCAGCAGTGCCGGGTAGATCGAGCCCGAGGCCACGGTCAGCAGCAGCAGCGCGGCGGCCGCGCTGATCTCCACTGCGGTCGAGCGGGTGGTGCCGCGCCGGTTGGTGCCCGGCTGGATGTGGTGGCGGGCGACGAAGGCGATGGCGCCGAGCAGGCCCAGCGGCGTGGTGGCCGAGGCCAGCAGCACCGGCGCGCGGAAGACCGCCTCCTCGCCGACCGGGCACAGTGCGCTGGCGAAGGCCCGGGCCGCGCCGTGCGCGCGGGGGGTCGGGCCGAAGACGAACGCCAGCTCGCCGGAGAGCAGCGACCGCATCCGCATGTTGCTCAGGGCGACCAGGCCGCCGGTGACCGCGACCGCGATGGGGTACCACCACCAGGCGGCGCCCCTGCCGAGCCAGTCGGGCCGGGTCACCGCGGTCAGCACCAGCGAACCGATCGGCGCCAGCAGGCCGCAGAGCGTCTCGGTCCAGAAGCTCAGTCCGCTGCGCATGGTCCGCGGCACCCGCCAGGGCAGGCACATCAGGACCAGCTCGACCACCAGCAGGCCCGCAAGCACGCGGGGGTTGGTGCCGCCCAGGGTCCACAGCCCGACGGCGAAGGCCGCCACGCAGGAGACCGCGGTCAGTCGCCGGACGTCGAACACCCACCCCGGCGGGTCGAAGCTGGACTCGTAGGGCCGCTCAACGGCCGCCGGCTTCTTCGTCTCCTCAAGCGTCGTGCTCACTTGACGGCCCCCGCTCCCAGCTGGTCGTTGCGGACATCCACCAGGCCGAGTTCCAGGGCCTCGGCGAACAGCGACTCGACCTGGTCCCGCTCGTGGCCGAGCGCGTGCAGTACCGCGTCCAGCGTCGAGCTGCCGTCCAACGCCCGCAGCACGCTCAGCCATTCGGGCGTCTCGGTCTCGTCGATCACGAACTCCACCGCGCCGTCGACCACCACGTACCAGGTGGAGGCGTCCTCGGGAGCGTGCAAGAGCATGACGCCGTCGGCGAGTTCGGGCACGGTCTCGAAGTCGACGGGCGGCCGGCGCAGCACCGTGGCCTCGATCTGCTCCTGCTGCGCGTCCCAGTCGGTCACCGGAACCGCGAGCGGCACCGGCGCCTTCGGGGCCTGCACGTGCGGGGCCGGCAGCTCCTTGGTCAGCTGCTCCAGCAGGCCCAGGTTGACCACCCGGAGCAGGAACTCCACGTGCCCGGCGGTCGGGTCCAGTTCGAGCCGGCGCAGCGAGGCGCGAAGGTTGTCGGCGTCCAGGAACTCGCGGGCGCCGGGGCTGCTCAGCGCCTCGTCGAGCAGCGCGTCGCCGTGCTGCGCCAGCATCCGGGTGAAGGTCCGGTAGGTGTGCTGGACACCCTCTCCGTAGAAGAACGGGACCTTGGGACGGGCGATCGCCTCGGGCGGCAGGATCCCGGCCATGGCCCGGCGCAGGATCTGCTTGTCCCAGATCAGGTTGGGGCGCAACTGTTCGGGGACCGCGGCGATCAGCTCCACCAGCCGGTGGTCGAGGAACGGCACCCGCGCCTCGATGCCGTTGCCGGCGGCCGTGCGGTCCTCGTGCCAGCAGTTGTACTGCTGCACGTCGCGATACTTCCAGCGGTAGAGCATCTCGTACGGGCTGCGCGCAGCGCCGCCGCCGACCGCCTCCCGCAGCGCGGAGGCCCGCACCAGGGGCAGGTCGGACTGGTCCCACCAGGCACCCAGGTCCGGCCGGCGGTGCTGGTCACCCCGGATGCCCATCCGATTGACGTTCGTGAGGAAGTCGCTCCACTCGCCACCGCCGGCGAAGGAGACCGAGTAGCCGCCGTTGAACTCGTCCGCGCCGCCGCCGAGCAGCATCGCCTTGATCTCGGGGGCGTGCGCGCCGACGTAGCGGTACATCTCGTACTTGTAGTAGGCCTCTGGACCGGCCAGCGGGGTCTCCAGCAGCCACAGGAACTGCTTCCACTCCTCGATGCCGGGCACGGCGGAGGTGTCGAAGAGGACCTGATGGTTGGTCAGACCGAGCCAGCCCGCGATGCGGTGGCCGTATTCGGCGTCGGCGTTCGCGAGCGTGCTGCCGTTGAGCGCCGTGAAGGTTCGCGGCTTTTCGGCGGCGAGTGCCGCGACCGCGGCCGAATCAATCCCACCGCTGAGGAAGAGGCCGATCTCGACATCGGCCATTCCGCATTCCTTGACCGAGGCGGCCAAAGTCTCGCCGTAGGCCCGGACAATTTCCTGCTCACTCCCGGTGCGCGTACCGTCGAATTCCGGGAAGGACCAGTAACGGTGGGTCGAGGTGCCTCCGGTGGTCAGGTCGAAAGTGACGATGCAGCCGGCCGGAGCGAGTTCGATCTCCTTGAAGAACGTGTTCGGCGGACTGTCGTCGAGCACCATCGCACCGGTCATCAGCTGATCGGAGAGGGCGCCCGCCCAGTCGATCTTCCGGGGGCAGGACGGGTCCTCGAAGAGCGCCTTGATCTCGGAGCCGAAAACAATGCGCTCGGCATTGCGGTGGTAGAAGAGCGGCTTGATCCCGAAGCGGTCGCGCGCGAATACCAGGCGGTTGCGGTCGCGGTCCCAGAGGACCAGGGAGAACATGCCCCGGACCTTGTCGAGGAACGCCATGCCGTCCCGCCGGTACAGGTGCAGCAGGACTTCGCAGTCGGAGCCGGTGCGCAGCCTGGTGCCGCGCGGCAGCCCGGCTGCAAGCTCCCGGTGGTTGTAGATCTCGCCGTTCGCGATCAGCACCAGTGAGCCGTCCTCGGTGCTCAGCGGCTGGCCGCCGCCGACCGGGTCGACCAGCGAGAGCCGCACGAACCCCAGGCCCACGGCACCGGAGCGGTGGAACGCCGCCGCTCCGTCGGGGCCCCGGTGCGCGATCACCTGCGTCATGCGGCGGAGCAGTTCGTCCGCCTCAGAACCGATCGAGCACCCGCCGAGACGGGCCACTCCAGCCAAACCACACATAGGTACCCTCGCGTGTGCCTTTGCAAGCCCGAACCACGAATTGCCCGAGCGCATGTGCCAGCAAAAGACCGGGCCATTCGTACCGGCCCGGGAAAACGTGCTGCGGGTGTGCCGCACTTTTGGCGAGTGCGGCACACCCAGGTATCAGCAGACGTTCGTCAGAACGGTGCCGAAGACAACCTTCTTCGCAACCGGCTTGGTGTACTTGCGCATGGATTTCACCCCCTCCAAGGACATGCCGAGCATTCCAGGGAAATGTCACTCCCGTGACGCGGGCAGGCCGGTCGAAAGGATGGAAAGCTGCGCGCAAGGCGCAGTCGACATCCTTGACCAGTGAAGAGAAGATGCGCCAGATCGGCTGCATCAAAGCCCCGTTACATCCCCGTTTGCACCCTCATAGGTGCCGCCCCCGTGCCGCCCCGCTTTCTTGATCGAAGTTCATCACCCATGCAGGCTGCGCGTCAAGCGCCAAGTGAACCGCCGGTTGATAATTCGTATCAATCTGATGGGCAAGGCCACTGTATGTCCGGTTTGTAATCGACCGATCTTTGCGCTGCTCATACGGACGACTGCGACTCCGCGCCCGGTGGGCGGGTCAGGGAGTCGAGCAGCGCGAGCGCGTCCTCAACCGACCCTGCCGGGTCGGGCAGCGGATAGAGCACGCCGCGCACAGTGCGCCCGCCGTCGATGACGAGGGTGAGCCGCTTCAGTCGGTCGACGCCTGCGGCACGGAAGGTCGGCAGGCGCAACGCCCCCGTCAGGCGCAGGTCCTGGTCGGAGAGGAGCGGGAAGGTGATCCGCTCGTGCGCCGCGAAGCCGGCCAGCTGGTCCGGGCTCTGTGTGCTGACCCCGTAGACAACGGTGTTTCGTTCGGTAAACTCGCCCAGCCGGTCGCGGTACGTGCAGGATTCGAGCGTGCAGCCACGGGCTCCGGGTATCGCTCCCCAGTCGGGCGAGTAGGCCTGGGCAGCCGGGGCGAACGCGCCCGGGAAGCAGTACAGGACCGTCCAAGTGGCGGGCGAGCAGGGGTCCGTGGGCACCCCGACCGCACTCGTCAGGGTCAATTGCGGCACCCGCGTACCCACCAGCGCCAGGGCCCGTCGCGCCTCCGGCCCGCCGGGCTCACTGGTCGCGGACACGCTGCCGTCGCCCAGCAGGTGGCGCGATCCCCAGTCCTGGAGTGCTACCAGCACCGGCAACAGGCCCCAGCCGGCCGGGGTCAGGTGGTAGCTGAACCGCGGCGGGTGGGCGTTGTAGAGCCGCTTCTCCAACACCTGATCCTCGACCAGCAAGTTCAGGCGCGCCGACAGGACCTTGCGGCTGATGCCCAGGCGTTCGTGCAGGGCCGCGAAGCGGTCTACGCCGCCGGCAATGTCACGGACGATCAACAGCGTCCACGCATCACCGACGACCCCCAGCGCCTGCGCGATGGAGCAGTCACTGTCGGCAGCCAGATCCGAGTAACGCACAGTCACCTATTGTGCCGTCTTGGAAGATCGATAGAGTAAGTATCTCAAGGGAACTCACATCGGGGGTAGGCATGGCCAACCTGACCGCAGAGCGTGCTGCTCCGGCCAGGCCGTCGGGCGCCTGGCTGTTCTGGCGCTACTGGACCGCATCGACCGTCAGCAACGTGGGGAACGCAGTCACCGCCGTCGCCCTGCCACTGGTGGCGGTGGAGACCTTGAAGGTCTCTAGCCTCCAGGTGAGTTTCATCACGGCCGCCAGCTACGCGGCGTGGATCCTGATCGGCCTGCCAGCCGGCGTCCTCGTCCAGCGCTTCCCACTGCGGGCCACCCAGGTGGCGATGGACCTGCTCCGGGCGGGCGCCATCGCATCGGTGCCGGTGGCGGCGGCGTTCGGGGCCCTCTCACTCGCCCAACTCGTGGTGGTCGCCCTGGTAATCGGGCTGGCGAACGTCGTCTTCGACGTGGGGAACTCCTCCTTCCTACCGTCGATCGTCAGCAAGGAGGAGCTGACTTCGCGCAACAGCCTGACCTCAGTCTCGGGGGCGGCGACCGACCTGGGCGGACCCTCACTCGGCGGCGTCTTGGTCCAACTCCTCGGGGCGGCCAGCAGTCTGGTGGTCGATGCCATCAGTTACCTGGCCTCGGCGGTCCTGCTGTGGACCCTCCCCCGCCCGGAACGCGGCCCGTCCAGCCAAGACAACACGTCGTTCGTGCAACTCATCAAGGACGGCGTCCGGTACGTGGTTCGCCACCCGGTGATGGCGCCATGCGTCGCGGTGGCCACCCTGATCAACTTCGTCGCAGGGGCCCAGATGGCGCTCGCGCCGGTCTTCCTGGTGCGCACCCTCGGGGCTCCCGCGAGCCTGGTTGGCGTCCTCATCGCCACCCAGGGCATCGGCAGCCTGGTCGGCGCCGCCTGGACGCCGCGCCTGAGCAGGCGGATCGGCAGCGCCCGCGCCGTCCTGGTCGCGATCACCACGGCCGCCGTCGCCACGATCCTCATGCCGCTGGCCGGACACGGCTGGCTGCTCTCGCTGTTCGCACTGGGCAGCGCCGGCTTCACCGCCGGGGTGGTCGTAGTGAGCATCCTCACCCGGACGCACCGCCAGACCGTCACGCCCGCTGACCTGTTGCCTCGGGTGATGGCGACGGTCCGCTTCATCTCCTGGGGAGCCATCCCGTTCGGCGCCCTCGCCGCTGGCCTCACCTCCAGCGCGCTAGGTATCCGCGCGGCGTTCTGGCTGTGCAGCCTCGTCATCGCGCTCGCCCCGACGGCCCTGTTCCTGAGCCCGGTCCGCCGGCTGCGCGATCTGAATTGAGTACCTGACGCTGTCGGGGATCTTGGAGGCAACTGAGGGGGCCTCCAACGAGCAGCGAGGGGCTGGGTCATCAGAAGCGGGCGACTCGGTCCGCAATTGAGGCCCGGATGTGCTGGCCTGGCGGGTCGGCTGGTTGTTGATGAACAGGCGGTCTGCCTGGCGAGCACGAGTTAGGTGCGTGCCGCGTCCGCGATCACTGCGGCGTCCTTGGCGTCGGTCTTCGCCTCGCCGGGGTAGAGATCGGCGATTCGTCGCATGGCCAGTCCTGGAAGGTAGGCGACTTGGCAGCCGGCCGCGCGGGCGACGGTCAGAGGCAGGGCGCCGATGGAGGCGGGCTGGTCCACGATCACCAGGACAGTGCCGAACTTCGCGGCCAGCTTCTCGAGGACGGCCCGCAGTTTCGGCTCGCTGTTGGGCAGCGGTTTGTCGAAGACCTTCTTGCCTGCCGGGGTCAGGCCGTGGCCGTGGTGAGCGGTCTTACCGACGTCCAGGCCGAGGAACACGCCCACGTCTTCGGTGTCGAACATCGCACCCTTCCAGGGGAGTCGGACGAGCCGGCCTCGGCGGTGGTGTCGTACGCGCGCATCCACGTTGTGCAGACCTGCCGCCTGCGGCCGTCCGGCATTGCGCCGGACCGGGCGGTGGCCGGACCTCTCATCAGCGTCTCCGACGACACCTCCGGGCCCGGTGACACCACCCCCCAGGTCATCTCTTCGACAGGGGGACACAGTCATGCCGGGCCCGGAGGCCAGCGGCCCTCTTGCAGGGCCGCGAAGAACATAACGGGGGCTGGCGGACCCCCAGATGATCGACCATCGACTCGCAATGCAGCTGCGTAGAGATACTTACATGATTGATCGTCAGAACACTTGCTGATGAACAGAGAACGGCCCTCGATGCGGACCGCCAGCCGTGGACCGACCCGCCATACAACTGCGCTTGGTCATGCCCACGAGGCAGAACCTCGGCGGCATCCAGGGAGACACGGGGGCAGCACCCTTCGTGCGAGCGACCCGATGACCCCAGGCCCCTCCGCTAGCTGTGGGGCCTCCACCATCACGAGGAATGTGGCGTTCTCGACAGGGAGAAGCACTCCGTCCGTGCCCGCTCCGGGGGCGAGTGGTGTTCGCTGCAGGCTCTCGTATCCGGAGAGCCGGGGGTTTGCGCGTCAGGGGCGGCGGGTTGTGAGTCCGCGTGCCCGGTCGGTGCGGTGATGTGCCGGGGTCGGCGGCGGCGGGTTTCTGCGAGGAGCGCTCAACGGGTGGCGGGTGGGAGAGAGGAGAGGGTGTCGGAAGCGGTGAGGCGGGGCGTACCCGGTGGGGTGGCAAGCCTCCTCGCGTCGGGTGTTACTCCTGACGGCCTGTCAGTGATGCCACGTGATGGCACACAAGTGCACCGCCCGCGGTTCGTGGGCCCACGCGTGAGAGGCGCTACACAGAACTCCTGCCGAGATCGAACCCGGTGCACTCAGTTCACATCGCGAGCCGCAGAGCGTTCGGAGCGTGTCGGCGGCCTGGCGTTTTCACAGCTCAGAGCGTTGCCGACCTGCGGAAACGATGAGAGATCGAATCACGTTTCCGCAGGTCGGAGGCGCCCCTACAGGTCGTAGTACAGCTCGAACTCGTGCGGGTGGGGGCGCAGTGCGATCGGGGCGATCTCGTTGGTGCGCTTGAAGTCGATCCAGGTCTCGATCAGGTCGGGGGTGAAGACGCCGCCCGCGAGCAGGTACTCGTGGTCGGCCTCGAGCGCCTCCAGCACGGCCCCGAGCGAGGCGGGCACCTGCGGGACGGCGGCGTGCTCGTCCGGCGCGAGCTCGTACAGGTCCTTGTCGACCGGCTCCAGCGGCTCGATCTTGTTCTTGATGCCGTCCAGGCCGGCCATCAGCATCGCGGCGAAGGCCAGGTACGGGTTGGACGCCGGGTCGGGCGCGCGGAACTCGATGCGCTTGGCCTTGGCGTTGGAGCCGGTGATCGGGATCCGGATCGCGGCGGAGCGGTTGCGCTGTGAGTAGACCAGGTTGACCGGGGCCTCGAAGCCGGGCACCAGGCGGTGGTAGGAGTTCACCGACGGGTTGGTGAAGGCCAGCAGCGAGGGGGCGTGCCGCAGCAGGCCGCCGATGTAGTAGCGGGCGGTGTCGGACAGCCCCGCGTAGCCCTGCTCGTCGTAGAAGAGCGGCGAGCCCTCGGTCCACAGCGACTGGTGGACGTGCATGCCGGAGCCGTTGTCGCCGAAGATCGGCTTGGGCATGAAGGTGGCGGTCTTGCCGTTGCGCCACGCGACGTTCTTGATGATGTACTTGAACAGCATCAGGTCGTCGGCGGCGTGCAGCAGGGTGTTGAACTTGTAGTTGATCTCGGCCTGGCCGGCGGTGCCGACCTCGTGGTGCTGGCGTTCGACCTCCAGCCCCGCCTTGGCCAGTTCCAGCGACATCTCGGCGCGCAGGTCGGCGAAGTGGTCGACCGGGGGGATCGGGAAGTACCCGCCCTTGTACTTGACCTTGTAGCCGCGTGCGTCGCCCTCGGCGGAGCCGCTGTTCCAGGCGCCGGCCTCGGAGTCGATGTGGTAGTACGAGGCGTTGGCGCTGGTCTCGAAGCGCACCGAGTCGAAGACGTAGAACTCGGCCTCCGGGCCGAAGTACGCGGTGTCGGCGATGCCGGAGGAGGCCAGGAACGCCTCGGCCTTCTTGGCCACGTTGCGCGGGTCGCGGCTGTAGGCCTCGCCCGTGATCGGGTCCTGGATGAAGAAGTTGATGTTGAGGTGCTTCTCGGTCCGGAACGGGTCCAGCCGGGCGGTCGCCAGGTCCGGCACGAGTGCCATGTCGGACTCGTGGATGGCCTGGAAGCCGCGGATCGACGAGCCGTCGAACATCAGGGTCTCGGACGGATCGAAGGTCGCCGCGGGTACCGAGAAGTGCTGCATGACGCCCGGCAGGTCGCAGAACCGGACATCGACGAACTTGATGTCGTTGTCGGCGATGTACTGCTTCACCTCGTCGGCGTTGGTGAACATCCATCCTCCTCAGCGTGCGGTCTGGTGGCGCCCTAGGGCGGCTCACGTTAGAGCTGGGCCGTTTCCGGCCGGTGACTCCACCGTTTCCTGAATGTTAACCGGACCGCTCCGCCGGGCGGCAAAGTCGTACGGTTTCGGACAAATCGCAGCCTCCGGCGGCCCGGTGGCCCATGAGTGGTCCAGACCACTTGCGGGGTCCGGGCGACACGGATTCACCCCTGCGGGGGGAGGGTGCCGAAGATCGCCCGACCGGTCCGGATACTGTGGATTCGTGGATACCAGAGAAGCGTTGGGATCGTGGATCGACGGGCCGAAGGCCGCCGCCGAGCGGATGGGCGCCGACTTCGGGTACCGCGGCGAGCGCCTCGGCCTGCCCAAGGAGGGCCCCGGCTCGATCGCCGGGCCGGGCCGCCGGATCGGCGCGCTGTTCGTCGACGGCTGGCTGGTCAGCCTGGTCGCGTACGGGCTGATCGCACGCGGTGACCAGGCGGCGGCCAACCTGTGGACCACCCCGCTGTTCTACGTCGTCACGGTGCTGCTGCTGGCCACGGCCGGCTTCACGGTCGGCAAGCGGATCTTCGGCCTGCGGGTGGTCCGCCTGGACGGCGGCCGGGCCACCATCCCGCAGATCCTGCTGCGCACGCTGCTGCTCTGCCTGCTGGTGCCCGCCCTGGTCTGGGACCGTGACACCCGCGGCCTGCACGACAAGGCGGTCGGCACGGTGGAGATCCGCGCCTGAACCACGGTGGAGATCCGCGCCTGAACAGCGTCCGCCCCGCCGCCCGCCCGCCCCGCCGCCCACCGGCCCCGCCGCCGCCCGCGGCCACGCCTGCGGACGTCGAACGGCCCCGTCGCGATCTCTCGCGGCGGGGCCGTGGTGTCAAACGAAGCAGGCGGGGTCAGCGGGCCTGGCCGCCCTTGGGCATCCGGGCACCCTTGGGCATCGGGCCCTTGGGGATCGGCGCCTTGGAGAGCAGGTCGCCCAGCGCGCGCAGCCGGTCGTTGGTCTCGGTGACCTGGCCGGGGGTGATGGCGCGCGGCAGCCGCATCAGGTGGATCTGCAGCTTCTTCAGCGGGATCTCACCCTCCCCGTTGCCGACCATGATGTCGTGCACCGGGACGTCGCCGACGACCTTGGCCATCTTGCGCTTCTCGGACGCCAGCAGCGGCCGGACCCGGTTCGGGTTGCCCTCACCGATCAGCGCGATGCCCGCGCGGCCGACCGCCCGGTAGACCGCGTCTTGGTTGCGGGTCACCGCGACCGGCGTGGTGTTGGCGCTCCAGCCGCGGCGGATGTTGTCCAGCACCGCCGCGACCGCGCCGGGCTGGCCCTCCATCTGTCCGAAGGCCGCCCGCTCCGCCCGGCGGCCGAAGACGATCGCCATGGCCAGGAACGCCACGATGAAGCCCAGGATGCCCAGGTAGATGGGGTGACCGATCAGGAAACCGATGGCGAGGAACACGCCGAAGGTGAGGAGGCCGATGCCTCCGATGATCAGGCCGATCTTGGTGTCGACCTTCTTGGTCATTTGGTACGCCGTGCGGATCTGCTGCAGCCGCCCGGGGTTCACGGATGATTCCCTCGCCATACCGGCCATGGTACGTGTGGCAGGTACGGGATATCCAAGGGCGGTGCCGGTTCGTGACCTGCGTCTTCCCCGGAGTCCCCGCCGGACCGCCGCCCGCGCGGCGCTCCCCGGGCCGCGGTACCGCCGCCGACCGGGGCCCTGCCGCGGGTCAGACCCGCGGGCCGGCCGCGGCGGACGGCACCGCGTCCTGCACCCGGTCGGCCGCGTGCCGCCGGTTCTCGCACACCGCCGACCAGGCGTTGCGCCGCGCGCCGCCCAGCAGGGCGCGCTCCGCCAGCCGCACCGCGTCCCCGACCGAGCGGACCCGGCCGATGCCCCGGCCGGTCCGTACCGCTCCGATTCCTGCCTGCATCTCGCGTGCTCCCGTAGCTGTCGAGGTGGATCCGACACCGTTCATGGTGGCCCACCGGTGTTGCCGACCGGTGACCCCGGCGTCAAAGGCCGATGAAGACCGGGCCCGTCGGCGTGTTGCGGGCACGCCGGACGGGCCCGGACACGGCGACGGGGCGGGCCCGACCGGACCCGCCCCATCATCGGACGAAACTCAGACCGCTGCCTGCGCGCGGTGCTCCAGCGCCTGCCGGTACAGCCGCCCGGCGCGGTACGAGGAGCGCACCAGCGGGCCGGACATCACACCGGCGAAGCCCAGCTCCTCGGCCTCCTGCTGCAGCTCCACGAACTCGTGCGGCTTCACCCAGCGCTCGACCGGGTGGTGGCGCAGCGACGGCCGCAGGTACTGGGTGATGGTGATCAGCTCGCAGCCGGCCCCGACCAGGTCGGCCAGCGCCTGGCTGACCTCCTCGCGGGTCTCGCCCATGCCCAGGATCAGGTTGGACTTGGTCACCAGTCCGGCCGCGCGCGCCTGGGTGATGACGTCCAGCGAACGCTCGTACCGGAACGCCGGGCGGATCCGCTTGAAGATCCGCGGCACCGTCTCGACGTTGTGCGCCAGCACCTCGGGCCGGGAGGAGAAGACCTCGGCCAGCTGCTCGGGCACCGCGTTGAAGTCCGGGATCAGCAGCTCGACACCGGTCCGGCCGGCCTGGCGCTCCGCGGTCATCGCGTGCACCTGGCGGACGGTCTCGGCGTACAGCCAGGCGCCGCCGTCGGGCAGGTCGTCACGGGCGACACCGGTGATGGTGGCGTAGTTGAGGTCCATCGTGACGATCGACTCGGCGACCCGGCGCGGCTCGTCCCGGTCGAAGTCGGCGGGCTTGCCGGTGTCGATCTGGCAGAAGTCACAGCGGCGGGTGCACTGGTCGCCGCCGATCAGGAAGGTCGCCTCGCGGTCCTCCCAGCATTCGAAGATGTTGGGGCAGCCGGCCTCCTGGCAGACCGTGTGCAGCCCCTCCTTCTTCACCAGCGACTGCAGTGCGTTGTACTCCGGGCCCATCTTCGCCCGGGTCTTGATCCACTCGGGCTTCCGCTCGATGGGGGTCTCGGCGTTCCGGACCTCGAGGCGGAGGAGCTTCCGGCCGTCGGGTGCGACAGCGGACACGTGCGACTCCTAGGACTAGACGGGGTACCCCCAGGGTACGCCTGTGCATTCATCGGTTGTGCCGGGCCCGGCCCTGCAATCGCAGGGCAACAACCGGAACCCGGTCTGGATTCCCTACCTCAGCGGGTGAGGGCGGGTTCCGGCAGCTCGGCGAGGACCGCCGACAGGTGCCGCTCGACCGCGGGCAGCGCCTCGGCCACGGTGAAGTCCCGGCCCAGCTCGGAGCTGAGCGAACCCACCCCGGCGTCCCGGATCCCGCACGGCACGATCTTGTCGAACCAGGTCATGTCCGGGTCGCAGTTGAGTGCGAACCCGTGCATCGTCACCCCGCGCGCCACCCGGACGCCGATCGCCGCCAGCTTGCGGTCGTCGCCGCGCTGACCGGCGTTGGAGGGCGCGTACTCCGGCCCGGCCAGCCGCGGGTCGATCCCCAGCGGCAGGCCCATCCGCAGCGTGAGCTTGCCGATCTCCACCACCTGGGACGGGTCCACCACCGCGTCCGGGATCTCCGCACCGAGCTTCCACACCCCGCTGCGGCCCTCGATCCGGGTGGTCTCCACACCGAACTCGGCGCAGGCCCGGATCAGCGCCTCCTCCAGCCGGCGCACGTACGCCACCACGTCGATCGGGTCCGGCAGCTTCACGATCGGGTAGCCCACCAGCTGGCCGGGACCGTGCCAGGTGATCTCACCGCCGCGGTTCACCTCCACCACCGGCGTACCGTCCAGCGGCAGGTCGGCCGGGTTGGTGCGCTTGCCCATCGTGTACACGGGCGGGTGCTCCAGCAGCAGCACGGTGTCCGGGATCTCGTCCGCCACCCGCAGCGCGTGCAGCCGCTGCTGCTCGGCCCAGGCCTCCTGGTACGGCACCGCAGCCTCGCCGGTACCCAACCGCACAAACCGTATCCGCTCGCTCACCGCTGCTCCTTGCCAGGCGTTCGAGACCAACCTCGTCACTGTACGCCCCGCGCCGCGGCACCCTTCAAGGCGCGGGGTGCACAGCGCGGGGTGCGCACGGTGCGGGGTGCACGGTGGGGAGCGCGGTCGGGGGGCTCAGGGGGCGGCGAGCAGTTGCAGGCGCAGCGCGAGGTGGAGTTCGAGAGCGCGCTCGGGGTGGTTCCAGCCGGGGCCGAGCAGCGCCTCGACCCGGTCCAGGCGCTGGACCACGGTGTTGACGTGGACGTGCAGCTGGTCCTTGGCACGGGTGAGGCTGCCGCCGCTGTCGAAGTACGCCCGCAGGGTGCGCACCAGCTCGGTGCCGCGCCGCGCGTCGTAGTCGATCAGCGGGCCGAGCGCGCCGGTGACGAACGCGTCCACCTCGTGGCCGTCGCCGAGCAGCACCCCGAGGAACCCGAGGTCGGCCGCCGAGGCGCCGTCCCCCTCCCGGCCGAGCACCCGTAGCGCGCGGACGCAGCGCACCCCCTCGGCGTGGGCGGCGGCCAGTGCGGCGGGCCCGGCGGCGGGGCGGCCGACGCCGACGGTGACCGGGGCGCCGGTGAGCCGGGCCAGCCGGTCGGCGGTGTCGCGGGCGACCCGGCCGGGTGCGGTGCCGTCCTCCGGGAGCAGCAGGACGACGGCCTCGCCGTGCTCGGCGCTGATCCCGCGCGAGCCGAAGAGGTGGCGGGCGGCGGCGCCCGCCAGCCTGGTCCGGCCGTCCGGGGTGGTGTCGGCGACCAGCGCCAGGTGGGGGCGGGCCAGGTCGACGCCGAGCCGGCGGCCGCGCGCGGTCAGGCCGGCGGGGTCGCGGTCGGGTGCGGTGAGCAGGTCGGTGAGCAGTTCGCCGCGGATCCGGTTCTCGGTCTCGGCGACGGACCGCCGCAGCAGCAGGAGCAGGGCGGTGACGACCCCGGCCCGTTCGAAGATCCGCCGGTCGGCGTCGTCCAGGTCGGGGCGGCCGTGCAGGGCCAGCCCGCCGAGCAGCTCCTGTCCGGCCAGGACGGCGCAGACCCAGCCGTCCCCGTGCCGGACCGCGCGGGCCTCGCCGCGGGAGGCGGAGAGCGCCCGGGCCAGGTCCTCGGCAGCGGCCGGGCGGCCGGTGACCGGGCGGCCCTCGCTGTCGTGCACCGAGACCTCGCCGCCCAGCAGGGCGGCGACCTCGGCCGCCACGTCCGCCACCTCGGCGCCGCGCAGCACCAGGTCGGTCAGCCGGTCGTGGGCCTGCTCGGCGCGCTGGACGGCGGCGGCGTGGGCCTTGATGACCTCGTTGGCGCCGGCCAGTTCGGCCAGGGCGGCGCGGGTTCCGGCGAGCGACTCGGCGGTGTCCAGGGCGATCGCGGCGTGGGCGGCCAGCGTGCACAGCAGCGCCACCTCGTCGGGGGAGAAGGTGCGGGCCGAGCGGTCGGCGGCGAACAGCACGCCGATCACCCGGCCGCCGAGCAGCAGCGGGACGCCGATGATCGCGACCAGGCCCTCGTCCAGCACCCCGGCGTCGATCCGGCCGGTGTGCCGGAACCGTCCGTCGGTGCGGTAGTCGGGGGTGGCGTACGGGCGGGCGGTCTGGGCGACCAGGCCGCCGAGTCCGTCGCCGAGGCTGAGCCGCAGGTGCTGGAAGAGCGCGGACACCGAGCCGTCGGTGACCCGCATGTAGGTGTCGCCGGCGGCCTCGTCCGGCAGGGTCAGGTAGGCGGTGTCGGTGCCCAGCAGCATCCGGGCCCGGCGGACGATCGCCTGGAGCACGGAGTCCAGGTCGCGGGAGGCCGCGAGGTCGCCGGCGGTGTCGAAGAGCGCGGTCAGCTCGGTCTCCCGGCGGCGGTGCTGACGCAGGGTCCGGTGCACCCGCAGGGCCTGCCAGGTGGCGTCGTCGATCTCGGCGAGCACCTGCGGCGGGGCGCCCCGGTGGCGGGCGTCCGCGAGCACCGCGGCGAAGTCCTCGGTGGCCGCGCCGGTGGCCAGCAGGTCGAGCAGCCGGCGCAGGGCCGGGGCCGCGGTGGCCTCCGGGGCCCGGGCGCCGGGTACGGAGCTGGTGTCGGGGTGGTCCATGGTGCGGGACATCGTGCCAGTTCTCGGTGGAGGGCGGAACGGCCCGGCGCGGATGGCGGAGCGCGCCGGGCGGTACGGGGGCTCAGACGGTGACCGCCTGCCCCGCCGCGCGGTCCCCGGCCGGGCCGGAGGGCTCGATCGCGGCCAGGTCACGGCCCCGGGTCTCGCGGGCGCAGAGCACGGCGAGGAAGGTGACCGCGGCGGCGATGGCGACGTAGACGGCGATCGGGGTGGCGCTGCCGTAGTCCTTGAGCAGCGCGGTGGCGATCAGCGGCGCGGGGGCGCCGGCGGCCACCGAGGAGAACTGGGCGCCGATGGAGGCCCCGGAGTACCGCATCCGGGTGGCGAACAGCTCGGAGAAGAAGGCCGCCTGGGGGGCGTACATCGCGCTGTGGAAGACCAGGCCGACGGTGACCGCCAGCACCAGCGAGCCGAAGTCCTTGGTGTCGACCAGCCCGAAGAAGACGAACGCCCAGACCCCGACGCCGACCGCGCCGACCAGGTAGACGGGCTTGCGGCCGACCCGGTCGGAGAGCGCGCCGAAGACCGGGATCAGGGTGAACTGGATCGCCGAGCCGATCAGGACGGCGTTCAGCGCGGTCTGCTTGGGCAGGTGGACGTGGCCGACCGCGTACGCCAGCACGAAGGTGGTCATCACGTAGTACGAGATGTTCTCGGCCATCCGGGCGCCCATCGCCACCAGCACGTCCCGCCAGTGGTCGCGCAGGACGGCGACCAGCGGCGGCCGCTCCTCGCGGCCGCGCGCCTCGGCGGCCGCCAGCGCCTGCTTGAACAGCGGCGACTCGTCCACCGACAGCCGGATCCACATCCCGACCATCACCAGCAGCGCGGACAGCAGGAACGGGATCCGCCAGCCCCAGGCGAGGAAGTCGGCGTCGCTCTGCACGGTGGTCAGCAGCGAGAGCACACCGGCGGCCAGCAGGTTGCCGGCCGGGGCGCCGCCCTGCGGCCAGGAGGCCCAGAAGCCGCGCCGCCGCTGGTCGCCGTGTTCGGAGACGAGCAGCACCGCCCCGCCCCACTCGCCGCCCAGCGCGAAGCCCTGGACCAGCCGCAGCGCGGTCAGCAGCAGCGGTGCGGCCACCCCGATCTGGCGGTACGTCGGCAGGCAGCCGATCAGCGTCGTCGCCCCGCCCATCAGCAGCAGGCTCAGCACCAGCAGCCGCTTGCGGCCGATCCGGTCGCCGAAGTGCCCGAACACCAGGGCGCCGAGCGGCCGGGCGGCGAAGCCGATCGCGTAGGTGAGGAAGGAGAGCAGGGTGCCGGTCAGCGGGTCGCTGTTGGGGAAGAAGACCTTGCCGAAGACCAGGGCCGCGGCCGTGCCGTAGAGGAAGTAGTCGTACCACTCGATGGTGGTGCCGATCAGGCTGGCACCGACCACCTTCCAGAGCCGGGAGCCGTTTCTCGCGTCGTCGGGGGAACTGGCCATCAGGGTCACCTCGGGGGGTTGCGGGACGGGACGGGACGGGACGGGGCGGGACGGGGCGGGGCGGGGCGGCGCGGGGGAGGCGCGGTGTCAGTACGCGGTCCAGCCGCCGTCGACGGGCAGGCTGGCGCCGGTGATGTAGGCGGCGGCCGGGGAGCACAGCCACAGCGCCAGTGCGGCCACCTCGGCGGGCTCGATCAGCCGCTTGACGGCGGTCCGGTCGAGCATGATCCGCTCGACCACCTCGTCCTCGGGGATGCCGTGGGCGGCGGCCTGGGCGGCGATCTGCCGCTCCACCAGCGGGGTGCGGACGTAGGCCGGGTTGACGCAGTTGCTGGTGACGCCGTGCGGGGCGCCCTCCAGGGCCGCCGTCTTGCTCAGCCCCTCCAGGGCGTGCTTGGCGGTGACGTACGCGGACTTGTAGGGGCTCGCCCGCAGCCCGTGCACGGAGGAGATGTTGACGATCCGTCCCCACCCCTGCCGGTACATGTGCGGCAGGGTGCGGCGCAGGATCCGGAACGGCGCCTCCACCATCACCCGCTGGATCTGGGCGAACCGCTCCGGCGGGAACTCGTGCAGCGGCGCGATGTGCTGCAGGCCGGCGTTGTTGACGACGATGTCGGCGTCGTCGGGCAAAGCGTCCACCGCGCGGGGGTCGGCCAGGTCGGCGACGACGGCCGTCCCGCCGATCCGCGCGGCCAACTCCCCGGCCGGGCCCGCACTGAGGTCGACGACGTACACCCGGGCGCCGGCCGCGGCGAGCGCCTCGGCGCAGGCCCGGCCGATGCCGGAGGCGGCACCGGTGACCAGGGCGGTGCGGCCGCCGAGCGAGGGCGGCGCGGAAGTGGTGTCCATGGCCGAGAACGGTAGGAAGGGCGGGCCCGCACTCCTATGTGCCCGGCAGCCATAGCGGGGGAGGGCCGCATGGGGGGTCGCGCCATGTGCGGCGATTCGTGACAGCCGACCCCCAACCCAAACACGCCGGGCCGGAGCTTCCCCACAACGGACGCCAATGCATCACCCGTTCGGAGGATTGCCCGCCCAGATCCGCCCATAGCGCCCGAATGCTCGCTACATTCACGCCGATTCCCGACAGGGGCGCCGCCCCGAGCACCGGGGGGATCCGGTGCGGCGCTCGAGAGGTGTTGACAGACATGCCCCAACGGCCTGCAACCGACAGCCCGGCGTACGGACCGCTCGATCCGCTCGACCTGCACGACCCGCACGACGTGCCGGACGGGGCCGCCGCGCAGGTGCCCGCCGGGCCCGCCGCCGCGGTGCCCCCGGCCGACCCGGCCGGAGGTCCGGTCCGGACCCAGAACCCTCAGCTCGCGGCGCTCATCGAGGAGTCAGGCTTCTCGCACGCCGGCCTCGCCCGGCGGGTCGACCAACTCGGCCTGGAGCACGGGCTCGACCTGCGCTACGACAAGACCTCGGTGACCCGCTGGCTGCGCGGCCAGCAGCCGCGCGGCGCGACCCCCGCGCTGATCGCCGAGGTCTTCACCCGCCGCCTCGGCCGCCGGCTGACCGCGCAGGACGCCGGCCTGGACGCCTGCGCCCCGGTCTACGCCGGGCTCGAGTTCGCCGAGACGCCGCAGGAGGCCGTGGACATCGTCGCGTCGATGTGGCGCAAGGACAACGGCCCGTACGCCGAACTCCGCAAGATCGCCTTCACCCCGGCCGGCCTGGTGGTCCCCAGCCGGGACTGGCTGATCGGCCGCACCGACGAACGGGTCGCCCGGGACGGCTCCGCGCCGCCGGCCCCGGACACCGCCGACGGGCGCCCGGAGCCGGCCGTCGCCAGGGCCGGCCTGCCCGGCGCGGCACCCCGGGTGCCCCAGCAGGCCCGGGTGCCGCAGCAGAGCCGCCGCCCGCCCGCGGCCGGACCGGAGCAGGCCGAGACCGCCCGCGACCACCGGCCGCAGGTCCGGGTCGGCCGGGGCGACATCGCGGCCATCCGCGCGGTCGGTGACCTCTTCCGCGCCCTCGACCAGGCGTACGGCGGAGGCCACGCCCGGCAGGCGCTGGTCCGCTACCTGGAGAGCGAGGCCGAGCCGATGCTGCGCGGCCGCTACGGCGAACCGGTCGGCCGGGCCCTGTTCAGCGCCGTCGCGGACCTGACCAGGCTGGCCGGCTGGACCTCGTTCGACATCGCCGCGCACGGGCTGGCCCAGCGCTACTTCGTCCAGGCGCTGCGGCTGTCCCAGGCGGCGGGGGACAGAGTGCTCGGCGGCTTCATCCTCACCACCATGAGCCAGCAGGCCGTCCACCTCGGGCACGCCCGGGAGGCGATCCAGCTCGCCCGGGTCGCCCAGCAGGGCGTCGGCACCACCGCGGTGCCCGTGGTGCAGGCGCTGATGCACGCCGCCGAGGCCCGCGGCCACGCCCTGCTCGGCGACGTCCGCTCCTGCACCACCGCGCTGGTGCGCTGCGAGCGGGCCCTCGCGACCGGCCGTACGGGCGACGAAGTCCCCTCCTGGGCCCGTTACTTCGACGACGCCCAGCTCGCCGACGAGTTCGCCCACTGCTACCGCGACCTCCAGCAGTGGCGGCCCGCCGCCCAGCACGCCGAGAAGTCCCTACGGCTGCGCGGGCCCGCCTACGCCCGCAGCCGGATCCTCTGCCGCCTGGTGCTGGCCTCCGCCCGGCTCGGCCTCGGCGAGGCCGAGGAGGCCTGCGGCATGGCCACCGACGCGCTGCGCGCCGCCGGTGAGATGCGCTCCGCCCGCACCGTCGAGTACCTGCGCGACTTCCACCGCCGCCTCGCCCCCTACCGCAGCCACCCGGCGGTGCGCGCCTTCGAGGACGCCGCCCGCCAGTCGGGGGTGATCTGACGGCGCCCCACGCGCGGCGGGCGGGCGGCGGACGCGCCCTGCGGCGCCCCGGCCCGGTGGCTGCCGCCTGCCGGTTGGGGGGATCCGACGGCGACGTACGTGCGGGCCGTGCGGCCAGGGTGTGTCCTGCGAGCCCGCGCCTGCGGCGGTTCGGTCCGGCGGTTCGGCCCGGCAGGCGCCGCCGCAAGCCGTACGGGCGGCGGCGCCGGGGCCGCCGTGCGTTGCCGTGCGCGGGATGGTCGCCAGGGGCGCACGGGCTGCGCGCCGGGTGCCGGGGTGCGGCAGGAGCGCCGCGGGCCGGTGCCGCGGCGCGACCGGCCGGCGCAGCCGCCCCGCCCCGGGCCGCCCCGGACGCCGTGGCCGGGGGCGCCGCTCCCGCGGTGGCTGCGCCCCGCCCCGGGGTCACCAGCTCTCGGCCTGTCCCCGGGGGCCGTCGGCCGGTGGCTCGGGCGGGGCCGACCGGCCGAGCACCCGCTGGGCGAGCAGCGGCAGCAGCAGCACGGAGAGCAGTCCCGCGCCGACCAGCGCGGCGGCGGTGGAGGACTGCAGGTGGCCGTCGTCCACCTCGATGGTGGTGATCACCACGACCAGGGGGAGGGCCGTGGCGGCGTACAGCCCGAGCGCGGCCCGGTCGCGGTGCGGCAGATCGGGGGCGAGCAGGGCGGCCGGCAGCCCGCGCACCACCACGAAGCACAGCAGGAAGACCGGGACCAGCAGTAGGGTGCCCGGCCGGTGGAGCAGTGACTCCAGGTCGAAGGTCATTCCGCTGACCACGAAGAACACCGGGACCAGGAACCCGAAGCCGATCGCCTCCAGTTTGGCGTCCACCACCTCCCGCTCGGCCTCGGCGGCGCCCGCCATCAGCAGCCGGGAGACGATCCCGGCCGTGAAGGCACCGAGCAGCATGTCGAGGTCGAGCCGGACCGCGGCCGCGACCATGGTGCCGAGCACCAGGATCAGCGTGCGCACGGCGAACTGCCCGGAGGTGCGCAGGGTGCGCCGCATCACCCGGCCGACCCAGGCCGGCCTCGGCCGGCGCGCGAGGCCGACGGCGGTGACGGCGACGATCGCGAACGCGCCCAGGATCACGGCGGACCGGGTCGGGCTGTTCCCGCTGAGCAGGACCGCGACGCCGATGATCGGTCCGAACTCGCCGACCGCACCGGTGGCCATCGTCATCGAGCCGAACGGCGTCGGCAGCGCCCCGGAGTCGCGCAGGACCGGCAGGATGGTCCCCAGCGCCGTGGTGGTGAACACCAGCCCGGTGAAGGCGCCGTTCAGCGGATCGCTGTTGAGCAGGGCGCCGAAGACCAGCGCCACGGTGAGCGAGAGCAGCCAGGCGGCGCCGGCCCGGCGCAGCGGGCCGCCGCGCAGCCGGGCGAAGTCGATCTCGTACCCGGCCAGGAACATCAGCATCGCCAGGCCGAAGTCGGAGAGCGCACCGAGGAAGTCGCCCACGCTCGCCCAGCCCAGCACGTCGGGGCCGATCAGGATCCCCAGGACGATCTCGAACACCACGGTCGGCACCGCCAGCCGTCGGCGCAGCCGGTCGGCGAGGAGGGGCGCGGCGACGGCACAGGCCGGGACCAGGATCAGGGCCTGGATCTGGATGTCGGCCGCGCTCACGGCTCGCCGCCGCCGGTGCGAAATGTCCGACTACTACTCATATCGGCATACTGGCACGCGGCGCCGGGGACACCGGGCATGCCCCGCCCGGCCGGTCCGGCGGGACGTCCCGGCACCCCCGGTACGAGAACGTCCCACCGGCCGGCGACGGTCGGGCCGGCCCGCCCGGATCCCGGCCCGGCCCGCGCGTCACCCCGCCGTGACGGCCGCGACGGCCGCTACGCCGCCACGTCCGCCACCCGCTCCGCCGTCGGCACCCCCAGGTCGCTGAGCACCGCCTGGGCGGCCCGCCGGCCGGAGACCAGCGCGCCCTGGACGGTGCTGGTGTCGCGGTGGTCGCCGCAGGTGTACAGGCCGGCCAGCAGCCGCACCGGGCGGCGGACGTTGTGCGGCGGCGGCATGGCCGGCACCGCGTCCGGCAGGTGCCGCACGCTCAGGAACTCCCAGTCGCCCGTCCCGGTGCCGTACAGCTCCGCCAGCCTGCGCCGGACGGCCGGCTCCTCCCCGGCGGGCCCGCCCGGGTCGAAGCTCTGCCGCCCGAGCACGGTGGTGGCGATCAGCGCCCGCCCGCCGGGGGCGTACGAGCGGTCCAGCTCGCTGAGGACCAGGGAGTGCGAGACCCCGCCGCGGCCGGTACCGCGGTCGGCGTCGAGCAGCAGCAGCGCCTCGTCCATCGGCGAGCGGTCCGCCACGTGGTAGTACGTGGTGACCGGGTGGAAACCGGGCAGCCGCAGACCGGGGAGCAGTGCGGCCGCCGACCGCGCGTCGGTGGCCACCACCACCGCGCGGGTGGCGATCCGCCCGTGGGCCGCGGTCTGCACGCCGTCCGCGGCGACAGCGGTGACCTTGACCCCCAGCCGGACCGTGCCGGCCGGCAGGTGCTCGGCCAGCTGCGCCGGTACCGCGCTCGCCCCGGCGGCGGGCAGGCACAGCCGCCCCCTGGCGTAGCTGCGCAGCACCAGATCGGCGACCCGGCTGCTGGTGGTGAGTGCGGGGTCGGCGAGCAGGACGCCGAGCAGCGGGCGCAGGAAGCCGTCCACGGTCCGGGGCGACAGACCGCGGTCGGCCAGGGCGCGGGCGGCGGTGGTCTCGGGACGCGCCAGCAGCCGGGCGGCCGGCGTCGCGGCCAGCCGGGCGAGGGTGGCGGCGAGCCGGGCCTTGTCCAGCGGGCTGCCGAGCGGGCCGCGGGAGGCGGCCTGCCGGGCGGTGGTCTGCTGCGGGCCGCCGATCCGGTGGCGGCGGCCGCCGCTGTGCACCAGCAGGCCGGGGGCGAGCGGGCGCAGCGCGAGCCGTTCCAGGTCGAAGCGGCGGGCCAGCTCCGGGAAGTCGGTGTTGAGCAGCAGGCCGCCGTGGTCCAGCCGGAAGCCGTCCAGTTCGCGGGCGGCCATCCGCCCGCCGAGCTGCTCGGCGGCCTCCAGGACCTGGACGGTGATGCCGCGGGCGGTCAGCGCGCGGGCGGCCGCCAGGCCGGCGAGCCCGGCGCCGACCACGATGACGTCGGGGTCCGACGGCTGACGGATGCGGCGGGTGAAGTCGTATGCGGGCACGGATGTGTTCCTCCCTGACGGTGGCCTCCGCGGCCGGGCGTCCGGACCGGTGAACTCCGGCCGAGCGGGCAGCGACGTGCCGGGAACCGGTCCGTTCTCGTGATGCCCCGTCAATGTCCTGATCAGACAGAAGGATCAGGTGAAATGAGGAGGCACGGGAGGGGCGTGGCGGCACCTGACGGGGGCACGGTCACGGAGTGTGCGCGATCCGGGGACGGTTTGCGCGCCCGCGGGCGCGCACGGTCACCACGGGCGCGCGGCGCGCCTCCGGTATGCCTCCGTGCGCCCCCCGATGTCCGATCCGCGAACCGGCACGGCGGCACCGGCACCACCAACAGCGCCTCGCCTGCCGCCCTTCGCCCGGCGCACCGCCGACCCCACCCGCCCCTCACCCCGCACCTCGCGGCGCCACCCCGAGGTGCCACCCCGAGGTGCCACCGCACCGCGCCACCTCGTGGCGCTACAGCGCGGCGCACACCACCGACTCCGGGTCCCGGTGGCGGAACTCGAACCCCGCCTCCAGCAGCCGCCGCGGCACCACCCGGTGGCTGCCCGCGACCTCCACCGCCATCTCGCCGAGCACCGCGTCCAGCGCGAACCGCGGCACCGTGAACGCGGTCGGCCGGCCGAGGACCCGGCCGATCGCCTCGGTCAGCCGCCGGTTGGTGACCGGCTCGGGCCCGGTCAGGTTGACCGGGCCGCTCAGCTCGGGGGTGTCGATCAGGAAGCGCAGGGCCGCGACCTCGTCGTCCAGCGAGATGACGCTCCAGTACTGGTCGCCGGAGCCGAGCCGTCCGCCCAGCCCGAGCTTGAACAGCGGCAGCAGCCGGGCCCCGGCGCCGCCCCCGCCCGCCAGCACCAGACCGGTACGGGGGTGCACCACCCGGATGCCGGCGGCTTCGGCGGGGCGGGCCGCGGCCTCCCAGTCCACGCAGACGGAGGCCAGGAAGTCCCCGCCGGCCGGGTCGCGCTCGTCGATCACCCGGTCGCCGGTCTGCCCGTAGTAGCCGACGGCCGAGCCGCTCACCAGCACCCTCGGCGGTTCCTTCAGCGCGGCCAGGGCCCCGGCGATGGTCTCGGTGCCCAGCACCCGGCTGTCCCGGATCTCCCGCTTGTACGACTCGCTCCAGCGCCGGTCGCCGACGCCGGCCCCGGCCAGGTGCACCACGGCCTCGACGCCCTCGAGGCCGGCCGGGTCCACCTGCATCAGGTGCGGGTTCCAGCCCACCCCGACGGTGCCGTCCGGCTGCGGCCCGGTCCGGCTCCTGCGCCGTACCAGCCGCACGACCCGGTGGCCGTCCGCCAGCAGCGAGCGGACCAGTGCCGAACCGATCAGTCCCGTGGAGCCTGTCACCGCGATGCGCATGGTTCCATCCTGTCAGGCCCGGACCGCCCGGACGGCGGGGGCGCGCTGCCCCGCGCGCCGGTCCGCCCGTCTCGGTGCGGTCGTCGGCTGCCGCCGGAAGGCTCCTCCGTGAACGATGTGCTGACGGCCCGTCGGAGCCTCCCCGGACCCGCCGTGACGGCGTCCCGGAGGTGCCAAGTCGTGACCGGGCCTCCCCTGCCGCGGGCCCGTCCGGGGCCGGTAGCGTTACGAGGTGACCAATTCGATCCCTCCCGGCTGGTACCCCGTCCCGGGGACGTCGCAGGAGCGCTGGTGGGACGGCAACGCCTGGGCCGCCGACGTCCGCCAGGCCGGAGCGCCCACGGCCGGGCAGCTCGCCGACGCGCCGACCCAGGCCTGGGGGAGCCCGTCCTTCACCCCGCCCGCGGACGGCCAGGGCGTCCCGTCCGGCCAGGCCGCGTACGGCTACCCGCCGCAGGGCCCGCTCGGCGGCGGGTACGGCTACCCGGGCCCGCCGCCGAACCCCAACCGTAACGGCCTGGTGATCGGCATCAGCATCGCGGTCGTCGTGGTGCTCGTGGCCGCCGCCGCCATCGGGTACGCGTTCACCCAGGGCGACGGCCCGGGCCCGCCGCCGCCGACCCCCACCTCGTCGACCTCCGGTCCGGCCACCAGGTCGCCGTCCCCGTCGCGCAGCCCGAGCGAGCGCCCGAGCCCGTCCCCGAGCACCGGGTCCTCCACCACCGTCACCGACACCGTGCACGCGCTGCGGATCACCGTGCCGTACGGCTGGACCACGAGGGACGCCACCGCGACCGCCTCGATGCACGCGACCAGCGGACCCTACGACTGCGGGCTGTCCAGCCAGTGCGTGCGCGGCCAGTTCTCGATCGAGGCCGAGGCGGTGGAGGGCACCGGTGCCCAGTCGGCCGCGGAGACCGCGATGGCGAACTACGCCCCCGCGATCTTCGGCAAGCTGCTGGGCCACCGCGAGCTCGCCTCCGGCCCGATCGTGGTCGCCGGGGTGAACAGCTACGCGGTGCGCTGGTACGTCACCCCCGAGCAGGGCGCGCAGGGCTACGTGCTGCTGATCGCGGCGCCGGCCGAGGGCGGCGGTTTCGTCCTCCTGCACGGCGGCGTGGACGACGACCCGCTGGCGCCGAAGCCCGCGGTGCTGGAACAGATCGTCGCCGGCATCCGGTCCACCGACTCCGGCAGCGGCGCCTGAGCGGCCCGGCGCCGGGACGCGGCGGCACCGGCCGGGCCACCCGGCCGGTGCCGCCGCGTGACCGGCCGGCGGGGCTGCTCAGTCGCCGAAGCGCTCCCACAGCCGGGGGAACCGTTTCGCCATGATCTCGGGGTCGTCGAAGTCGAAGGGCTCGCCCTCGGGTCCGTCCGGCTGTTCCATCCCGAGGTCCGGCAGCGGCAGCCCGGTCAGCGCCTCGTACGCCTCGTCGGCCGCGTAACCGAGGTCCTCCGCGTCGCCGTCCTCCTCCTCGTCGAAGTCCGGCACCAGGTCCGCCAACGCGTCCGGCTCGTGCACGGCACCCTCGAACACCTCCCGGCCCTGGCCGATCAGCCAGCACCGGAAGTAGTCGAAGGCGTCGTCCGGGGCGCCGTCCATCAGGAGGTGGGCGGCGCCCCACAGCTCGGTCCGGTACGCGCGCTGGAACCGCGCCTCGAACAGCCGGGCGAAGTCGATCACGTCATCGGGCGTCAACTGCGCCAGGCGCTCCACCAGCGCGTCCGCCTGGTCGTCCGGGTCGCCCTCGGCCGCGTCCCTGGTCTCGTCGATCAGTTGCCAGAAGTCCGTCTCGTACATCACCGCTCCAGCATCCTCGCTCACCCCCGCCGACGCACTCGCGGCGCACGGGGGCGGGTACCCCGTGCTCCCCGGTTCGGGCCAACGGCCGCAGACGCCGGTGCCCCGCCCGTCCGGGGACGAGCGGGGCACCGGCGGTCAGGCCTGTGACCGTCAGAGGCCGAGGTCGCCCTCGAAGGCGCCCTCTTCCAGACGGGCCTTGACGGTGCCCAGGTAACGGGCGGCGTCGGCGCCGTCGACGATCCGGTGGTCGTACGACAGGGCCAGGTAGACCATGTCGCGGACCGCGATCGTCTCGCCCAGGTCCGGGTGGTTGATGACCACCGGGCGCTTCACAGCGGCACCGATGCCCAGGATCGCCACCTGCGGCTGGTTGATGATCGGGGTGTCGAACAGGGCACCGCGCGAGCCGGTGTTGGTGATGGTGAAGGTGCCACCACCCAGCTCGTCCGGGGTCACCTTGTTGTCGCGGGTACGGGCCGCCAGGTCGGCGGTCTTCTTCGCGATGCCGGCGATGTTGAGGTCGCCCGCGTCGTGGATGACCGGGACCAGCAGACCGCGCTCGGTGTCCACCGCGATGCCGACGTGCTCGGCGCCGTGGTAGGTGATGGTGCCCTCGGCCTCGTTCACCTGGGAGTTGACGACCGGGTGGGCCTTCAGCGCCTCGGTGGCGGCCTTCACGAAGAACGGCATCGGGGACAGCTTGACGCCCTCGCGGGCCTCGAAGCCGGCCTTCGCCTTGGCACGCAGCCGCATGATGTTGGTGATGTCCACCTCGACCACGGTGGTCAGCTGGGCCGACACCTGGAGCGACTCCACCATGCGCTTGGCGATCACCGAGCGCAGGCGGGACATCTTGACCGTGGTGCCGCGCAGCGGGGAGACCGCGGCGACGGTGGCCGGGGCCTTCGCGGCAGCGGGCGCCGGGGCGGCGGCCTGCGCCTTGGCGGCCTCGGCGGCGGCCAGCACGTCCTGCTTGCGGATGCGGCCACCGACACCGGTACCGGCGACGGCGGACAGCGCGACACCCTGCTCGGCGGCGAGCTTGCGCACCAGCGGGGTGACGTAGGCGTCACCGGCGTCGGCGGCCGGCACGGCCTGGGCCACCGGAGCCGGGGCGGCCGGGGCGGCGGCCGGAGCGGCCGGAGCCACCGGGGCCGGAGCGGCGACCGGAGCAGCCGGGGCGACCGGAGCCGGAGCGGCCACCGGGGCGGGGGCGGCGACCGGAGCAGCCGGGGCCGGAGCCGGGGTCTCGGCCACGGGGGCCGGGGCGGCGACCGGGGCAGCCGGAGCGGCCGGGGCCGGGGCGGCGGCGACCGCGCCCGCCGCGCCGATCAGCGCGAGCTGGGCGCCGACCTCGGCGGTCTCGTCCTCGCCGACCAGGATCTTGACCACGACACCGGCGACCGGCGACGGGATCTCGGTGTCGACCTTGTCGGTGGACACCTCCAGCAGCGGCTCGTCGACCTCGACGGTGTCGCCCTCGGCCTTGAGCCAGCGGGTGACGGTGCCCTCGGTGACCGACTCGCCCAGCGCGGGGAGCAGCACCGGGGTGGCGTCGGCGGCCGGCGCGGCCGCGGCCGGGGCGGCGGCCGGAGCAGCCGGGGCGGCGGGTGCGGCGGGAGCCTCGGCCACCGGGGCCGGGGCGGCGGGGGCCGGGGCGGCCTCCGCGACGGGGGCGGCAGCGGCGGCCGGGGCGCCCGAGCCGTCGTCGATGATCGCCAGCTCGGCGCCCACCTCGACGGTCTCGTCCTCGCCGACCTTGATCGAGGCCAGGATGCCGGAGGCCGGCGCCGGGATCTCGGTGTCGACCTTGTCGGTCGACACCTCCAGCAGCGGCTCGTCCATCTCCACCCGCTCACCCTCGGCCTTCAGCCAGCGGGTGACGGTGCCCTCGGTCACGCTCTCGCCCAGTGCGGGCAGTGTTACTGAGACCGCCATGGTTTCAGCGACTCCTATCAAGTCTTGCGTACAGGAATGGGGGTGGCTGGGCGCGATCAGTCGTGCGCGTGCAGCGGCTTGCCGGCCAGCGCCAGGTGCGCCTCGCCGAGGGCCTCGGACTGGGTCGGGTGGGCGTGGATGAGCTGGGCCACCTCGGCCGGCAGAGCCTCCCAGTTGTAGATCAGCTGGGCTTCGCCGACCTGCTCGCCCATGCGGGCGCCGACCATGTGGACGCCGACCACGGCGCCGTCCTTGACCTGGACGAGCTTGATCTCGCCGGCGGTCTTCAGGATCTTGCTCTTGCCGTTGCCGGCCAGGTTGTACTTGAGCGTGACGACCTTGTCCTTGCCGTACAGCTCGACGGCCTTGGCCTCCGAGATGCCCACCGAGGCGACCTCGGGGTTGGAGTAGGTCACCCGCGGCACGCCGTCGTAGTCGATCGGCACGGCCTTGAGGCCGGCCAGGCGCTCGGCGACCAGGATGCCCTCGGCGAAGCCGACGTGGGCGAGCTGCAGGGTCGGGACGAGGTCGCCGACGGCCGAGATGGTCGGCACGTTGGTGCGCATGTACTCGTCGACCAGGACGTAGCCGCGGTCCATCGCGACGCCGTTCTCCTCGTAACCGAGGCCGGCCGAGACCGGGCCGCGGCCGATCGCGACGAGCAGCAGGTCGGCGTCGATCTGCTTGCCGTTCTCGGTCGAGACGCGGACCCCGTCGGCGGTGTACTCGACGCCGGAGAAGCGGGCCTTGAGCTCGAACTTGATGCCACGCTTGCGGAAGGCGCGCTCCAGCAGCTTGGAGGAGTTCTCGTCCTCCAGCGGCACCAGGTGCGGCAGGGCCTCGACGATGGTGACGTCGACGCCGAAGGACTTCCAGACGGAGGCGAACTCGACACCGATCACGCCGCCGCCGAGGATGACGGCCGACTTCGGGATCCGGTCGAGCTTGAGGGCGTGGTCCGAGGAGATGACCCGGTCGCCGTCGATGTTCAGGCCGGGCAGCGACTTCGGCACCGAGCCGGTGGCGAGGACGATGTGGCGGCCCTCGATGCGCTGGCCGTTCACGTCCACCGAGGTCTGCGAGGAGAGCCTGCCCTCGCCGGTGATGTAGTTGACCTTGCGCGAGGCGACCAGGCCCTGCAGGCCCTTGTACAGGCCGCTGACCACGTCGTCCTTGTACTTGTGGACGCCGTTGATGTCGATGCCCTGGAAGGTGGCCAGAACGCCGAACTCGGCGGCTTCCTTGGTCTCGTCGGCGATCTCGGCCGCGTGCAGCAGGGCCTTGGTCGGGATGCAGCCGCGGTGCAGGCAGGTGCCGCCGAGCTCACCCTTCTCGATCAGGGTGACGCTCAGACCCAGCTGGGCGGCGCGGAGCGCCGCGGCGTAACCGCCGCTTCCGCCTCCGAGAATGACTACGTCGAAAACGGTGCTGGCGTCGTTCGCCACGTCACGTCCTCCATGCAAGGGGTGCGGTTCGCCGGGCCGGTCGCGGTCCGGTGGGTCGGAAGCCTTTGTAAGGCGCCCAGTCGTGCCGGAAATACATCTTTGCACTTGTTGAGCGCGGCTGACGTCGGGGGCTGCCCTGCCGGGGCCCATGAGGCCGTCGTCGGGCTGCCCGGTACCCGGTACGTGTGGTCATTGTCGCAGCTCAAAGGCGTGCCGCGGCAGGGGCGAAGGGCCCGGGTGGCCGCCCGGGGGAGCGGCTGGTTCCACGGTGCGGAACAAAGTTTCGCCGGAGGCGAACAGGCGCACCGATTGCGCAGCGGCGTTACCGGCTGGTAATGCCGCAGGGGCCCGGCGCCGGGTCGGCGCCGGGCCCCTGCCTGCCGGGCGTCAGGCGCCCGCGGTGTCCTCGGCGAAGCGGACCAGGGTGCGGATCGCGCTGCCGGTGCCGCCCTTGGGGGTGTAGCCGTACGGCGCGCCCTCGTGGAAGGCCGGGCCGGCGATGTCCAGGTGCGCCCAGTCGATGCCCTCGGCCACGAACTCCTTGAGGAACAGGCCGGCCACCAGGCCGCCGCCCATCCGCTCACCCATGTTCTGCAGGTCGGCGATGGTGGTCTCGACCATGGCCTTGCGCAGGTCGGCCGGGAGCGGCATCGGCCAGGACTGCTCGCCGACCGCCTCCGCGGTGTTGTGCAGGCGGGTGCGCAGCTCGTCGTCGTTGGCCATCACACCGAAGGTGCGGTTGCCCAGCGCGAGCACCATCGCCCCGGTCAGGGTGGCGACGTCGACGATCACGTCCGGGTTCTCCTCGCCGGCCCGCACGATCGCGTCGGCCAGCACCAGACGGCCCTCGGCGTCGGTGTTCAGCACCTCGACGGTCTTGCCGCCGTACATCCGCAGCACGTCGCCGGGGCGGGTGGCGGAACCGGACGGCATGTTCTCCGCCAGCGCCAGCCACGCGGTCACGTTGACCTGCAGGCCCAGGCGCTTGGCGGCGACCACGGCGGCGAACACGGCGGCGGCGCCGGACATGTCGCACTTCATGGTCTCGTTGTGGCCGGCCGGCTTCAGCGAGATGCCGCCCGAGTCGTAGGTGATGCCCTTGCCGACGAAGGCGAGGGTCGCCTTGGCCTTCGGGTGGGTGTAGGCGACCTTCACCAGCCGGGGCGGGTTGGCCGAACCGACGCCGACGCCGAGGATGCCGCCGAAGCCGCCCTTGGCCAGCGCCTTCTCGTCGAGCACCTCGACCTTGAGGCCGTGCTCCTTGCCGGCGGCCTGGGCGATGGCCGCGAAGGCCTTCGGGTGCAGGTCGTTCGGGGCGGTGTTGATCAGGTCGCGGGCGCGGTTGATCTCCTCGCCGATCGCGGTGGCGCGCTCGACGGCGGCCTTGGCGTCCTTGCTGCCCTTGCGGGCGGCCAGCACGACCAGCTCGCCGACCGGCTCCTTGGCGCTGCCCGCGCCCTTGTAGGTGCCGAAGCTGTACGAGCCGAGCAGGCCGCCCAGCGCGACGGCCTCGATCTCCTCGGCCGACTCGGCCGGCAGCAGCAGCGCGGCCTTCTTGACGCCGGCCAGGGTGCGCGCCGCGACACCGGCGGCCCGGCGCAGCGCGTCGGCGTCGTAGGCGCCCTCGGCGGCCTCGCCGAGGCCGACGGCCAGCACCAGCGGGGCCTTCAGACCCGCGGCGGCGGGGAGCTTGACCGCCTCACCCTCGGCGCCGGTCGCGCCCAGGGTGGTGAGGACCTCGGCCAGCTTGCCCTCGAACGCCTCGACGACGGCCTCGGCGCCGGAGGCGACGACCAGGCCCTTGGGGCCCTTGGCGACACCGATCACCAGGGCGTCCGCGCGCAGCGAGGCGGCGGAGGAGGTGCTCACAGACAGTGCAGTCACGTAAATGCGTCCTGTTCTTTCGCGGTCCACGGCCGGGTACGGCACCGGTGCCGTACCGGCATAACCCCGGCGTGTTCCGCGGGGAAACGGGCGCAGGGCTACGGTTGCTCCCCGCATGGTAGTCCGCATGCTGGGATCACGCCGCCCCCGGTACGGGGCCCGGCCGGTCGTCACGGTGAGTGACGAAGCCTGTCCGCAGCCGCTGATCCGGTGTCAGCTGAGCGGGCGTCGGCTTCCGGTCCGTCAGATCCCTTCCCCGCCGCAGCCGCCGCTATCCCTGATCCGGTACCTGTCAGATCCCGGCCCCCGGACGGCGGGGGCGCCTCAGAGCAGCGCCAGCGCCACCAGCGCGCCGGTGGCCGCGGTCTCCGCCAGCGCCCCCAGCACGTCCCCGGTCACCCCGCCGAACCGCCGTACGCAGCGGCGCAGCAGCAGCAGCGCGCAGCCGAGCCCGACCGCCAGCGCCGCGGGGTAGCGCAGCGCCCACCAGCCCTCGGCCGTCCCCGCCAGCCCCAGCAGCAGCGCGCACCCGGCCGACACCGCGGCCGCCCCGGCCGGCGGGACGGTCCCGGCCACCATCGCGCCCAGCCCGCCGGGCCGGGCCGCCGGTACCGGCCGCAGACAGCCCCAGCCCAGCGCGCAGCGGGCCGTCACGGCCGCCGTCAGCACCGCGAGCGCACCCCGCCCGGCCGACCCGGCGAACGCCCCGGCCAGCGCCGCGACCTGAGCCAGCAGTACCAGCAGCAGCGTCAGCACCCCGAACGGGCCGATGTCCGACTGCTTCATGATCCGCAGCGCGTCCTCGGCCGGCTTCCCGCTGCCCAGCCCGTCCGCGACGTCCGCCAGACCGTCCAGGTGCAGGCCCCGGGTCAGCGCCGCGAGCACCGCCACCGCGGCCACCGCCGCCAGCAGCCCGCCGGCCCGCAGGCCGACCAGCGCACCGGCGCCCGCCGCGAACCCGCCCAGCACCAGGCCGACCAGCGGTGCGGCGAGCATCGCCCGGCCCGCGGCCGTCCGGTCCCAGCGGTCCACCCGCACCCGCAGCACCGACAGCGTGCCGAACGCGAACCGCAGTCCGTCCAGGGCCACTAGGACACCTCCGCGGCCCGGCCCGCCGGGCGGCAACCACCGTGCACCGCGGACTACCCCCGGCCCAGCAGCTCCGCCGCGGAGGGCAGCTTCGCCGGCGGCCGCGGCTCCTGCGGGGCGGCGGCCGGCACCGCCGAGGGCTCGGCCAGGGTGTCCGAGGCGGCCTGGAACAGCGGCAGCGCCAGCAGCGCGCCGGTGCCCTCGCCCATCGAGACCCCCAGGTCCTGCACCGGCGTCAGGGTCAGCCGGTCGTAAGCCTTCGCCTGGGCCGGCTCACCGGTGGACATCCCGGCCTGCCACCACTCCGGCGCCCGGAACGCGATCCGCTGCGCCACCAGCGCGCAGGCGGCCGACACCACGCCGTCCAGCACCACCGGGAGCCGGCGCACGGCGGCCTGCAGCAGGAAGCCGGTGATCGCGGCGAAGTCCGCGCCGCCGGTGGTGGCCAGCAGCGCCAGCTGGTCGCCCAGCACCGGGCGGGCCCGGCGCAGCGCGTCGCGCACGGTGGCGCACTTGACCATCCACACCCGGTCGTCGATGCCCGAGCCGCGCCCGGTCACGGCGGCGGCGTCGGTGCCGCACAGCGCGCCGACCAGGACGGCGGCGACGGTGGTCGAGCCGACCCCCAGGTCGCCGAGGACGACCAGGTCGGTACCGGCGTCGGCCTCCTCGTCGGCGATCGCGATCCCGGCCCGGAACGCCCGGGCGGCCTCCTCGGCGCTGACCGCGTCCTCGAGGTCGATCCGGCCGGAGCCGCGGCGCACCCGGTGCCGGACCACCTCGGCCGGGAACTCGCCCGGGTCGGCGTCGACCGCCACGTCGACCACCCGCAGCCCGGCGCCGTACCGGCGGGCGAGCACCGCGACCGGCGCGGTGCCGTCCAGCACGGCGTGCACCCGGCGGGCGGTGCCGCCGGCGGCGTCCAGCCGGGAGACACCGAGCGCGGCGACGCCGTGGTCGCCCGCGAACAGCAGCACCTTGGCCGAGGTCAGCGGCCGGGTCGGCGCACCGCCCTGGACCGAGGCGAGCCAGCTGCCCAGCTCCTCCAGCTGCCCGAGGCCGCCACGCGGCTTCGCCGACGCCTGCCAGCGCTCCTCGGCGGCACGCCGCGCGCTCTCGTCGGGGCGCTCGACGAGCGAGGAGAACATATCGAGATCCACGGTGGTGTCCATCGTCCGGAAGGCTACACGGCGGCCGTGCTCAGACGGCAGCAGGCTTGATGGTCAGGACCTGACCCGCCACCACCAGCAGGACCCGCTCGGAGGCCTCGGCCACCGCCATGTTCAGCCGGCCCAGGGTGTCCCGGAAGCGCCGTCCGGCGGCGGTGGCCGGCACCACCCCCATCCCCACCTCGTTGCTCACCGCGACCACCTGACGCCCGGTGTGCTGCCAGGCCCGGGCCAGCGCCGTGCAGCGCTCCTGCACGGCCCGCTCGCCGCCGGCCGCCCAGCGCGCGTCGTCCCAGGCGCCGTGCTCGTCCATCACCCAGGTCAGCCACAGCGCCAGACAGTCCACCAGCACCGGCGCCGGGTCGTCCCGGTCCGCCAGCACCGTCTCCAGGTCGCAGGTCTCCGCGGTGCGCCAGCCGGCCGGGCGGCGCTCGCGGTGCAGCGCGACCCGCTGCGCCCACTCGGCGTCGCCGTCCCGGGTGCCGCCGGTCGCCACGTACAGCACGTCGGGCTGCCCGCCGAGCAGTTGCTCGGCCCGGGTGGACTTGCCGGAGCGGGCGCCGCCGAGGATCAGGGTGCGGGGGAGCGACATGTGCCCCATCCTGCCGCAGATGCGGCCTGACGAGGTATGGGACCGATCACGGCGGGCACGCTACTGTCCGTACGACACAGCGGTCGGACGGTGGGAGGAGCACGGCATGGTGTGGACGTGGCGGTTCGAGAAGGAGGACGGCTCCCAGGTCGCCGCCTCCGGCGCCGAGGAGGAGTTCTCCAGCCAGGGCGACGCGGAGTCGTGGATCGGCGAGAGCTGGAAGGACCTGCTCGAGGGCGGGGCCGACCGCGCGGTGCTGCGCGACGACGACCGGGTGATCTACAGCATGAGCCTGCACGAGGGCTGAGCCGCCCGGACCGCCCGGCGGGCTACTTCCCGCCGAAGACGTGGAGCAGGGCCGCGACCTGCCGGTACGGATCCTGCCGGCCGGCCCGCTCCTCGGCGTCGATCAGCTGGGCGAGCTGCCGGCCGTCCACCGGTGCGGCGTGGTCGGGGGTGTTGTCGGTGAACACCCGCACGCCGTACCAGGCGCGCAGCGGTACCGAGATCTCGGTGAGGGTGAGCGAGAGGTCGGCGAGGCGGTCCGCGCGGGCGGACAGGCCGACCCGGTCGGTGTAGCGCACCGAGTCGAAGGAGTTCAGGGCGGTCCGCCAGTCCCCGGCCAGCCCGGGGCGCATGGCCAGCGCGTCGGCGTTGCGGACCAGCAGCGACAGCACGCCGCCGGGGGCCAGCACCCGGGCCAGCGAGGCCAGCATCGGGTCCGGATCGGAGAGGTTGCGCAGCACGTCGTGGCAGAGCACCACGTCGAAGCTGCGCGGGCCGAACCAGCGCCCGCAGTGGTGGCCGTCCCCGGTGTGCAGCTGCACCCGGGCGCGGACCTCCTCGGACTCGGCCGCGAGCGCGGCCTGGGCGACACCGAGGTTGACCGGGTCGGGGTCCAGCGCGGTCACGGTGTGCCCGGCGCGGGCCAGCCGCCGCGCCTGGGTGCCCTGGCCGCAGCCGACGTCGAGCACCCGCAGTCCGGTCCGGCCGGCCAGTTGCTCGGCGAGCTGCCGGGCCACCAGCTCCTGCCGGACCAGGTTGCGCAGTCCGCCGTGCCGCTCCAGCCAGTGCCCGGCGGCGCTGCCGAGCGGCGGCGCCCCGCGGGCCGGCAGGTGGGTGTGCGGCACGGGCGCCTGGGGCGGCTGCGCCGCCGGGGCCATCCGGTCGTGGCCGCCGCCGCCCTGTCCGGGCAGCGCGTACAGCCCTGGTGGCTGCGGATCGACCGCGTACACCCGGTGCGGCGGGACCGGCTCCGCGGTCAGGGCCGCTCGCCCCGCTTCACCTGCGGCTTGGGCAGCCGCAGCCGGCGCATCTGCAGGGTGCGCATCATGGCGTACGCGACCACACCGCGGGTGTTCTCGTTCGGGAAGCGCTCGCGCAGGGCCTTGCGCAGGCCCAGGCCCAGGCGCAGGAAGTCCAGGATCACCACGACGAAGAACGCCATGAAGAGCAGGGTGGAGAGCACCTGGAGGCTCTGCACCTTCATCACGCTGAGCACCAGCACGACGACGGCGTAGGGCAGGAAGAACTCGGCGGCGGACCAGCGGGAGTCGATGAAGTCCCGGGCGAAGCGCCGGACCGGGCCCTTGTCGCGGGCCGGGAGGTAGCGCTCGTCGCCCTCCAGCAGGGCGGTGCGCTGCTTCTCGCGCTCGGTGCGCATCCGGTCGCGGGCCTGGCGCTGGGCCTCCTTCCGGTCCTTGGGAACGGTCACCCGGGTCCGGCGGTTGGCCTCGGCCTCGCTGCGCTTGGGCGTCGGCCGGCCCTTGGGGGCCTGCGGGTCACGGGACAGGGTCTTCTCGTCCTGCTCGGCCAGCGCGGTGGCGGAGGAGGCGTCATCTGAGCGGCGTCGGAACACATGACCAGCGTACGTGCTGGCCGGGTGGATTCGGCCAGGGCCGTCGGACCCAAACCGGTATCGATCACCTGGCGTGTCCCCGGGGGTGTGTCCGGGTTGCGGTGGATCATGGTCTCAGGGTCGGCTCCACCCCAGGGACGATGCCGCAGGGGCCCCTGGTGTAGCAGTCTTGTTGCAGCTCGTGCACTGCGGCGAAGACCTCGCTGCGAATACACTCGACGTGTTACGAGACGAATCCGCAGGCCCGAAGAAGGGGGCACTCGAGGCCCATGAGCGACGGAATCATGAAGCGTATGGGGCTGATCTTCCGCTCCAAGGCGAACAAGGCCCTGGACCGGGCGGAGGACCCGCGCGAGACGCTCGACTACTCCTACCAGAAGCAGCTCGAACTGCTGCAGAAGGTGCGCAGGGGCGTCGCCGACGTGGCCACCTCGCGCAAGCGGCTGGAGCTCCAGCTCACCCAGCTCCAGCAGCAGTCCGCGAAGTACGAGGACCAGGGCCGCAAGGCGCTCTCGCTCGGCCGCGAGGACCTGGCCCGCGAGGCCCTGACCCGCAAGTCGAACCTGCAGTCCCAGATCACCGACCTGGAGACGCAGTACCAGCAGCTGCAGGCCGAGGAGGAGAAGCTCACCCTCGCCTCCCAGCGGCTGCAGGCCAAGGTGGACGCCTTCCGCACCAAGAAGGAGACCATCAAGGCCACCTACACCGCGGCCCAGGCGCAGACCCGGATCGCCGAGTCCTTCTCCGGCATCTCCGAGGAGATGGGCGACGTCGGCCTCGCCATCCAGCGGGCCGAGGACAAGACGGCCCAGATGCAGGCCCGGGCCGGTGCGATCGACGAGCTGCTGGCCTCCGGCGCGCTCGACGACGCCAGCGGCCTCGGCCGCAAGGACGACATCGAGGCCGAGCTGGAGCGGGTGGCCGGCGGCAGCGACGTAGAGCTGGAGCTGGCCCGGATGAAGGCCGAGCTCACCGGTGGCACCCCGGGCGGGGCGCCGCAGGCGATCGAGCAGGGCAAGCAGACCGGTGCCCCGCAGGACACCCCGCCCACCATCAACTACAACAAGTGACCTGACCTCCACGGACCAGGAGACGCGCGGCATGATCATGAGGGTCATGGGTGAGGGGCAGTTCCAGGTCGGCGAGAGCCACCTGAACCAGCTCAACCGGCTCGACGACGAGCTGCTCACCGCGGTGCAGGCGGGTGACGAGGCGGCCTTCCGGGCCGCGCTGGGCAACCTGCTGGACGCGGTGAAGTCGTACGGCAGCCCGCTGCCGGACGACTCGCTGGAGCCGTCCGAGCTGATCCTCCCGGACGCCGAGGCGACCATCGAGGAGGTCCGCGAGATGCTGCGGGACGAGGGCGACGGCCTGATCCCGGGCTTCCCGGAGTAGTCCGTGACACGGATCGGGGCGGCACCCAGCAGGTGCCGCCCCGATCCGTGTCCGCACGGATGTGCGGAAACGTTCCTGCTTGCCGCAGGCCCGGTCCGCTACGGCAGGGCCAGCATCCGGTCCAGCGCGGCCTTGGCGTACTTCTCGGTCTGCGGGTCGACCGTGATCACGTTCGGCACCCGGCCCTCGACCAGCGACTCCAGCGCCCAGACCAGGTGCGGCAGGTCGATCCGGTTCATGGTCGAGCAGAAGCAGACCGCCCGGTCCAGGAAGACGATCTCCTTGTCCGGGTGCGCCTTGGCCAGCCGGCGGACCAGGTTGAGCTCGGTGCCGATGGCCCACTTGGAGCCGGGCTCGGCCGCGTCCAGCGCCTTGATGATGTACTCGGTCGAGCCCACCATATCGGCGGCCGAGACGACCTCGTGCTTGCACTCCGGGTGCACGAGCACGGTGACCCCAGGGATCCGGGCCCGCACGTCGTTGACGGAGTCCAGCGAGAAGCGCCCGTGCACCGAGCAGTGCCCGCGCCACAGGATCATCTTGGCGTCCCGCAGCTGCTCGGTGGTCAGCCCGCCGTTCGGCTTGTGCGGGTTGTAGAGCACGCAGTCGTCCAGCGAGAAGCCCATGTCGCGCACCGCGGTGTTGCGGCCCAGGTGCTGGTCCGGCAGGAAGAGCACCTTCTGGCCCTGCTCGTACGCCCACTCCAGGGCCCGCTGGGCGTTGGAGGAGGTGCAGATGGTGCCGCCGTGCTTGCCGGTGAAGGCCTTGATGTCGGCCGAGGAGTTCATGTACGAGACCGGGACGGTGACGTCCGCGATGCCCGCCTCGGTCAGCACGTCCCAGCACTCGGCGACCTGCTCGGCGGTGGCCATGTCGGCCATCGAGCAGCCGGCCGCCAGGTCCGGCAGGACGACCTGCTGGGCGCTGCTGGTGAGGATGTCGGCGGACTCGGCCATGAAGTGCACGCCGCAGAAGACGATGTACTCGGCCTCCGGGCGGGCCGCCGCGTCCCGGGCCAGCTTGAAGGAGTCGCCGGTGACATCGGCGAACTCGATGACCTCGTCCCGCTGGTAGTGGTGGCCCAGGATGAAGACGCGGTCGCCCAGCTTCGCCTTGGCGGCGCGGGCGCGCTCGACCAGGTCCGGGTCGGAGGCGGCCGGGAGGTCGCCGGGGCACTCGACGCCGCGCTCGCTGTTCGGGTCGGCCTCCCGGCCGAGCAGCAGCAGTGCGAGCGGCGTCGGAGTGGGGTCGACGCCGTAGGTCTCGGTGGTGGTGGTCACGGGCGGGTGCCCTCCTGTGCGGCCGATCGAACGAACCAGCCTTCTCGTCTATCTGACACTATCTATGATAACCCGTTAGCGTCACTCTGACGATGGCCGACCTGTCAGTGTGACGAGAACCGCTCCGACGGATCGGTGTCTTCCCGGCGTGCCCGAATCGATATCCGGGCCGCCTCGCGCTTGGCTTGAGCCATGAAGGCAATCGCGATCAGGACCTACGGCGGCCCCGACGTCGTCGAGTACACCGAGCTGCCCGATCCCAAGGTCGGGCCCGATTCGGTACTGGTGCGGGTCAAGGCGGCCGGGGTCAACCCGGTCGACTGGCAGATCCGCGAAGGGCGCCTGGACGGGCTGATGGACGTGCACTTCCCGCTGATCATGGGCTGGGACCTGGCCGGGGTGGTGCAGGGGGTCGGCGGCGCGGTCACCGAGTTCCGCCCCGGCGACGAGGTGATCGGCTATGTCCGCAAGGACGCCGTGGAACACGGTACCTACGCCGAACTGGTCTCCGCCCCGGTGCGCACCCTGGCCCGCAAGCCCGCCGCGCTGGACTGGGCCCAGGCCGGGGGCCTGCCGCTGGCCGGGCTTACCGCCCGGCAGAGCCTGGTCGGGGCGCTCGCGCTGAAACCCGGCGAGCTCCTGCTGGTCCACGGCGCGGCCGGCGGCGTCGGCTGCCTCGCCGTGCAGCTCGCGGTCGCGATCGGCGCCCGGGTGATCGGTACCGCGGGCCCGCGCAACCACGACTTCCTGCGCAGCCTGGGCGCCGAGCCGGTGGCCCACGGCGAGGGGCTGGCGGAGCGGCTGCGCGCGCTCGCCCCGGACGGCGTCGACGCCGCGCTCGACCTGGTCGGCGGCGGCGAGCCGCTGGAGATCTCGGCGCAGCTGGTGGCGGACCCGTCCCGGCTCGCCTCGGTCGTCGACTACGGCGTGGTGGCGCTCGGCGGCCACTACGTCTTCGTCCGCCCGGACGCGGAGGGCCTGGCCGAGCTGGCCGCGCTGGCGGACGCCGGGAAGCTGCGGGTCCCGGTCGCGTCCACCTTCCCGCTGGCCCAGGCGGCCTCCGCGCAGGCGCTCAACGCCGAGGGCCGGACCAGGGGCAAGATCGTGCTGCTGGTGGACTGACCCGGTCCTGGTCAGAATAGGGGCGGCGGACCGTCCACCGGGACGCCCCCGCCGCCCTCACCCGCACCACCAGTGGAGCCCGCACCGATGACCACCCACCGACCGGCAGACCAGGGCGGGGCGGCACTGGACGAGACCGACCGGCTCCTGCTGGAACACCTCAGCCGGGACGGCCGCGCCTCGTACGCGGAGATCGGGCTGCTCGCCAACCTCTCCGCCACCGCCGTCCGGCGCCGGATCGACCGGCTGCGCGCCCGCGGTGTGGTGCGCGGGTTCACCGTGGTGCTCGACCCCGCGCTGCTGGGCTGGCAGACCGAGGCCTTCGTCGAGGTCTACTGCCGCGAGCGCACCGCGCCGGAGGAGATCCTGGCCAGTCTGCGGCAGTTCCCGGAGGTGGTGGCGGCCTGGACGGTCACCGGCGACCCGGACGCCCTGGTGCACCTGCGGGCCGCGGACACCCGGCACCTGGAGGCCGTCATCGAGCGGATCCGCAAGGAGCCCGGGGTGCAGCGCAGCCGCAGCTCGGTGGTGCTCTCCCGGCTGATCGGCTGACCCCGGCGCGCCCTCGCCGCGGCCTGCGCAGGAATCCTGCGTGCGGCGGCGGGAACACGCTCGAATCCTGCCTGCCCAGCCCGCTTCCGACGCGCGCCGGAACGTTTCTGCTGCCTAGGCTGAGGAGCGTCCGGTGCGCCCCAGAAACCCCACCCGCCACCGGAATCGCCCGCTCCGGGACCGTCCCGTCGAGCCCCGAGAACGACTGAGAGGGACCCCGGTGTCCGCAGCCCCCGACCGCATGCACCAGCCCGACAACCAGCTGGTCGACCTGGTCTTCGACTACATGCGCGAGCGGCTGCAGTACGACCCCGTGCCGCTCGACCACCCCGGCGACGGCGAGCACCTGCGCAGCCAGCTGGCCGGCCTGCTGAACGAGCGCGGCAACGCCCCCGCCGACGTGCTCAAGCTGTACGACCACGAGCTGTCCAGAGCGGTCATCTCCGCCGACAGCCCGCGCTACCTCTCCTTCATCCCCTGCGCCCCCACCAAGGCCGCCCTGCTCTTCGACATGGTGGTCTCCTGCGCCTCCCTGCAGGGCATCTCCTGGCTGGAGGCGGCCGGCGCCATCGCCGCCGAGAACCAGGTGCTGCGCCTGATCGCCGACCGGGCCGGACTGCCCGAGACGGCCGGCGGCACCTTCGTCTCCGGCGGCTCGGCCGGCAACCTCTCCGCCCTGGTGGTCGCCCGCGACACCGCCCGCCGCCGGCTCGCCAGGGAGGGCCGACCCAGTGGCCCGGAGGTCCGGCTGCGGATCGCCGTCGCCGACCAGGTGCACTCCTCGGTCAAGAACACCTTCAACATCATCGGCGTGGAGGCCTTCAAGGTCCCGACCGTCGACCGCCGCTTCACCGGCGAGGCCCTGCGGGCCGCGCTCGCCGCCGACCCGAACCCGGAGACCGTGATCGCGGTCGTCGGC
This sequence comes from Kitasatospora sp. NPDC048540, assembly GCF_040651175.1. Lineage (NCBI taxonomy): Bacteria > Bacillati > Actinomycetota > Actinomycetes > Kitasatosporales > Streptomycetaceae > Kitasatospora > Kitasatospora sp. NPDC048540. Next base: position 230,561 of record NZ_JBEZIR010000001.1, read on the forward strand.
ACCGCCGGCACCACCAACGAAGGCATCGTCGACGACCTGCAGGGCCTGTCCGAGGTCACCCGCGAGCTCGGCCTGTGGTTCCACGTCGACGGCGCGTACGGCGGCGCCGGCCTGTTCGCCCCCTCGGTCCGCGAGCGCTACAACGGCATCGAGCACGCCGACTCGTTCGTGGTGGACCCGCACAAGTGGCTGTTCGCGCCGTTCGACTGCGCCGCGCTGATCTACCGCAACCCGCAGCTGGCCCGCGCCGTGCACACCCAGGACGCCTCGTACCTGGACGTCCTGCACACCGAGGGCGACGAGTGGAACCCCACCGACTACGCCTACCACCTCACCCGGCGCGCCCGCGGCCTGCCGCTCTGGTTCTCGCTGGCCGTGCACGGCACCCAGGCGTACACCGACGCCATCGAGACCGGCCTGCAGCTGGCCCGGGACACCGCGCAGGTGATCCGCGACACCGAGCACCTGGAACTGCTGCACGACCCGCAGCTGTCCGCGGTCTGCTTCCGCCGCACCGGCTGGACCAACGACGACTACTACCGCTGGTCCCAGCAGCTGCTCGCGGACCAGATCGGCTTCGTCACCCCGACCGGCTGGGACGGCGAGACAGTCGCCCGGTTCGCCTTCCTGCACCCCGGCACCACCATGGAGATGGTCGAGGAGATCCTCGCCACCATGGCCTGATCCCTCCGCCGGGCAGCGGCTCCCTCGGGCACGGGCCTCAGAGGAAGCCGCCGCTCGGGATGTACGGCATCGGCGGCCGCATCCCGCGCAGTGCCACGTACCCGCGGGTCCCCAGGGTGAGGCCGACCTCCAGACCGATGTCGACCGCCCACTCCTGCTCCGCGGTCAGGAACTCGACCTGCGCCCGCCGCCCGTCCGGCACCCGGGCCAGCGCCTCGCGCAGCAGCCGGCCCGCGATCCGCTTCGAGGTCGCGGCCAGCAGCTTCACCGCGCCGCCGTCCCGGTAGCAGTACCCGCTGCCGGCCAGGCTGTCCGCGATGAGCAGCTCGTCGTAGTGGCCCAGCATGAAGTCGTGGTCGGGCCCGTGCGCGGCACCGCGAACCCGGCGGTCCACCGAGTCCAGCAGGTGCCGGTGCCCGGCGTTGCCCGGATGCACCGGGATGTCGCCGGGATCCAGCAGCCCGGCCCGGTCCACGGTGCCCGACAGCGTCATCGCCGGGTGCAGGGTGAGACCCGCCCGCCGGTAGTGCACGGCCGCGGCCGGCGCGGGCGAGGCGCACAGCATCCCGCGCAGACACCCCCGCCCGTACGCGGCCGTCCGCTCCAGCAGCAGCCGCCCGACCCCCTGCCCCTGGGCCTCGGGCGCCACCGCGAACAGCGCCAGGATCCAGACACCCTCGCGGCGCAGCGACAGCGCCGCCCCCAGCACCGCGCCGTCCCGCTCGGCGACCCAGCAGCCCCGCGGGTCGGTCCGCGCCAGGTGCCGGACGCGCGCGAGCCGCTGCACGGCGGGTGCCGGGCGGCCGGGCGGGGCCGGATGCGATCTGTGCAGGTGGCCGAAGGCGGCCCCGGCGAGGTCGTCGACGGCCTGCGCGTCCGCCGCACCGTCCCGGAGCTGACGAAGGATCACGTCAGCCATCCTCGCCGCGCGGCGCCCCCGACGTGGCCGGTTCGCCAAGATCGTACGGTGACCAAGCCCTCGGGGTGTGCGAGCATTGGGGGTGTGGGGGAGCGGGCGACGAAAAGTCCCCCGGAAGCACCACCGACCGGAAATGATTCCGGGAGGCCGCTGGTTGGCACTGGCGGCAGACAGTCGTCAAAGACCGGGAGTAAGCATGACCGTCCAGGACGAGACCACCAAGGTCGAGAGTGGCATCCAGCTGACCGATGCCGCGGCGGCCAAGGTCAAGGGCCTCCTCGACCAGGAGGGCCGCGACGACCTCGCGCTGCGGGTCGCCGTGCAGCCGGGCGGTTGCTCGGGCCTCCGCTACCAGCTCTTCTTCGATGAGCGTTCGCTCGACGGCGACGTCATCAAGGACTTCAACGGTGTGAAGGTCGTCACCGACCGGATGAGCGCCCCGTACCTGGGCGGCGCCACGGTCGACTTCGTCGACACCATCGAGAAGCAGGGCTTCACCATCGACAACCCGAACGCCACCGGCTCCTGCGCCTGCGGCGACTCGTTCAGCTAAGCCCTGCACTGCCGAGAGGGCGGCCCCGGGATCTCCCGGGGCCGCCCTCTCGGCATGACCGGCCGCGCGCCCGAGGTCAGCGCGGCCCACCGGCCGGCTGCCCGCCCGGCTGGACCTGCTCGCCGGTGGCCAGGTCGAGCACGGCCTCGCCGTGGAACGGCTGCGCCAGCGTGGCGGACACCTCGTTCACCTTGACCAGGGCGGCGCACGCCTGCCCCTTGGGCGCGGGCTGCGCGATCACCACCCGGACCCGGATCACACCGGGCGTGGCCTCCTCGGCCTTGAGGCCGTACTTGTCGCAGGTGCCGCCGTAGAACGAGACCACCAGCGTGCTCGCGCCGTCGATGCGGTAGCCGAGCGCCGGGTACTTCGGCGCCGTCGGGTCGTGCTCGCCGACCGCGATGCCGGGGCCGGTCGGGCTCGCCGCGGACGGCTCGGCGGTGGGGTCGGCCGGCGGCGTGGACACCGGGGCGGACGCGGAGGCCGGCGGCGAGGCCGCCGCGCTCGGGCTGGTCCCGCCCGGCGAGGCGGCCCCCGAGGAGGCCGCGCCCGCCGAGGAGCTGTCCGAGGCGGTGGTCGACCCGGCCGACCCGCACGCGGTCAGCGCGCCGGCTCCCAGCAGCAGAGCGGCCAGTGCGGCGGCGCCGCGCCTGCGGGCGGCCCGGAACGGTACGGCTGCGGTCCTGTCGTCCATGCTGTGACTTCCTCCCGAGGGCTGGTCGCAGCGCCCTCCGCGGCGCCGCGCCGGTTTGACGTGCCCCGGAGGAATCCGGTTCCCCTCGCCCGGCGGGTGGGCAGGCGGGCCGGCCGGCCCGCCGGACGGGGCCGGTCAGCCCCCGTAGTCCGGCATCCCGGCGACCAGCCGCTGCGCCCCGGCCGGCACCTCGACCCCGGCCGGCGAAGCCGCGACCGGCTCCGGCCCGGACGCCAGCGGGGGCCAGAACCGCCCGAGCCGCCGTGACGAGCGCACCAGCGCGGCCAGACTGTCCGGATCGGAGTCCGCGCGCAGCACCTTCGACGGGCGGACGGGGGAGTGGCTGGGCATCATCGGTGAGCGCTCCGATCGCCTTGGCCGCGACGGACTGCCGCAGGCCCGGGGAGGCCCGCACGGGGCCCCTGTCTGCGACCCTAGGCCCGCCCGGGCGGCCCGGCCAGGCCTACCACGGGGTAGCACACGGACGAGGAAGGTCGGCCCGGCGTGCGGACCCCTGTACCGTAGGTGAGTTCCCGTCCAACGCTTCCGGCCCCAATCCGCCCGAGGAGAACTCCGTGCGTATCGCCGTCGCCGGCTCGATCGCCACCGACCATCTGACGACCTTCCCCGGTCGCTTCGCCGACCAGCTGGTCGCGGAGCAGCTGCACACCGTGTCGCTGTCCTTCCTGGTCGACACCCTCGACATCCGGCGCGGCGGCGTCGGCCCCAACATCGCGTTCGGCATGGGCGCCCTCGGCCTGCGCCCGATCCTGGTCGGCGCGGCCGGCGCGGACTTCGACGAGTACCGCAGCTGGCTGGAGCGCAACGGCGTCGACACCCAGTCGGTGCACATCTCGGAGACCCGGCACACCGCCCGCTTCATGTGCACCACCGACCAGGACCACAACCAGATCGCGTCCTTCTACACCGGCGCCATGGCCGAGGCCCGCAACATCGAGCTCAAGCCGATCGCTGACCGGGTCGGCGGCCTCGACCTGGTGCTGATCGGCGCGGACGACCCGCAGGGCATGGTCCGGCACACCCAGGAGTGCCGCAGCCGCGGCTACGCCTTCGCCGCCGACCCCTCCCAGCAGCTGGCCCGCCTGGAGGGCGACGACATCCGCGAGATCGTCGACGGCGCCGCGTACCTCTTCACCAACGAGTACGAGGCCGCGCTGATCGAGACCAAGACCGGCTGGTCGGCGGACGAGATCCTGAACCGGGTCGGCACCCGGGTCACCACGCTCGGCGCCAAGGGCGTCCGGATCCAGCGCAAGGGCGAGCCCGACATCACCGTCGGCTGCCCCGCCGAGGACCGCAAGGCCGACCCGACCGGCGTCGGCGACGGCTTCCGGGCCGGCTTCCTGGCAGGCCTGTCCTGGGACCTCGGCCTGGAGCGCTCCGCCCAGCTCGGCTGCATGCTCGCCACCCTGGTCATCGAGACCGTCGGCACCCAGGAGTACCAGCTGCGCCGCGGCTCCTTCCTCAAGCGCTTCGAGGCCGCGTACGGCGCCGAGGCCGCCGCCGAGATCCGCGCCAAGCTCGGCTGACCGGGCTCAGCCGGTCCTGCGCACCAGATAGGCCACGCCCCGGTCGCCGCCGTACGCGGCGGCCGGGGCCTCGCCGAGGTACTCCTGCCCGCGCATCCCGCACCACGCCGGGATGTCCAGCCGCGCCGCCTCGTCGTCGGCGAGCACCGCCACCGTCCCGCGGGCCGGCACCTCACCGATCCGCTTCGCCAGCTCGATCACGGGCAGCGGACACCTCTTCCCCAGCGCGTCGATCACCAGCTGCGGGGTGACTCGCCCGCTCGCCTCCGGCCGCTCCGGTCCGGTGCCGGCACTCCTCGCTCCGGCGCTCTCTTCGTTCGCTGGTCCCTCGTCGCTTCCGGCACCGGCGCGTCCTTCGGCTCGGGGCGGGGTGACTCGCCCGCTCGCCTCCGGCCGCTCCGGTCCGGCGCCGGCACTCCTCGCTCCGGCGCTCTCTTCGTTCGCCGGTCCCTCGTCGCTTCCGACACCGGCGCGCCCTTCGGCTCGGGGCGGGGCGGCGCTGGGTGTGAGGTCCAGCCCGAGGGGGGCGCGGACCCCGGCGACCAGGTCCGGCAGCAGGGAGAGGAAGCGGTCGACGTCCGCCTCCGCCACCCCGTACGGGAGCGAGACCCGGACGTTGCCCTCGGTCAGCACCCCCATCGCCGCCAGCACGTGGCTGGGCGTCAGGGTGGAGGAGGTGCACGAGGAGCCGGAGGAGACCGCGAAGCCGGCTCGGTCCAGCTCGGTCAGCAGGACCTCGCCGTCCACGTACAGGCAGGAGAAGGTGACCAGGTGCGGCAGCCGCCGCACCGGGTCGCCGACCACCTCGATCTCGGGGACCAGCTGCGGCACGCGGGCGCGGATCCGCTCCACCAGGCCGTGCAGCCGGGGGTTCTCCCGCTCGGCCTCGGCCCGGACCGCCCGCAGCGAGGCGGCCGCCGCGACGATGGCGGGGACGTTGACGAACCCGGGCACCCGGCCGCGCTCCCGCTCGTCGGCCGGCAGCGGCGAGCGGTACCGCACGCCCTTGCGGACGGCCAGCACCCCGACGCCGGCCGGGCCGCCCCACTTGTGCGCGCTCGCCGCCAGCAGCGACCAGCCCTCCGGTACGGGCAGCCGGCCGACGCTCTGCGCGGCGTCCACCAGCAGCGGGACCTCGCCGCACAGCCGGGCCGTCTCGGTGACCGGCTGCTGGGTGCCCACCTCGTGGTTGGCGGACTGCAGGACGGCGAGCACGGTGTCCGGCCGCAGCGCCGCGGCGAACTCCCCAGCCGAGACCCGGCCGTGCCGGTCGACCGGCACGGAGGCGACCGTTCCGCCCTCGGCCTCGTGCTGCTCGGCGGTGTGCAGGACGGCGGAGTGTTCGACGGCGGAGTGCACCAGGTGCCGGCCCCGGCGGTGGCCGCCGGCCAGCGCGCCCAGCATCCCCAGCTGCACGGCCTGGGTCCCGCTCGCGGTGAAGGAGATCTCGTCCGCCCGCGCGCCCAGCACCTCGGCGACGGTCTCCCGCGCGGCGTCCAGCAGCATCCGGGCCTGCCGGCCGGAACGGTACAGCCGCGCAGGGTCGGCCCAGCCCTCGTCCAGTGCGGCGGTCAGCGCCTGCCGGGCGACGGGGTGCAGCGGGGCGGTGGAGGCGACATCGAAATAGGACACGCCTCCCACGCTATCCCTCAGCCGGCCCGGGCCCGGGGGACCGCCCGTGCCGGCCGGACCCGGCTGACGGCGGGTCAGCCGCCGACCGGCCGCGGCCCCGGCCCCCGGCCCCGGCGGCAGGCAACGGCGCCCGGCCCCGGCGCGCGGACCGGCGCGCGACACTCCGCTTCGCAGGGGTGGTGCTTCCCTTTTGCCTGGTTCGTCCCCGTCCGACGGTCCGTCACCCGTGTGTCGCAGTGCCGTCGCCCGATCGGGTGTGCAACCCTCGGATGCCTGCGATGACCTGCGGGTCCACCCCTTCGGGGCCTGATCGGGTAGCCGGGCGGCGCGTTACCGGGGGCTGCTCGTGAGTGGCGCATAAGGATGCAGTAGCGTTTGGCCCGCATAAGCATTCAAACCGTGCCCGTGGCCGGGCCGCCGGGGGAGCCAAGGCTCCAGCTCAGGGTGGCGCGTTCGCGGGCGAGACTTCGGGAAGGCGCTACGTGAGTCCCAACGGCTCCGACCGCTCGCCGCGGCGCACGATGCGGCGGAAGCTGCCTCAGGCGCTGGCACTGGGCCTCGTCATCGCGTCCGCCACCGGCTGCTCGGCCAACGACCTCCCCAGGCTTGGCCTCCCCACCCCCGTCACCGAGGAAGGACCCCTGGTCCTCCACATGTGGCAGGGCTCGTGGATCGCGGCGCTGGCAGTGGGCGCACTGATGTGGGGTCTGATCCTCTGGAGCGTGATCTTCCACCGGCGCAGCCGCACCAAGGTGGAGATCCCGGCTCAGACCCGGTACAACGTGCCCATCGAGGCGCTGTACACCGCGGTCCCCCTTGTCATCGTCTCGGTGCTCTTCTACTTCGTCGCCCGCGACGAGGCGACGCTGACCTCCACCTCCGCCAAGCCCCAGCACACGGTCAACGTGGTGGGCTTCCAGTGGAGCTGGGCGTTCAACTACGAGAACACCGAGAACCCGGACCCGGCGAGCACCACCGCCGCGTACGACGTCGGTACCCCGCAGGAGCCGCCGACGCTGTGGCTGCCGGTCAACGAGTCGGTGAAGTTCGTCCTCACCTCGCGGGACGTCATCCACGACTTCTGGCCGATCAACTTCCTGATGAAGCAGGACGTCGTGCCCGGCGTGGTCAACGCCTTCGAGGTCACCCCGACCGCCGAGGGCACCTACCGGGGCAAGTGCGCCGAGCTGTGTGGCGTCGACCACTCGCGGATGCTCTTCAACGTGAAGGTCGTCTCCCACGACGCGTACGAGCAGCACCTCAAGGAGCTGCGGGCCAAGGGCCAGACCGGCGCGGTGCCCTCGGGCATCACGACCCTGGGAAGTGAATCAGAGTGACCATCCTCAACGAGCCCGCCGCGGCCGGCGGGGGCGCCGGGGCCGTCACGGCCGGCGGTGCCACGCGCACCCGCAAGCCGGGTTCCACCATCATCAAGTGGCTCACCACCACTGACCACAAGACGATCGGCACGATGTACCTGGGTACGTCGTTCGCGTTCTTCCTGATCGGTGGCATCCTCGCCCTGGTCATGCGCGCCGAGCTCGCCCGTCCCGGGACGCAGATCCTGTCGAACGAGCAGTTCAACCAGGCGTTCACCATGCACGGCACGATCATGCTGCTGATGTTCGCCACCCCGCTCTTCGCGGGCTTCGCGAACTGGATCATGCCGCTCCAGATCGGCGCCCCCGACGTCGCGTTCCCGCGGCTGAACATGTTCGCCTACTGGCTCTACCTGTTCGGCTCGATCATCGCGGTGGCCGGCTTCATCACCCCGCAGGGTGCCGCCGACTTCGGCTGGTTCGCCTACTCCCCGCTGTCCGACGCCGTCCGCTCCCCGGGCATCGGCGCCGACATGTGGATCATGGGTCTGGCCTTCTCCGGCTTCGGCACCATCCTCGGTGCGGTCAACTTCATCACCACGATCATCTGCATGCGCGCGCCCGGCATGACGATGTTCCGGATGTCGATCTTCGTCTGGAACGTCCTGCTGACCGCCGTGCTGGTCCTGCTGGCCTTCCCGGTCCTCGCCGCCGCGCTCTTCGCGCTGGAGGCGGATCGGAAGTTCGGAGCACACGTCTTCGACCCGGCCAACGGCGGGGCGATGCTCTGGCAGCACCTGTTCTGGTTCTTCGGCCACCCCGAGGTGTACATCATCGCGCTGCCGTTCTTCGGCATCGTGTCGGAGATCATCCCGGTCTTCAGCCGCAAGCCGATGTTCGGCTACTCCGGCCTGATCGCGGCCACCATCGCGATCGCCGGTCTGTCCGTGACGGTGTGGGCCCACCACATGTACGTCACCGGCCAGGTGCTGCTGCCGTTCTTCTCCTTCATGACCTTCCTGATCGCGGTCCCGACCGGTGTGAAGTTCTTCAACTGGGTCGGCACCATGTGGAAGGGCTCGCTGAGCTTCGAGACCCCGATGCTCTGGACGGTCGGCTTCCTGGTCACCTTCCTCTTCGGTGGTCTGACCGGTGTGCTGCTCGCCTCCCCGCCGATCGACTTCCACGTCTCGGACTCGTACTTCGTCGTCGCCCACTTCCACTACGTGGTCTTCGGCACCGTCGTCTTCGCGATGTTCGCCGGCTTCCACTTCTGGTGGCCGAAGATGACCGGCAAGATGCTGGACGAGACGCTCGGCAAGATCTGCTTCTGGACGCTGTTCATCGGCTTCCACGCCACCTTCCTGGTCCAGCACTGGCTCGGCGCAGAGGGCATGCCCCGCCGCTACGCCGACTACCTGGCCTCGGACGGCTTCACCACCCTGAACACCGTCTCCACCATCGGCTCGTTCCTGCTCGGCCTGTCGATCCTGCCGTTCCTCTACAACGTCTGGAAGACCGCCAAGTACGGCGAGAAGGTCGACGTGGACGACCCGTGGGGCTACGGCCGCTCGCTGGAGTGGGCGACCTCCTGCCCGCCGCCGCGGCACAACTTCCTCACCCTGCCGCGGATCCGCTCCGAATCCCCGGCGTTCGACCTCCACTACCCGGAGATCGCCGCGCTGGACTACCTGGAGAACCACGGCGAGCACGCCAAGCACTTCGCCGGCGTGACCCCCGCGCAGTACGACCGCCCCCCGCTGGGCAAGGGCAAGAAGGAGGGTGACGCCTGATGAAGGAGCAGGGCAAGATCTTCATCGGCTTCGCCGTCTTCATCCTGGCGATGGCCATCACGTACGGTCTGTGGTCCAAGGAGCCGGCCGGTACCACCGCGCTGTTCCTGGCCTTCTCGCTGTGCGCCTTCATCGGCTACTACCTGGCCTTCACGGCCAAGCGGGTGGACGCGGGCCCGGGTGACAACCCGGAGGCCGAGGTCGCCGACGACGCCGGTGACGTGGGCTTCTTCGCCCCGCACAGCTGGCAGCCGCTCTCCCTGGCGGTCGGCGGTGCGCTGGCCTTCCTGGGCGTGATCTTCGGCTGGTGGCTGCTCTACTGGTCGATCCCGGTCATCCTGATCGGCCTGTACGGCTGGGTCTTCGAGTTCTACCGGGGCGAGAACCAGAACCAGTAGGTCCTCCCGCTCCGGCCCGGGCCGGGCATCCCTTCGGGGGTGTCCGGCCCGTGCTCTTTCCCGGCGCTCTCCCGGGCCCTTCTCCGGCCCCTCCCCGGCCCGTTCGCCGCCCCTTTCCCCCCTTGCACCCCGTCACCCGGGTGGGGCAACGGGCCCGGCGCCGGGGTGCCGTCCTTCCGGGTGCTTCCTACGCTCCGAGTAATCGTCTCAAGAGCTCGGAGGCCGCAATGGGCCGCAGTCGGAGACACACGAACGGGCGGACCGCCGCCGCCGCGATACTGCTCCTGGTGCCGGTCGCGGCCTGTTCGTCAGCAGGCGGAACCAAGGACACCACCACCTTCTCGACGGTGGACGCCGCCCCCCTGATCCACGCCACGGCCGACACCAATGTCGACCCGTCCAAGCCGTACACGGTCACCGCGGAGCCGGGCAGCCGGCTCACCGACGTCACCGTGACCGGGCCCGACGGCAAGCAGGTCGCCGGGAAGCTGGCCGACGACCAGGCCAGCTGGCAGACCACCGGCCGGCTCAGGGCCGGCACCCACTACGCCGTCCAGGTGGCGGCCGACAACGGCCGGGGCGGCCGGGGCCTGACCACCACCGCCTTCACCACCCTGACGGCGCAGAACCTGCTCACCGCCCAGCTGGGCCCGGACTCCTCCGGCAGCGGCATCTACGGCGTCGGCCAGCCGCTCACCGTGAAGCTCTCCGCCCCGGTCAAGGACCCGGCGGCGCGCCAGGAGATCGAGCGCAGCCTCACCGTCCGCTCCGAGCCCGCCGCCACCGGCGGCTGGTACTGGGTGGACGACCAGAACCTGCACTTCCGTCCGCAGGAGTACTGGCCCGCCAACGCCAAGGTCCAGCTGACCTTCGACGCGGCCGGTGTGCGGATCGCGGACGGCCTGTACGGCGGCGACCCCAGCAGCCTCAGCCTGCGCACCGGCGACCGGGTCGAGGCCCTGGTCGACGCCGGCAGCCACCAGATGACCTTCAAACGCAACGGAGAACTGGTGAAGACCCTCCCCGTGACCACCGGCAAGCCGGGCTTCTCCACCCGCAACGGCATCAAGGTGGTGCTGGGGCAGGAGTCCCAGGTCCGGATGAGCGGCGAGAGCATAGGCATAGCCGCCGGCAGCGCGGAGTCCTACGACCTCCAGGTCATGTGGGCCACCCGGGTGACGTGGAGCGGTGAGTACGTGCACGCCGCGCCCTGGTCGGTCGGCTCGCAGGGGGTGGCCAACGTCAGCCACGGCTGTACCGGTATGAGTACCGAGAACGCCCACTGGTTCTTCGAGAACACCCGGGTGGGTGACATCGTCCAGGTGGTCAACAGCCTGGGCGACCCGATGGAGCCGTTCGGCAACGGCTTCGGTGACTGGAACGTCAGCTGGGACGACTGGGTCAAGCACAGCGCCCTCGGCAAGCCGGTCACCACCTCCGGCTCGCCCGACGGCGGACCGGCCCAGAGCTGGGGCGGCCTGACCCCGCAGGTGTGACGCCACGGGCGGGACGCCACCGATGTGACGCCGCCGTCAGGCCCGCTGCCGGGCGCGCTCCCCGTACACCAGGGCGAGCGCGCCCGTCGCCGCTGCCAGCGCCTCCTCCTCGGAGACCCCGAGCCGCAGCGCGTGCCGGGCGTACTCGGCGGCCGCGGCGGCCGTCAGCCGGTGCGCGGTGTCCCCGGCGGCGGCGATCAGGGTGCCGCGCCGGCCGTGCGTCTCCACCACCCCGTCCGACTCCAGCTCCCGGTACGCGCGCGCCACCGTGTTGGCGGCCAGGCCCAGCTGCTCGGCCAGGGCCCGTACGGTGGGCAGCTTCAGACCGACCGGCAGCTCCCCGGCGCGGGCCAGCTCGGCGATCCGGGCCCGGACCTGCTCGTACGGCGGGACGGCGGAGTCGTGGTCGACGGACAGCTGCACGGACGCTCCTGACGGTTCGTTGGGGCAGGCACCATTGTGCCCCGTGGACGGCGACGACGAGGGCCCCTGCGCGCGGTGCGCAGGGGCCCTCGTACGGTGGCGATCGGGTCAGGCGGGATCAGTGGTGGCCGTGGCCGCTCTCGATCTCGCGGAACTCCTCGGCCGTCGGCTTGGCGATCTGGGCGCCCTCGCCGTAGAAGCCCTCGGAGAGCTTGGCCCGGGTCTTGGCCAGCACGCCGGCCTTGCGGGCGACACCGTTCTCGTCGGTCTCCGCGGGGAGCTCGACCGGCTGCGGCTGGTCGTGCGCGGTGAGGGTGTGCAGGTCCTTGGCCGCCAGCGGCGTGTGGACCTCGACGAACTCACCGTGCGGCAGGCGCTTGATGATGCCGCTCTCGCGACCGTGCAGCACCTTCTCCTTGTCCCGGCGCTGCAGGCCGAGGCACCAGCGCTTGGTGATGAAGAAGACGACGACCGGCACCACGAAGAACCCGACCCGCACGAAGTACGTGATGGAGTTCAGCGACAGGTGGAAGTGGGTCGCGAACAGGTCGTTGCCACCACCGACCAGCAGCACCAGGTACAGGCTGATCCAGGCCGCGCCGAGCGCGGTGCGGACCGGGGCGTTGCGCGGACGGTCCAGGATGTGGTGCTCGCGCTTGTCACCGGTGATCCAGCCCTCGATGAACGGGTAGACCGCGATCGCGACCAGCACCATCGGGAAGATCGCCAGCGGGATCATCACGCCCAGGTTGAGGGTGTGGCCACCCCAGACCGAGATCTCCCAGCCCGGCATGACGCGGATCAGGCCCTCGGAGAAGCCCATGTACCAGTCGGGCTGGGCGTCGGTCGACACCTGGTCCGGACGGTACGGGCCGTACGCCCAGATCGGGTTGATCGTGGCGATCGCCGAGATGGCCGAGATGACGCCGAAGACCAGGAAGAAGAAGCCACCGGCCTTGGCCATGTAGACCGGCATCAGCGGCATGCCGACGACGTTCTTCTCGGTCTTGCCCGGGCCCGCCCACTGGGTGTGCTTGTGGTAGAAGACCAGGATCAGGTGCGCCACCAGCAGGCCCAGCATGATGCCCGGGATGAGCAGCACGTGGATGGTGAAGAACCGCGGCACGATGTCGGTGCCCGGGAACTGGCCGCCGAACAGGAACATCTGGATGTAGGTGCCGACGATCGGCACCGCCAGGATCGCGCCCTCCATGAACCGGATGCCGGTGCCCGACAGCAGGTCGTCGGGGAGCGAGTAACCGAAGAACCCGTCGAACATGCCGAGCACGAGCAGCAGGAAGCCGAAGACCCAGTTGATCTCGCGGGGCTTGCGGAACGCGCCGGTGAAGAAGACGCGCATCATGTGCACGAGCATCGCCGCCACGAAGACCAGCGCGGCCCAGTGGTGGATCTGGCGGATCAGCAGACCGCCGCGGATCTCGAAGCTGATGTTCATGGTCGAGGCGTACGCCTCGGACATCCGGATGCCCTCGAGCGGGGTGTACGGACCGTGGTAGACGACCTCGGCCATGCTCGGCTTGAAGAACAGCGTCAGGTACACACCCGTGAGGATGATGATGACGAAGCTGTAGAGGCAGATCTCGCCGAGCATGAAGGACCAGTGGTCCGGGAAGATCTTCCGCAGGTTGGACTTGGCGAGGGTGTAGATCCCCAGCCGGCCGTCCACCCAGTCCACGGCCGCCTCGCCCTTGTTGGCGGGCTTGGCGCGGGTGCTCGCCGGCTTGGACGCGCTGGTGGTCGCGCCGCTCGTGCTGCTCATCGCTTGCGCTCCCAGAAGCTCGGACCGACGGGCTCGTCGAAGTCGCCGGTGGCGACCAGGAAGCCCTGCTCGTCAGTGGTGATCTTCAGCTGCGGGAGCGGGTGACCGGCCGGGCCGAAGATGACGCGGGCGCCGTCCGCCAGGTCGAAGGTCGACTGGTGGCAGGGGCACAGCGCGTGGTGGGTCTGCTGCTCGTACAGGCTGATCGGGCAGCCGACGTGGGTGCAGATCTTCGAGTAGGCGAGGATCCCCTCGAAGCCCTTGTCGCGCGAGGTGCTGTCCTTGATGTCCTCCGGAGCGATCCGGATGAGCATCAGGGCGTCCTTGGCGATCTGGACCTGGAAGTCCTCCGCGTCCTCCTCCAGGCCCTCGGGCTTGGCGAAGGTCAGCGAGCCGACGAGGACGTCCTCGGGCTTCATGGGCTCGTTGGTGTTCATGTTGATCAGCTGCAGCGGCTTCTGGACCGTCGCGGCCTCCCAGCCGGTGTGGTTCAGCTTCTGCTGCGGCATCGGACCGAGGTCGCGCAGCAGCACGACACCGGACAGCGGCACCATGGCCATCGAGCCGATCAGGGTGTTGCGGATCATCTTGCGGCGGCCGAAGCCGGACTCGGCGGCGCCGGTCCTGAACTGCTCGATGACGTCCGCACGGACCTCGTCGTCGGCCTCGATCGGGTGACGCTCGGCCGGCAGCTCGTGGTCCGACATCAGCGTGCGGGCCCAGTGGACCGCGCCGGCGCCGATGCAGAAGAGCGCCACACCGAGGGTCAGGCCGAGCGCGAAGTTCAGCGCGCTGACGTGACCCAGCGGGAAGATGTAGACGATCTTGTCGATGTCGAGCACGACGTACGAGGCGATGAAGCCGATCGTCGCGAGCATCGAGACCACGAACATCAGCGACACCTGGCGCTCGGCCCGCTTGGCGGCCCGCTCGTCGATGTCGGTGCGACGCGGCTCGTGGACCGGCAGGCCCGGGTCGGCGAACGGGTCGTCGTGGACGGCGACCGCGTGGCCGTGGGAGTCGCCGTGCGACTCCGGCAGGTTCTCTTCAGAGATGTCGTGGCTCATGACTTCTTGGCCTTGGTGGTGTGGGCGGCGACCCAGATCGCGACCGCGATGAGCGCGCCGAGGCCGAAGATCCAGCCGAACAGGCCCTCGGTCACCGGACCGAGGCTGCCCAGGGCCAGACCGCCGGGGTTGGGCTCATCGTTGGTGGTGTGGCGGACGAAGGCCACGATCTGCTTCTTCTGCTCCTCCGGCATGGTGGTGTCGGGGAACGACGGCATGTTCTGCGGGCCGGTCTGCATGGCCTCGTAGATGTGCTTCGGGTCGACACCGTCCAGCGACGGGGCGTACTTGCCCTTGGTGAGGGCACCGCCCTGGCCGGCGAAGTTGTGGCACTGGGCGCAGTTGGTGCGGAACAGCTCGCCGCCCTTGGCGACGGCGTTGGCGTCCGTGGCCGTGTACTGCTCCTCGGTCGGGATCACCGGGCCGGGGCCGAGCGAGGCCACGAAGGCGGCCATCTGGTCGATCTGGGTCTGGCTGTAGATGTTCTTCTTCGACGGGACCTGGGCACCGGGCTGCTGCGCGGGCATCCGACCCGTGCCGACCTGGAAGTCCACGGCGGCCGAACCGACGCCGACCAGGCTCGGGCCGTCGGAGCTGCCCTGGCCGTTCAGGCCGTGGCAGGAGGAGCAGCCCACGGCGAAGAGCTTCTTGCCCTCGTCGATGGCCAGGGACTGCGCGGAGGTGTCGGCCTGAGCCTTCTCGGCCGGCGCGAAAGCGGCGTACAGCCCCCCGGTGGCCGCCAGGGCGAGAAGTAGGACGACCAGCGCCGCCAGTGGGTGGCGCCGTCGTGCGGAGAGCTTTTTCACGGAATAACCCCGGTGTCAGGATCTGGTCGGCTGGTGGCTGCGTCCAGGTGCCTCGGCTGCTCAGGCCGGGCAAGGGGACGCGCGGTCGGGTCGGTGCGGGGTCCGCGGGCGGGCCCGGTCTCCGGCCGGCGGCCAGCGACCTGATCAGCTGGTTACTTGATCAGGTAGATGGTCGCGAACAGGCCGATCCACACGACGTCGACGAAGTGCCAGTAGTACGACACCACGATCGCGGCGGTGGCCTGCTCGTGCGTGAACCGCTTGGCTGCGTACGTCCGTCCCAGGACCAGCAGGAAGGCGATCAGACCACCCGTCACGTGCAGACCGTGGAAGCCGGTGGTGAGGTAGAACACCGTGCCGTACGGGTCGGAGGAGAGCGAGAGCCCGTCCTTCTTCACCAGCTCGGTGTACTCGAAGATCTGACCACCGATGAAGATCGCGCCCATCACGAAGGTGATGGTGAACCACGACCGGAGCTTCTTCACGTCACCGCGCTCGGCGGCGAAGACGCCGAGCTGGCAGGTGAGGGAGGAGAGCACCAGGATCGTGGTGTTCACCGAGGAGAACGGGACGTTGAGGGCGCTCGCCTTCTCGGTCCAGAACTCCGAGCCCTTGACCGAGCGGAGCGTGAAGTACATCGCGAACAGGGCCGCGAAGAACATCAGCTCCGAGCTCAGCCAGACAATGGTTCCGACGCTGACCAGGTTCGGCCTGTTGACCGCTCCGTGCGCGTGTCCGGTTTCTGTTGCTGTTGCTGTCGCCACGACGGACATTATGTCGGTCCCTTATTCCGTCTTCACGTCGGGGGGTCTCCCTCGGAGTGTCCGGTGCGTGCGGTATGCCCCGATGGGCTCGGCCGGGCGGGGCGCGGGTGCCGCTCGCTGGGCATTGTCCGATTTCTGACGGTTGTTCGGTGGGCCCCTGACGGGTCCGGCCACCCGTCTGCTCCGCGTGTCCCCTGCCGCGCCCGGACCGGCGGGGGTGTAGCGGCAGAGCCGTCCGGGTGGTCCGCGGCGGAGAGGGTGACGCAGGTACACCCGGGAGAGTGAGTGCCGCGCGCGGCGGCTTGAGCGAGATCGCGTCAGGGGCTCACCACGACGGGTGGGCCGGAGTAGCATCCGGGGTGAACGTGGTCCGGATCACACCGGCCGCGCGGAGCCGACATGCACGACACCTATTAATGGGGACGAGCACCCGGGAGCAGGGCCCATGGCGCACACGACCGACGAGACGCTCACCGTTCTCGTCTACAGCGACGACCGCAACACCCGCGAGCAGGTGACCCTGGCACTCGGCCGCCGGCCCGCGGCCGACCTCCCGGAGATCGAGTACCTGGAGTGCGCGACCACCCCGGCGGTGCTGCGCGCCCTGGAGAAGGGCGGGGTCGACCTCTGCGTGCTGGACGGCGAGGCGGTGCCGGCCGGCGGGCTCGGCCTCGGCCGCCAGCTGAAGGATGAGATCTACGGCTGCCCGCCGGTGCTGGTGGTGATCGGACGCCCGCAGGACGCCTGGCTCGCCGCCTGGAGCCGGGCCGACGCCGCCGTCTCGCACCCGGTGGACCCGGTGGCGCTGGCCGAGGCCGCGGCCACCCTGCTGCGGGCCCGGGTGGCCCGGCGCACCCCCGCCCACCGCTGATCCGGCGGGCTCCGCCCGACCGGTCGTCTCACCAGGAGAGAAGCCGTCCGGACATTCCGGCGCGGGCGCCGCGCCGCTCGCTAGGCTGGCTCCGACCCGATGACGACGTACCGATCGAGAGCTGGAGTCAGCCATGGTGAACGTGCACCCTGCGAACGGCGGCGACGACCCCGCGCAGGTGGTCCGCACCTGGCCGGACGTCCTGAGCGCGCTGCTGAAGGGGGAGGACCTCGGCCAGGCCGACGCGGCCTGGGCGATGGACCGGATCATGACCGGCGAGGCCACCCCGGTCCAGGTGGCCGGCTTCATGGTGGCCCTGCGGGCCAAGGGCGAGACGGTCGACGAGGTCTCCGGCCTGGTCGACGCGATGTACGAGCACGCCGAGCCGCTGCACATCCCCGGCCCGGCGGTGGACATCGTCGGCACCGGCGGCGACCGGGCCAAGACCGTCAACATCTCCACCATGTCGGCGATCGTCGCGGCGGCGGCCGGGGCCAAGGTGGTCAAGCACGGCAACCGGGCCGCCTCCTCCGCCAGCGGCTCCTCGGACGTGCTGGAGCGGCTCGGCATCCGGCTGGACCTGAGCGCCCGCCGGGTCGCCGAGGTGGCCGAGGAGACCGGTCTGACCTTCTGCTTCGCGGCCAAGTTCCACCCCGCGATGCGGCACGCCGCCCAGGCCCGCCGCGACCTGGGCGTGCCGACCGCGTTCAACATCCTCGGCCCGCTCACCAACCCCGCCAAGGTCACCGCGCACGCCATCGGCTGCTTCGACACCCGGCTGGCGGGGCTGATCGCCGGCGTGCTGGCCCGCCGCGGCTCCACCGCCCTGGTCTTCCGCGGCGACGACGGCCTGGACGAGCTGACCATCTCCACCACCTCCCGGATCTGGCTGGTCAGTGGCGGCCAGGTGGCCGTGAGCGGCTTCGACCCGAGGGACGTCGGGATCGAGCCGGTCGGCCTGGAGGCGCTGCGCGGCGGCGACCCCGAGTACAACGCCGCGGTGGTCCGGCGGCTGCTGGCCGGCGAGCGCGGCCCGGTCCGCGACGCGGTCCTGCTGAACGCCGCCGCCGCGCTGGTCGCGCTGGACCTGACCGGTGCGCCGCTGGCCGAGCAGCTGGCCGCCGGCATGGAGCGGACCGCCGCCGCGATCGACTCCGGCGCGGCCGAGGCGACCCTCAAGCGCTGGGTGGAGGCGACCACCCGCGGCTGACCGTCCACCGGCGAGGGGCCCGTGGTGCCGAGGCGCCGCGGGCCCCTCGCCCGTCCGGATGCCGGAACGGTGTTTGACCACTCTCCGGAAGCTGGCCTAGAGTCCGTGCCAGGTCATGAGTGACAGCGACAAGCCCCAGCTTGCTGTCCGGCAACCCTCCGTCCGTGGCGGGGTGCCCTGGGTGAGGACCGGGCCACTCGGCGATCCGTCCGCGTGGCAAGCGCGGACTTCCGGCATCGCACTCCCGGGGTCCTTTCCCCAGGAGGAGTGCATCCCGTGACCCTTTCCACCGACCTCTGCGCCACCGGCCTCACCACCCCGCTCGCCGTCCTCGGCCACGACGTCCAGGTCCCGCTCGTCAGCGGCGAGAAGGTCACCTACGCCGCGCTCGACTACGCCGCCAGCGCCCCCGCCCTGCAGCGGGTCTGGGACGACGTCGCCGCCTACGCCCCCTACTACGGCAGCGTGCACCGCGGCGCCGGCTACCTCTCGCAGCTGTCCACCGACCTGTTCGAGCAGAGCCGCCGTACCGTCGCCGACTTCCTCGACCTGCGCGAGGGCGACCAGGTGGTCTTCACCCGGGCCACCACCGACTCGCTCAACCTGCTGGCCGCCGCGGTGCCGGCCGGCACCCGGGTGTACGCCTTCGAGACCGAGCACCACGCCTCCCTGCTGCCCTGGCGCCGGGCCGGGATCACCGTCGGCTACCTGCGGGCACCGCGCTCGCACGCCGAGGCGGTCGCCGCGCTGGAGGCCGCGCTCGCCGAGGCCGGTGACGGCCCGAAGCTGCTCTGCGTCACCGGCGCCTCCAACGTCACCGGCGAGCTGTGGCCGGTCGCCGAGCTGACCGAGGTCGCCCACCGCCACGGCGCCCGGGTCGTGCTGGACGCCGCCCAGCTCGCCCCGCACCACCGGGTCTCGGTCCGCGACCTGGACGTCGACTGGATCGCCTTCTCGGGCCACAAGCTGTACGCGCCGTTCGGCGCCGGGGTGCTGGCCGGCCGCAGCGACTGGCTGGACGCGGCCGAGCCGTACCTGGCCGGCGGCGGCGCCAGCCGGACCGTCGCCCGCGAGGCGGACGGCTCGGTGGCGGTGGAGTGGCACTCGGGCCCGTCCCGGCACGAGGCCGGCTCGCCCAACGTGATCGGCGCCTACGCCATCGCCTCCGCCTGCCGGGCGCTCACCGAGGCCGGGTTCGACGCGCTGCAGGCCCGCGAGGAGCAGCTGATCGAGCGGCTCAAGGCCGGGCTCGCCGGGATCCCCGAGGTCAAGGTGCTCAGCCTGTTCGGGACGGACGCCGCCCGGGTCGGCGTGCTCTCGTTCGTGGTGGAGGGCTGGAACAGCTCGCACTTCTCGGCCGCGCTCTCCGCCGAGTACGGGATCGGGGTGCGGGACGGCCTGTTCTGTGCGCACCCGCTGGTGCGGACCCTGCTCGGCGGGCAGGAGGCGACGCCGTCCGAGTGCGGTGCGCCCGAGGCCTCGCTGCCCGGCGAGCGCAGCCTCAATGCGATCCGGGTCAGCTTCGGCGCCGGCACCCCGGACGAGCACCTGGAGCGCTTCCTCGGCGCCGTCCGCGAGCTGGTCGCCGACGGCGCCCGGTGGACCTACCGCAACGAGGGCGGCCGCTGCGTCGCCGACACCCGCCGGCCCTGAGACCGCCGCCGCGGGCGCACCCGGGCTACTCCAGGCCGAGCGCGAACGCGGCCTCCAGGTCGTGCTGGGAGTAGGTACGGAAGGCGATGTGGGTCTCCGTGTGCTCCACCCCGGGGACCTTGTTGACCTGGCCGGGGATCACCTCGGCCAGGTCCTCGTGCTGCCGGACCCGCACCATGGCCACCAGGTCGTGGGTGCCGGTGACCGAGTAGACCTCGCTGACGCCCTCGATCGCGGCGATCGCCTCGGCGATCTCGGGGATCCGGTCGACGCTGGTCTTGATGAGGACGATCGCGGTGATCACGCTGGCTCCTGTGTGAAGGGGACGGGCCCAGCGTATCCGCCGTCAGGTGGGGCGTCTGCTGCCCCGCGCACACCAGGCCCAGGCGGACAGCCACCCGGCCGAGAAGCCGATCACGTGCACCAGGTACGCCACCCCGGAGCCGCCCGCCCGCACCGACCACCACTGCAGCGCGAACCACAGGCCCAGCACCGCCCAGGCCGGGAACCGCAGCGGCAGGAACAGCAGCACCGGCACCAGCGTGGTGACCCTGGCCCGCGGGAACAGCCGCAGGTAGGCGCCGAGCACCCCGGCGATCGCCCCGGAGGCCCCGACCAGGGCCCGGACCGCGTCCGGGGACCCGGACTCCGCGAGCGCGTAGCCGTAGGTCGCCAGGTAGCCGACCGCCAGGTAGCAGAGCAGGAAGCGGATCCGGCCGAGCCGCTCCTCCACCCCCGGGCCGAAGACGAACAGGAACAGCATGTTGCCCGCCAGGTGCAGCCAGCCCGCGTGCACGAACAGCGAGGTCAGCACCGACAGCGCCGGGCTCTTGCCGGGGTCGGGCGGCAGCGTGCAGCCGTCCGTCGCGGGTGGCAGAGCGGCCAGCTGACCGGCGGTCAGCGGGTGCCGCCCGATCAGCTCGGCCGGCACCGCGCCCCAGCGCTGCTCGTACCGCTGCTCGGCGCAGACCCGGTCGGTGCCGGTGCCGTACGCCGGGTTGAGGCCGAAGCTCGGGCCGAGCAGCAGGACCACGGCGCTCAGCGCGATCAGGCCGAAGGTGACCAGCGGCGGGCGGGTGGCCGCGGCGGCCGGCGGCGGGGGCGCCTGGTCGAGTACGGGAAGGGCCATCCGGGGAGCATTCCTCGCCGGGCCGCCCGCGACACCGGCGGCTACTGCGAGCGGGTGAGTGCCGGACCTGAGACCGGTGGCGGGGCGCGGGGGCCCAGGCAATAGGCTGGTGCGCCCGGAACCGGATCATCCGAGAGGACCGCCGATGAGCATCGCCGCCCCCACCGCCGAGACCCGCTGGCGCTGCACCCTGTGCGGCAACCTGACCCGTTTCGACGTGACGCGCTCCGCCCGGGTGGTCGAGTACCTGCACTTCGACCTGGCCGGCGAGTCGAAGGTGGAGGAGACCGAGGTGCTCAGCGAGACCCTGGAGTCGGTGCGCTGCCGCTGGTGCAACGCCGTCGACCAGGTCGAACTGGTGGCCCGTCCGGGTGCCGAGGAGGCCGCCGCCGGGACCGGTGACGCGGGCGCCGCCGACCCGGCCGGGGAGCACCCCGGCGCCTGACCCCGGGCCCCGGGCCGGCCGCCGCCGATGTGTGGCGTGCTGTCGGTGGGGCACGGTAGACGGGACAATTGCAGAGAGCGGTGAGTTCCGGGGCAGCGGCAGACGGCCGTACGGACCCCGCCGGACCAGGATCGGAGCCGAGGACGTGGTGGACGCAGCGAGGGGGCCCGCCGAGCCGCAGGGGCAGCAGCCCGCCGCGGACCCGGCGCTTCCCGGCACGGACCCGGCGGTTCCCGGCACGGACGGCAGCACGCCCTCGGCCGGGACCGCGGCCGACGAGGCGCCCGGGGCGGCCGAGGCAACCGAGCACCTGGACCGCCCGCTGCCCGAGGGTGTCCGCCGCCGGGTGGTCGGCCTGGCGGCCGACGCGCTCGGCGGCATCCCCGCCGCCGACCTGCCCGCCTCGCTGCGCCAGTACGCGAAGTTCACCCCCGCCCGGCGGGCCAAGTACGCCGGGACCGCGCTGGCCGCCGCGCTGGAGGCGGACCCGGTGTTCCGGCTGCGGATAGCCGACCGCCTCCGCCTCGGCCAGCCCGACCTGGTGCGGTCCCTGGAGTCGGGCACCGTGCCCGGCGCGGCCGACCCGATGGACGTGGCCGCCGGCGCCTACCTGCTGCGGACGGCCGGCTGGACCCGGGTGGTCGTGGAGGCCGGCGAGGAGGTCGAGCGGGCCGGGGCCGAGGGCGCCGCCGCGGAGGCCGCCCGGCTGGTCGAGAAGCTCCAGGAGGAGCTGTCCGAGGTGCGCGCCACCGCCCGGGCCGACCTGGAGCGCCAGCGGGCCGAGTCGGAGGGCGTCCGCAAGGAGGCCGAGTCGCTGCGCAAGCGGGTCCGCAGCCTGGAGAGCGACACCCGGCGGGCGCAGGCCGAGAGCCGCAAGCTGCACGGTGAGCTGGAGGCGCTGCGGGCGGCCGGGACGACCGAGCGCAGCGCGGCCGAGAGCGAGGCGCGCCGGCTGAAGCATCGGATCACTGAGCTGGAGGCCGCCGTCGAGGCCGGCCGCCGCTCCGCGCGCGAGGGCCGCAGTGTGGAGGACATGCGGCTGCGGCTGCTGCTGGACACCGTGCTGCAGTCCGCGCAGGGACTGCAGCGGGAGTTGGCGCTGCCGGTCGCGCAGCTGCGCCCGGCGGACCTGGTGGACGCGGTGGCCCCGGTCTCCGCCTCGCCGAACGACGTGGCCAGGCGCGGGCTGGCCGAGGACGACCCGGCGCTGCTGGACCAGCTGCTGGCGATCCCGCAGGTCCACCTGGTGGTGGACGGTTACAACGTGACCAAGTCCGGCTACCCGGCGCTGCCGCTGGAGCAGCAGCGGATGCGGCTGCTCGGCGGGCTGGCGATGCTGGCGCAGCGCACCCAGGCCGAGGTGACCTGCGTGTTCGACGGGCAGGACCTGGACGTTCCGGTGATGATGGCGCCGCCGCGGGGCGTGCGGGTGCGGTTCAGCCGGACCGGGGAGACCGCGGACGAGCTGATCCGCCGCCTGGTCCGGGCGGAGCCGCAAGGGCGTCCGGTGGTGGTGGTGTCCACCGACAAGGAGGTCGCGGAGGGCGTGCGCAAGGCCGGTGCGCGCCCGGTGGCCTCGGTCCTGCTGCTGAACCGGCTGGCCCGGGCGTAGCGTCCCCTTCCGGTGGGTGCGAGGGCTCCCGGGCGGGTGTCCGGGGGCTCCCGGGCGTCAATCGGGCTGAGCGCCCGTCACCCGTGCGTGGCCGGGATGTGTCGGCGGCGTGAACGGCCCTGGCGGGTAGGAAGTTCGTTCCGATAGGGGAGTGGCGCCGGAGCTTGATCTTCACTAGGGTCTGGCGTCAAACCTATATTCCGGACTTTCGCTCGTTCGGGTGAGTCCAGCAGGAAGAAGGAGCTACCCCCTTGGCCTCCCACCGCCGTCCTAAGCAGCCGAGCCGTGCGCGGGTGACCGTGCTGACCGCTGCCGCAGCGACCGCGGTCGCCCTGTCCGCCCAGGTCAGCGCCCACGCGGCGCCCGCCAAGCCGAACAAGGACGAGGTCAAGGCACAGGTCGACAAGCTGCTCGACGAGCAGGAGCAGGCCGCCGAGCGCTACAACGGCGCCAAGGAGCGGGCCGACCAGCTGCGCAAGCAGGCCGACCAGCTCCAGGACCAGGTCGCCCGCGGCCAGGGCCAGATGACCGAGCTGGCCGCCGGGCTGGCCGCGGTGGCCGGGCAGGAGTACCGCTCCGGCGGCGTGGACCCGTCGATGCAGCTGATGCTCTCCGCGGACCCGGACGGCTACCTCGCCCAGGCCTCCAGCTTCGAGCAGGCCGCCAGCACCCAGGCGGACACCCTGAAGTCGCTGAAGGACCAGCAGCGCCGGCTGGACCAGCAGAAGCAGGAGGCCGCGACCGTCCTCGCCGAGCTGGACCGCTCCACCCAGGCGCTGAACGACGCCAAGGCCGAGGTGCAGTCCAAGCTCCAGGACGCGCAGAAGCTGCTCAACCAGCTGAGCGCCGCCGACCGGGCCGCCGTGCTCGGTGACAAGGCCTCCCGCAGCGACTCCCGGTTCGACCTCAGCAACCTTCCCCCGGCCAGCGGTTACGCCGCGGCCGCGGTCGCGGCCGCGATGAGCAAGCAGGGTTCGCCGTACGTCTGGGGCGCCACCGGCCCGAGCAGCTTCGACTGCTCCGGCCTGATGGTCTGGGCCTACGCCAAGGCCGGCGTCTCGCTGCCGCGCACCTCGCAGAGCCAGGCCACGGTCGGCGTCAACGTCGGCACCAACATCGCCAACGCCCAGCCCGGCGACCTGGTCATCTACCACAGCGACGCGCACCACGTCGGGATGTACATCGGCAACGGCCTGGTGGTGCACGCCCCGCACACCGGTGACGTGGTGAAGGTGATGAAGGCCGACGCGATGCCGATCAAGACGATCCGCCGGGTCTGACTCCCTGTCCCATATCGGACATTCGGCGTCACTCGGGATCAACTGACGCCGCTACAGCTCTCCATGGACGCCCGGACGGGTCGAGATCGCGCTGTGATCTCCGACACGTCCGGGTGTCCCATTATCCGGCCATATTCGTAATACTTATCGGCCGAGCGTAGATGTACCGTCACTGTCGGTCGTAATCACAATCGAACTTAGCCAGAATTACGACTTTTTTCTGACAACGATTTGAACGGATCACGGATGGGTTACTAGGGTCATCCCACGGACCGCCGCCCAGTCGTCCATCCAACCCGGGTGGCAACGGTGGTCGCCGCCGAGTCCGAGACGCAGCTGGGCAGTTCGACTGCCCACGGGGAAGCCCCCGACGGGGGTCGCTGTCGATCGGAGCCGGGGAACCACGTTCCTCGGGGTGAATCGGCGCCAGGTCGGCCGCTGCGGCGGCGCGCGGAGGTTCGCGTGCCGGACGGGTGGCCGGTGAGGCGTCGTAGGGCGTCTCTTTCGGCCCGAACCCGTCAGCTCACCCGGTAGGCGGTGTGAGGGAGAAGGAGTCCGCCTTCGTGGCGTCCCATCGTCGTCCCAAGCCCGCCGGCCGGGCCCGTGTCTCGATCCTGACGGCTGCCGCCGCCACCGCGGTGGCGCTGTCCTCGCAGGCCGGCGCGCACGCCGACCCGGCCCCCAGCAAGGACCAGGTCAAGCAGCAGGTCGACACGCTCAACGAGCAGGCCGAGGTCAAGACCGAGGAGTACAACGCCGCGGTCGAGAAGGAGCAGGGGCTGCAGAAGCAGGTCTCCCAGCTCCAGGACCAGGTCGCGCGGCAGCAGGCCGAGGTGAGCACCATTCAGGGCAGCCTGGGTGAGATCGCCGCCGAGCAGTACCGCACCGGCGGGATCCCGCAGACCGTGCAGCTGATGCTCTCGGCCAGCCCGGACTCCTTCCTCGGCCAGGCCGGGGCGATGAACCAGGTCGGCAGCACCCAGGCCGACGTGCTGAAGTCCTTCAAGGGCGAGCAGGCCAAGCTCGACCAGCAGAAGGCCGAGGCCGAGCAGAAGCTCGCCGAGCTGGACTCCACCACCCAGCGGCTGAAGGCCGACAAGGAGGAGATCCAGGGCAAGCTGGCCCAGGCCCGGAATCTGCTCGACTCGCTCACCCAGAAGGAGCGCGACGAGCTCGCCGCGGCCGAGGCCAAGGCCGCCGCCGACGCGAAGGCCAAGGCGACCGGCGGTCAGAGCACCGAGCGGGCCTCCCGCGACGCGGCCCGCACCGACGTGGCCGTCAACGTGCCGGCCGGCTCGCACGCCGCCGCCGCCATCGCGGCCGCCCAGTCCAAGCTCGGTACGCCGTACTCCTACGGCGCGGCCGGCCCCGACAGCTTCGACTGCTCGGGCCTGATGAAGTGGGCCTACGCGCAGGCCGGCGTGTCGCTGCCGCGGACCTCGCAGGAGCAGCGCAGTGCCGGGACCAACGTCGGCACCAACATCGCCAACGCCCTGCCGGGCGACCTGATCATCTACAACAGCAGCGCCAGCCACGTCGCGCTGTACGTGGGCAACGGCCAGGTCATCCACGCCCCGCACACCGGTGCCGTGGTGCGCTACGAGACGGCGACCATGAGCCCGATCAACGCGATCGTCCGCCCCTGACGCGGTCCGTGCTGTTCGTCCGCCGGCCCGGCGCTCCCCGTGAGCGCCGGGCCGGCGTCGTCGTGCCCCGGGCCTGCGGGGCTTCGCGGCGTTGGGCCAGGTGTCCGATTAGTGGTCAAATATTCGCTACTGGAGGGGTTTGGACTAGATCGCCGTGACTCGCTAACGTCTGCCCCCGGACCTCCGCGAGGACGGCCGCCCCCGCCCGGGGCGGCGGCGGTGGCCCGGCCCGAGGAACGGGAGTCGCCGCAGCATGACCGTGCACCGCCGTCCCCAACTGCCGGGCGTCCGGCGGCTCGCCCGCGCGCTGGCCGTCACGGCCGCGACCACCACCGCCCTCGGTGTGACGGTCGCAGGCAGCGCCCGGGCGCTGCCCGGGCCGCCCGCCGAGCCGGTCGCCAAGCAGGACGTCAAGGCCCAGGTCGACCGGCTCTACGACGAGGCCGAGCAGGCCAGCCAGAGGTTCGAGGCCGCCCAGGAGTACCAGCAGCGGCTGCAGAGCGAGACCTCGGCCCTGCAGGACCAGGTCGCCACCGGCCAGGAGGACCTCAACCGGCTCCGGCAGGACCTCGCCGCACTGGCCGGCGCCGAGTACCGGGCCGGCGGGATGGACCCCGGCGTCCGGCTGATGCTCGACTCCGACCCCGACGCGTACCTGGCCGGGGCCAGGGCGCTGGACCAGGCCGCCCAGCGGCAGAACGACACCCTGCGCCTGGTGCTCGACCGCCAGCGCCGGCTCGACCAGCGCCGCTCCGAGGTCGGCGCCAAGCTCGCCGAGCTGGAGGAGGTCCGGCGCGCGCTGGCGCAGAGCAGGTCGGAGGTCCGCGGCCGGCTCGCCAAGGCCCAGCGGCTGCTGAACAGCCTCGGCTCCGCCGAGCGGGCCAGGATGGTCGCCGACGACGCCCGGGCCGCCGAGCAGCGCGCCACCCGCGGGACCGACCGGATCGACCTCGGCGACCAGCCGCCCTCCTCCGGCCGGGCCGCCGCCGCGCTGGCCGCCGCCGTGAGCAAGATCGGATCGCCGTACGTGTACGGGTCGACCGGGCCCCGTACGTTCGACTGCTCCGGTCTGATGTACTGGAGCTGGCGGCAGGCCGGAGTGACCCTGCCCCGCACCTCGCAGGCGCAGGCCTTCGCGGGGCAGCGGATCAGCCTCGGCGAAGCACGGCCCGGAGACCTCGTGATCTTCTACAACGACATGCACCACGTCGGCATGTACGCCGGCGGCGGCGTGGTCGTGCACGCGCCGTACCCGGGCGCCCGGGTCCGCTACGAGAGCGTCAACGCGATGCCCGTCTCCGGGGTGGTACGGGTCTGAGCGGCGCGCCGGAACAGCTGGTGACCAACCTGCCCCCGCGGTCCGGGGACGGGCGGCCCGTGCTGTCCCGGCGCGCCGCGCTGCTGCTGGCGGCCGGCGGCCTGGCCCAGCTCTCGCTGCCGCTGCTGCGGGCGGACGCCCGTCCCGCCGCGGCCGCCGCGCCGGGCGCCGCGCCGCTGCGCCCGGTGGTCGAGGATCTGCTCGCGCGCCGCGCGCAGGCCCTGATCGGGCTGGACCGGGCCGCGCTCGCGGCCGGGACGGCGCCCGCCGCGCAGCCGGATCAGCAGGCGGCACTGGACCGGCTCGCGCAGGTGCCGTTCGCCGCGTTGGCCTACCGGCTGACCGGCTTCACCGAGCCGCCGCCGGAGGCGGACCGGATCACCGTCACCGCCGAGCTCGACCACCGGCTGACCGGGCTGGACGACCACCCGGCGACGCTGACCCGGCGGCTGGCCCTGGTCCGGCTCGCCGACGGGTGGCGGCTGGCCGAGGACGGGCCGGTCGGCGCCCCCGCGCTGTGGGACCTCGGCACGGTCCGCGCGGTGCGCGGCGCGCACTGCCTGGTGCTCGGGCTCGCCGAGCAGGACCGGGTCGCCGAGCTGGCCGCCCGGGCGGACCGCGCGGTGCCGGACGTCGACGCGGTCTGGGGGGATGCCTGGGCCGGCCGGCTGCTGCTCGAACTCCCCGCCACCGAGGTCGACTTCGCCCGTGTGCTGGATGTCGCACCGGAGGCGTACCAGGGCATCGCCGCGGTCACGGTGGCCGCCGCGGGGGCGCCGGAGCACACCCCGGCGGACCGCATCGTGGTCAACCCGGAGGCGTACCGGGGCCTGAGCGAGCTGGGCCGGCGGGTGGTCGTCACGCACGAGGCCACCCACGTCGCCACCCGGGCCGACACCCACGCGTGGACCCCGATGTGGCTGTCCGAGGGCGTCGCCGACCACACCGCCTACCTGGGCACCGGGCGCACCGCCCGGCAGATCGCGCCGGCGCTGGCCCAGGACGTCGCGGCGGGCCGGGTGCCGACGGCGCTGCCGGCCGACGCCGCGTTCACGGCAGGCACCGAACGGATCGGGCAGGCGTACGAGCTGTCCTGGCTGGCCTGCGAGGTGCTGGCGCGGGAGTTCGGTGAGCGCGGCCTGGTCGGGTTCTACCAGGACTACGGCCGCACGGGTCGGCCCGCGTCCGGGGAGAGCCCGGACGCGGTGCTGGACCGGGTGCTGCGCGGGCGGCTGGGGATCGGCGCCGCCGACTTCACCAGGCTCTGGACGGCGGAGGCGGCCCGGCTGGCCTGACGGCCTGCGGTCCGGACGCTCAGGCGGTGGCCGGGGCCGCCGGGGCCGGGGCGAGGGCGGCGGCGAGCCGGTCCGGGCCGATCAGCGCGGTGTGGGTGCCCGCCGCCGTGCAGGCCCAGGCACCGGCCGCCGCACCCGCGCGCATGCACTCCTCCACCGGCCGGCCGGCCAGCCGGCGGCTGAGGAACCCGCTGACGAAGGCGTCGCCTGCGCCGTTGCTGTCGACCACCGGCCGTCCGGGGTCGGTGGCGGGGAAGTGCCGGACCTCGTCCCCCTCCCGGGTGAGCAGGTAGCTGCCGTCCGCGCCCGCCGTGGCCACCACCAGCTCGGCCCGGCCCTCGGCCAGCACCGCGCGCATCACCTCCTCGTGCCGGCCGCGGCAGCCCGCGGCGGACAGGAAGACCAGGTCGGCGCCGAGCGCGTAGTGGCGGTGGTGCGGGTTCACGCCGTCCCAGGCGTGCAGATCGGTCGAGCAGGTCGGGCCGAGCCGGTGGATGTCCGGGAAGAGGTCGCGGGTGACGCCCGTGATCGACAGGTGGACGTGCCGGGAGCGCTCCACCAGGGGCAGCCAGAACTCCCGGGGCAGCCGCAGGTCGGCCGGGTGCCGGGCGTCGTAGAAGGAGAGCCGCCGGCCCGCGGCGTCCACCAGGTTGACCCCGCGCGGGGTGCCGACGGGTGCGGTTACATGGCTGAAGTCCAGGCCGTGGCGGCGGCAGGCGGCCAGCACCAGCTCGCCCTGCGGGTCTTCGCCGAGGAAGTCGGCGAACTTGGTGCGCAGGCCCAGGGTGTGGCAGCCGAGCGCGACGCCGGTGCCGGTGTGGCCGGCGTGGTCGGACACCGGGGGGACCTGCACCGAGTCGGCGTCCGGCAGCTCCAGCCGCTCGACCCGAACGATGGTGTCGACCCCGGCACCGCCGACCACCAGGACGTCGTACTCGGGCATGGCTTCCCCCAGGGCGGCACGGCCGGACGCGCCGGACCGGGTGGTGCCGGGCGCAGGCCGATGCTGCCAGGGCCGCGGGGCGTCTGCAAGACCTTGCGGAAACTTTCAGCGGTGGCGCCGGGCCGGCCCGCTCAGGAGGAGGAGCCGCGCCCGACCGGCTGGTCCAGCCCGTCCAGCAGGGCCTGCTCGTACGCGATGCCCGGGCGGACCGGGTAGCCGACCGGGGCGGGCTCCGCCGGGGCGGGCAGCACCACGGTGGTGGCCGGCTCGATCCGGCGGGTCGACCGCCAGAGCCGGCGGCAGGAGATCACGGTGGCGGCCAGCAGGGTCAGGTTGCGCAGGCTGATCACGGCCACGCCGAGCAGCTGGCTCTTCTGCACCTGCCCGAACAGCAGCGGGAACTCCAGCGTGGTCAGCACCGCGGCGACGAGGATCAGCACCGCGACCGGCTTCTGGCCGGTGCCCCGGACGGTCAGGCAGACCGCGGCCAGGCCGATCAGCCAGATCATGTACTGCGGGCTGATCACCCGGCTGGTGACGGTGAACACCAGCAGCGCCGCCAGCGCCGCGTCGAACGGCGTCGACGGCTGCCAGCGGGCCGCCCGCAGCCGCCAGACCAGCAGCCAGCCGAAGCCGATCGCGGTGCCCGCCAGGGACAGCTTGGCGATCACCGGCACCCAGGGGCCGAGCATCTCCTGGGCGCCGTAGTTCATCGTCACCTGGCCGTCCCAGGCGCCGAACAGCCGGGCGAAGTGCAGCGGGAGGGCGCCCAGGGACTCGATCTCGATCCCGCGCTCCTTCTGGAACTTCAGGAAGTCGAAGGCGCCGTTCATCCCGGCCGTCAGCAGGAAGCCCAGCGCCGCGGCGGTGGCCGCGGCGGAGGTCCAGGAGCGCCGGGTGCGGCGCCCGCGCGGGGTGCCCGCCAGCGCCAGCACCGGCCAGACCTTGATCAGCGCGCCGAGCCCGAGCAGCAGCCCGCCGAGGGCCGGCTTGCGCGCCACGGCCAGCAGCCCGACCACGGTGATCGCGGTCACGATGATGTCGTACCGGCAGTAGACCGTCGGGCCGAGCAGCGGCACCCCGACCACCCACATCCAGGCGCCGGTGAAGCTGCGGCCCTTGCGGGCGCCGACCCGCATCAGCAGGCCCATGGTCAGCAGGTCGAACAGCCCGCACAGCACGAAGAAGGAGACCAGGTACGACCAGGGCAGCACCCCCGGCAGCATGATCACCAGGGCGGCGCCGGGCGGGTACTGCCAGGTCACGTCGTCGAGCGGGAAGGTGCCGGTGCGCAGGACCTCGAACCAGCCGTGGTAGATCACCGAGACGTCGGTGGAGACGTCGGCGCCGGAGATCCTGACGATGCCGAGGACCATCAGCACGATCAGCACCCGGGTGGCGATCCAGCCGGCGCCCAGGCCCCACAGGGCACCGCCGGCCGGGCGGGCGGCCGAAGGGGGCGGCGCGGGGCGCTCGGTGCTGGCAGGACTGCGCTCGGCTCTGCCGGCCGGGGCCAACTCCACGACTCTCCTTCGTTCGTCACGTGCCACCGGGTGAACGCCGCGGCACGGGCGGCCGTGAGGCCCCGTGCCGGTGGCATCCCCCGGGCCCATCAGCTAGGACCGGCCCCGAGCGGAAACGGTTGCGCGGGCATGCTTCGTTCCCGACGCGCCGGGGTGTTGACCTATGGTACGGATCAGCGAGCGGTACACCGAGCACCCCCCGACCGAGCGAGCCGTGGCAATGCACAAGACCCTGATCGTCACCAACGACTTCCCGCCCCGGCCCGGCGGCATCCAGGCCTTCGTCCACAATATGGCCGTCCGCCAGCCGGCGGGCAGCATTGTGGTCTACGCCTCGACCTGGCGGGACGGCCGCGAGGTGGCGGAGTTCGACGCGCAGCAGCCGTTCCCGGTGATCCGCGACCGGACGAAGATGATGGTCCCCACCCCCCGGGTCACCCGCCGGGCCGCCGAGATCCTGAAGGCCGAGGGCTGCAGCTCGGTGTGGTTCGGCGCCGCCGCGCCGCTCGGCCTGATGGCACCCGCGCTGCGCCGGGCCGGGGCCGGCCGGCTGCTCGGCATGACCCACGGCCACGAGGCCGCCTGGGCCCAGCTGCCCGGTTCCCGGCAGCTGCTGCGGCGGATCGGCGCGGGCACCGACACCCTCACCTACCTCGGCGAGTACACCCGCTCGCGGATCGCCGCGGCGGTCGGACCGGCGGCCGCGGACCGGATGGTGCAGCTGCCGCCCGGCGTCGACGAGCAGACCTTCCGCCCGGACTCCGGCGGCGCCGCGGTCCGCGAGCGGCTCGGCCTGACCGACCGCCCGGTGGTGGTCTGCGTCTCGCGGCTGGTGCCCCGCAAGGGCCAGGACACCCTGATCACGGCCATGCCGCAGATCCTGCGGGAGGTCCCGGACGCGGTGCTGCTGATCGTCGGCGGCGGCCCGTACCGCGGCGAGCTGGAGAAGCTCGCGGACGCCACCGGGGTGCGCGCGGCGGTGCGCTTCACCGGCGCGGTGCCGTGGGAGGAGCTGCCGGCCCACTACGGCGCCGGCGACGTGTTCGCGATGCCCTGCCGCACCCGGCGCGGCGGCCTGGACGTGGAGGGCCTCGGCATCGTCTACCTGGAGGCCTCCGCCACCGGCCTGCCGGTGGTGGCGGGCGACTCCGGCGGCGCGCCGGACGCGGTGCTGGAGGGGGAGACGGGTTACGTGGTGCCGGGCCGCTCGACCGAGGCGACGGCCGAGCGGATCGTCCGGCTGCTGCAGGACGAGCAGCTGCGCCGGCGGATGGGGGAGGCCGGGCGCCGCTGGGTGGAGCGCTCCTGGCGCTGGGACCTGCTGGCCGGGCGGCTGACCTCGCTGCTGGCCGGCTGAGGCTCCGCCCGAACAGACGGCCCGCGTGCTCCCCCCTGGGAGCACGCGGGCCGTCCGGCTGCCGGGCCGGGCCGCTCAGCGCTGGTAGAGCGCCTCCACCTCGGCCGCGTAGTCCTTGAGCACCACGTTGCGCTTGAGCTTGAGCGAGGGGGTGAGGTGGCCGCTGTCCTCCGAGAACACGGTGTCCAGCAGGCGGAACTTCTTCACCGCCTCGGCGTGCGAGACCGCCTGGTTGCCCTCGTCGACGGCCGACTGCAGGGCGGCCAGCAGGTCGGCGTCCTCGCGCAGGTCGGCCAGGGTGGCCTCGGCGGGCTTGCCGTTGAGCTCCTTCCACTTCGGGAAGAACTCCGGGTCGACGGTGATCAGGCAGGCGATGAACGGCCTGCGGTCGCCGACCACCATCACCTCGCCGACCAGGGCGTGGGCGCGGATCCGGTCCTCGATCACGGCGGGGGCGACGTTCTTGCCGCCGGCCGTGACGATGATCTCCTTCTTGCGGCCGGTGATGGTCAGGTAGCCCTCGGCGTCCAGGGTGCCGATGTCGCCGGTCGCGAACCAGCCGTCGCGCATCACCTCGGCGGTCGCCTCGGGGTTGTTCCAGTAGCC
The DNA here is from genome assembly GCF_040651175.1 of Kitasatospora sp. NPDC048540. Classification (NCBI taxonomy): domain Bacteria; kingdom Bacillati; phylum Actinomycetota; class Actinomycetes; order Kitasatosporales; family Streptomycetaceae; genus Kitasatospora; species Kitasatospora sp. NPDC048540. The sequence continues at coordinate 263,327 of NZ_JBEZIR010000001.1, forward strand.
CGAGAAGATCTGCGGGCCCTTCATCAGCACCTCGCCGTCCTCGGCGATCCGGACGGCGGAGCCGGGCACCGGCTGGCCGACGGTGCCGATCTTCGGCTTGTCGTGCGGGTTGAAGGTGAAGGCGGCGCAGCTCTCGGTCAGGCCGTAGCCCTCCAGCACGGTGAAGCCGATGCCGCGGTAGAAGTGGCCGAGCCGCTCGCCGAGCGGGGCGCCGCCGGAGATCGCGTGGGTGCAGCGGCCGCCCAGCGCGGCGCGCAGCTTGCTGTAGACCAGCTTGTCGAAGACGGTGTGCCGGATCCGCAGGCCGAGCGGCACGCGGCCGGCGTCCAGCGCCCGGCTGTAGGCGATCGCGGTGTCGGTGGCCCGGTCGAAGATCTTGCCCTTGCCGTCCGCCTGGGCCTTGGCCCGCGCGGTGTTGTAGACCTTCTCGAACACCCGGGGCACGCCGAGGATCAGGGTCGGCCGGAACGAGCCGAGCTCCGCGGTGACGTTCTTGATGTCCGAGACGTGGCCCAGCTTGATCGGCGCGATGGCGGCCGCGATCTCCGCGATCCGGCCCAGCACGTGCGCCAGCGGCAGGAACAGCAGGGTGGAGCCCTCGCCGGTGCGGAACAGCGGCTCCAGCCGGGTGGTGACGTTGCCGAGCTCGGAGATGAAGTTGGCGTGGGTCAGCTGACAGCCCTTGGGGCGGCCGGTGGTGCCCGAGGTGTAGACGATGGTGGCGAGCGAGTGCTCGGTGGCGATCGAGCGGCGCTCGGTGACCGTCGCGTCGGCGACCTGGCGGCCCTGCTCGGCGAGCGCGGCGAGCGCGCCGGCCTCGATCTGCCAGGTGTGCTCCAGTGCGGGCAGCTCCCCGCGCAGGCCGTCCACCAGCGCGGCGTGGGCGGCGGTCTCGGTGATCACGGCCACGGCGCCGGAGTCGCCCAGGATCCAGCGCACCTGCTCGGCGGAGGAGGTCTCGTACACCGGGACGGTGACCGCGCCCGCGCACCAGATCGCGAAGTCCAGCAGCGTCCACTCGTACCGGGTGCGGGACAGCACGCCGACCCGGTCGCCTGGCCCGATGCCGGCGGCGATCAGTCCCTTGGCTGCCGCGTGCACCTCGGCCAGGAACTGCACGGCGGTGACGTCCTGCCAGACGCCGTCCACCTTGCGCCCGAGGACGGCCACGTCCGGGTGCCGCTCGGCGTTCTGGTGGACGAGGTCGGAGAGGTTACCGCCGCTCGGTACCTGGTAGCGGGCCGGAAGGCTGTACTCGAGCAAGACTGCTCCTCGTCTGCGACGCTGCGGGACGGCAGGACGTTACTGCCCGGTAGGTCGATTCGACCAGGGGGGTCGGCTCCGGTGTTCCGATCGTCACACCGGGCAGGCCGGGGTCAGGCCGTCCCACCGGCACCTTACGGCAGGGCCGCCGTGACCCATGGGTAGCGGGGTGCCCGCCGGACCCCCGCGGGCCCCTCGCCGGCACCCGCGGCCGACCGGACCGGACGGCCGGGCGGGGCCACCGGGCAGGGGCACCGGCCGGGGCGCCCGCCGGATCGCGATAGCCTCTGCCCTGGGCGCACGGCCGAAGAGACGCGGAGGGCTGTCATGGCGGAGCACACCAGGTCGAGCATCATCATCGAGGCCACCCCGGCCGAGGTGATGGCGGTGATCGCCGACTTCGCCGCCTACCCGGCCTGGACCGGGGAGGTCAAGGAGATCGAGGTGCTGGCCAGCGCGGACAACGGCCGGGCCGCCGAGGTGCGGCTGCTGCTGGACGCCGGGGCGATCCGCGACGAGCACGTGCTCGCCTACACCTGGGACGACGACCGCGAGGTCTCCTGGACCCTGGTCAAGAGCCAGATGCTCCGCTCGCTGGACGGCTCGTACGCGCTGGCGCCGCTGAAGAACGGCTCCACCGAGGTCACCTACCAGCTCGCCGTCGACGTCAAGATCCCGATGTTGGGGATGATCAAGCGCAAGGCCGAGAAGGTCATCATCGACCGTGCGCTGGCCGGCCTGAAGAAGCGCGTCGAGGGCTGACCCGCCCGATCGCCGCCACCCCCATCCCCACCCCCGGCCCGGACCGGCGGCGCCCGGACCCGGGCGGACCCGCAGGGCCGAGGCCCGGACGCTGAGCGGAGACACCCGTGGTACCCCGCACGATCCTGGTCAGCGGCGCCGGGGAGGCGGCCGTCACCGTCGCCGCCGCCACCGCGCTGCACCACGCCGCGGCCGGACGCCGCACCCTGCTGCTCGCCGCGGACGACCCGCACCGCGCCCTGGACGCCCTGCTCGGCACCAGGGTGACCGGGGAGCCCGCCCGGTACGCGGACCGCCTCGACGTCGCCCGGATCGACGAGCAGGCCGCCTTCCGCGACACCCTCGCGGCGCTCGAGGGCCGGCTCGCGCCCGCCCTCACCCTGCTCGGCGCCGAACCGCTCGACCCCGACGAACTCACCCCGCTGCCCGGCACCCGCCAGCTCGCCCTGCTCCGCGCGCTGCGCCCGGCCGCGGCCGGGGACGCCGCCGAGGTGGTGGTGGTCGCCGGTCCGGCCCCGGCCGAGCTGATCGCCACCCTCGCAATGCCCGAGCAACTCGACCGCTACCTGACCAGGCTGCTGCCCGAACAGCGGCAGGCCGCCCGGGCGCTGCGCCCGCTGCTGGCCGCCGTCGCCGGGGTGCCGATGCCCGCCGACTGGCTGTTCGAAGCCGGGGCCACCGCCCGGACGGCGCTGGCCGAGGCCCGCGAGGTGATCGCCGCGCCCACCACCACCGTGCGGCTGGCCGTCGACGCCGACACCCAGCGGCCCGCCGAACTGCGCCGGATCCGCGCCGGGCTGGCCCTGTACGGCCACCGGCTGGACGCCGTGGCCGCCCACCGTGCCCTGCCCGCCGGCGCCACCTCCTCCCCGGACGCGTGGCTGGCCGCCCACGCCGCCCACGAGGCCGAGCGCCTGGCCGAACTGGCCGCCGGACTCGACGACGTCCCGCTGCTGGTCGCCCGCCGGCCGGAGGTCGCCCTGGAGGACATCGCCGCGCAGCTGTACGCGGCGGGCGAACCGCAGCCCGGGCCGGACGCCCGGCCCCGGGTGGAGGACCGGCTGGCCGAGGACGGCCTGCTGCTGTGGCACCTCCCGCTGCCCGGCGCCGACCGGTCCGAGCTCGAACTCGTACGCCGTGGCGACGAGTTGGTGCTCGGCGTCGGCGGGTACCGGCGGATCCTGCTGCTGCCCTCCGCGCTGCGCCGCTGCACGGTGAGCGGCGCCGGCCTCGCCGACGGCGTACTGACCCTGCGCTTCGCGCCGGACCCGGCGCTCTGGCCCCGGGCCACGGGGGAGTAGCGGGCCCGCCCCGACCGGGCCCGCCCCGACCGGGCCCGCCCCGACCGGGCCCGCCCCGACCGGGCCCGCCCCGACCGGGCCCGCCCCGACCGGGCGCGGCACGGCGGGTCGGCGCGGTCCGGTAGCGTCGGGGGCTCCACCGCGGCGAGAGGGACCACTGATGGCGGACCAGAAGACCGACCGATCCGAGCGGAGCGGCGGCGGTGAGGCGTTCGGCCCGGAGCTCGGCCCGCTGGTCGAGGAGGTGCGCCGGTTCGCCGAGACGGTCGGCGGCAAGGCCCTGGAGTACGGCGTCCGGTTCCGGGAGAGCAACCCCGAGGTGTACGGACACCTGGCCGCGGCCGGCGGCGAACTGCTCGCCGCGTACCGGGCCGCCGTGGCCGGTCACGAGCGGCGCTGGTCGGCCCCCGGACACGCCGAGTCGGAGCACATCGACGTCGACGGAGCGTCCGACAACTTCTGAAGCTGCAGGTCAGCCACTGTGACCGAAAGTTCTGCTCATGTCACTCAACGGGGCGAACATTACGACTTTTGAAGGCGACTCCGACATATTCGCGAAAATTGCCTTCGATTCATGTAGGTCTTGGTGTGTACGGGAGCACCGGTCAGCGGGTAGCGTTTCGCTCAGCGGGAACGAGTGAATAGCTGAGGGACACATGGCTCTGACCATCGGCGTCGATGTCGGCGGAACGAAGATCGCGGCAGGCGTGGTCGACGAATCCGGCGAGATCCTGGCCAGGACCCGGGTACCCACCCCGGCCGACCCCCAGTGGGCGGTCGACGCCATCGCGCAGGCCGTCCGCGAGCTGAAGGAACAGCACCCCGAGGTGGCCGGCGTGGGCGTGGGCGCCCCCGGCTTCGTCGACCGGGACCGCTCCACGGTGATCTTCGCGCCCAACATCGACTGGGAGAACGAGCCGCTCAAGACCCGGGTCGAGGAGCTCACCGGGCTCCCCACCGTGGTCGAGAACGACGCCAACTGCGCGGCCTGGGCCGAGTTCCGGTTCGGCGCCGCGGCGGCCCACGAGGACATGGTGCTGATCACGGTCGGCACCGGCATCGGCGGCGGCATCGTGCTCGACGGGCGGCTGCACCGCGGCCGCTTCGGCGTGGCCGGCGAGATCGGCCACCTCAACATGGTCCCCGACGGCCTGCTCTGCGGCTGCGGCGGCCACGGCTGCTGGGAGCAGTACGGCTCCGGCCGGGCCCTGCGCCGCTACGGCCGGGAGAAGGCCGCCGCCGACCCGATCGCGGGCAAGCGGATGCTGGAGCTCAACGACGGCGTCGCCGAGACCATCCGCGGCATCCACATCACCGAGGCCGCCGAGGACGGCGACCCGCTGGCCCTGGAGTGCTACGCCGAACTGGCCGACTGGCTGGGCCGCGGCATGGCCGACCTCGCCGCCCTCTTCGACCCGGGCGTCTTCGTGCTCGGCGGCGGCGTCTCCGACTCCGGCAGCCTGCTGCTCGACCCGGTCACCGCCGCCTTCCGCACCTACCTGACCGGCGGTGTCCACCGCCCCCGGGCCGACGTGGTGCTCGCCTCCATGGGCTCCGCCGCCGGGATCGCGGGCGCGGCCGACCTGGCCCGGACCTGACCCACGCCTGACCTCACGGCGGGGCGGCGGCGGCGACCGCCCCGCCCCGCCACTTGCGCTGATCCTCCGTCAACTGCCGCACAGGGCCTAGCATCGGCTCCGTGACGTCAGTGACCGACCTGCCCGAGTCCGGGGCCGAGAGCGACGGCGCCCAGCGGGTCAGGGTGCTCAGCTACAACATCCGTTCGCTGCGCGACGACCGCGAGGCGGTGGCCCGGGTGATCCGCGCCTGCCGGCCCGACCTGGTCTGCGTCCAGGAGTCGCCGCGCTACTGGAAGCCCTCCAAGCAGGCCGCCTGGCTGGCCCGCCGGACCGGCACCGTCATCCTCGCCGGCGGCGGCCGGGTCGCTGCCGGGCCGCTGCTGCTCGGCAGGATGCGGGTCGACGTCCTGGCCACCCGGGACCGTCTGCTGCCCAAGACCAGGGGGCTGCACGCCCGAGGCTTCGCCACCGCGCTGGTCCGGATCGGCCGCTCGGTGCCGTTCGCCGTCACCAGCTGCCACCTCAGCCTCGACCCGGACGAGCGGCAGCGCCAGTTCGCCCTGCTGCCCGGCCAGTTCGACCCCGGGGAGCCCGGCCTGATCGCCGGCGACTTCAACGAGCACCCCGACGGCCCGGGCTGGCGGCAGCTGGCCGCCGACTTCCAGGACGCGCACCCGACCGCGCCCTGGGGCGGCACCAACACCTCGGTGCCGGACAACCCGTACCAGCGGATCGACGCGGTCTTCGCCACCCGCGACCTGACCGTCCTCGGCTGCGGGGTGCCGCACGACCTGCCCGGCCTCGATCCGGCCGACCTGCTCGCGGCCACCGACCACCTGCCGCTGCTCGCGGTGGTCCGGGTCCCGGCGGCCGCCCCAGCAGGGGACGACTGATCCCGTCCGGCCGCGTGCCGTCGTGCCGCCGCCGGGCCGGACGGTGCAACGGACGCGTCGACACGGGCGGGCCGAGGGGGAGTCAGGCGCGCCGTACCCGCGCCCGGGTCACCCGGCCGTGGGTACGGCACCCGCCGGCGAGCCACCGGATCGGGGGGCTCCGGAGCACGGATCGGCCGCAGAGGCGCGGCGTCCGGACCCCGGCCGGATCGCGACCCGCCCGGCGAGCCGGAGGCCGGGTGCGCCGGGCGCCGCGCACAGTGGTGGCGTGAGCGAGACGACGGCGCCGGAGGCGGCCGGGACGGCTGCGGACCACCGGGCGGGCTGGTTCGAGCTGTTCTTCGACCTGGTCTTCGTGGTGACGGTGAGCGTGCTGGCGCGCGCCCTGCACGGGGACCCGGACGCCGGTGACTTCGGCACCTTCGTGGTGCTGTTCTTCCCGGCCTGGTGGGCCTGGGCCAATCTGATGGTGACCGTCAACGTCTTCGGCTCGGCGCGCCCCGGGGCGCAGGCGATGCTGCTCTGCGCGATGCCGGGGCTCGGACTGATGGCCGCCGCCGCGCCGGACGGCCTCGGCACCCGGGCGTGGGCGTACGCGCTCGGCGCGGCCTGGGTCCGGCTGGTGTTCTTCCTGATCTGGTTCGGCCAGGCACGGCGCCGCGACAACGCGCTGCCGCTGTGGCGCCCGGTGTCGTACTGCCTGGTCCCGGCCGCGCTCTGGGCGGTGTCGGCGGCGGTGCCGGGGCCGGGCCGGTTCGTGCTGTGGGGAGCGGCGATCGCCCTGGAGGTGGTGCTGCTCGCGGTCCGGACCGGTCTCACCGAGGACTTCTACGGGCGGCTGTCGACCGAGCACCTAGTCGAGCGGATCGGCCTGTTCGTGGTGATCGTGCTCGGCGAGAGCGTGTTCACCGTGGTGGCCACGCTGGCCGACCACTTCACCGCCGCCTCCGCCCTCGCCGCGCTCGCCGGGTTCGTGGTGGTCGCCGAACTGGCGTTGATCTTCTTCTACTGGGGTACCGCCAACGCCGCCCGCGGCCTGGACCGGGCCCAGGCCGGCGGCGCCACCCGGGCGGTCCGCGACACCGTGATGTACCTGCCGTTCCTGCTGGTCTCCGGCATCACCGTGATCGCGGCGGCGCTCGGTACGGCCGTCGCCGAACCGGACCACCACCTGCCGACCGGCGCCTGCTGGGCGCTGTGCGGCGGCGTCCTCGCCTTCTACACCGCCAACGCCGCGATCGCCCTGCGCTACGGCGACACCGCCCGGACCGTCCTCGGCTGGTACCTGCCCTGCGTGCTGCTCACCCTCGGAGCCCTGCTGCCCGCCGCCCTGCTGCTGCCCGCCTGGGCGGCGGTGGCCTGCGCGGCGGCCGTCGTGTTCGCGCTCGCGAAGATCTCCCGGTACCTCGGCGGCCGGTCCGGCACCCTGCCGACGGCCTGAGCCGCGCAGCGGGCGCGGCCGCCCCGCCGAGGACGGCCGAGCGCCGCCCTCGGACCCCCGCGCCGCCCTCGGACCCCCGCGCCGCCCGCTCAGACCACCGCACCGCCGGTCGGGTCCTCGGGCTCGTCGTCGTCCCGGTCCTTCATCCGCGCGACCAGCGTGGCGAAGCCGCCCAGGAAGGCGGCGACCCCCACCCAGGCGGGCCAGCCGGAGACCTCCCGCCAGACCAGCGCGTCGAACAGCAGCAGGGCAGGCCCGCCCAGCACGGCCATCCAGGCGAACTTTGCCGTGGTGTCCGCCGGCGGCAGCGGCGGCGGCTCCGGCGGGACGAAGTGGCCCTCGTCCGGGTCCTCGGCGGCCGTGTAGTCGCGCGGGCCCGGTTCGCTGCGCCGGGGGCGGGGCTGCGGTGCCAGCTCGTGCGGCAGTCCGGCGGCCGGGTCCTGGCGGGTCGCCCGCAGGTTCTCGATCTCCGGCCACTGCGGATCGGTGAGGTCCACCGGGTCGTCGAACTGCGCCACCAGGGCGGCGAAGATCGCGTCCTGCTCGGCCTGGCTGCCACCCGCCGGACGGCGGACGGCCTCCGCGGCGTCCGCACCCTCGCCGGGCCCGGTCCGGCCGGTGGGGCCAGCGGGGCCGATGGGGCCGGTGGGATCGTCCGCGGCGCCCCGGGGCAGCTCCTCGTCGCCGCCCGCCTTGTTGGTCTCGTGCACTGCCGGCCCTTCAGCCCGAGTGGTTGTCGGCATCGACGGTCGCCACCGGTGCCAGCCGCCGGATGAAGTCGAGGCTCGCCTCGAAGATCAGCCCGGCGTCGTGGTCCAGCGTCGCCACGTGGTAGCTGCGCTCAAGGAGCAGCTCGGTCACGTCCGTCGAGGATATCCGGGCGAGCACCAGTTCCGAGTTGGCCGGCGAGACCACGTGGTCCTGCGGGCTGTGCAGCAGCAGCACCGGCTGCTCGACCTCGGGCAGCACCGACTGCACGTCCTTCCACAGCCGCGACAGCGACCAGGCGGCGTGCAGCGGGGTCCGGTCGTAGCCGAGCTCGGTGGAGCCCTCCAGGGCGATGTCGTTGGCCACCCCGGGCAGGCTCGGCACCACGTGACGCAGCACCGGCAACAGCACACTCGCGGGGTTGTCCGAGCGCACGGACGGGTTGACGAGCACCAGCCCGGAGATCTTCGACCGGTGCCGGGAGGCCAGCCGCAGCGCCAGCGCGCCGCCCATCGAGAGCGCGCAGACGAAGACCTGCTCGCACTCCTCGAGCAGCCCTGCCAACTCCCGCTCGGCCTCGGCGTACCAGTCCTCCCAGCGGGTCAGCTGCATGTCCTGCCAGCGGGTGCCGTGGCCAGGCAGCAGCGGTACCGACACGGTCAGGCCGGCCGCCGCGAGGTGCTCGGCCCACGGGCGCATCGACTGCGGTGAGCCGGTGAAGCCGTGCACGAGCAGGACTCCGACCGGGCCGCCCTGGTGGCGGAAGGGTTCGGCACCGGGCAGCGGTGACGGCATCTGCGGACTCCTTCGTGGGCGGGGGACGGAGGTCGGCCGATCGTCCCACGACCGGGCGGCCCCGTACAGGGCGTACCCGGCGCCGGGCACCGGGGACGTCAGGGGCAACGCCGGGGCCGCGCGAAACCTTCCGGCCGCCCCGCCCGCCCGTGTCCCCGCGCCGGTGTCCCCGTGCCCGTGCCGCCCGCCCGGGCCGCTCCGACGGCCCCGCCGGTACTGAGCCGACACCCGGGGGCATTAGGATCGACCGGTCCGCATAACAGGAGGCCCGGGTTGTTCTACCGACTGATGAAGATGATCGTCGCACCGCTGCTGCGGATCTTCTTCCGGCCCTGGATGGAGGGCGAGGAGAACATCCCCGACGAGGGGCCCGCGATCCTCGCCAGCAACCACCTCTCCTTCTCCGACTCCTTCTTCCTGCCCGCGCTGCTCAAGCGCCGGGTCACCTTCATCGCGAAGGCGGAGTACTTCACCACCCCCGGCCTCAAGGGCCGGCTCACCGCGGCCTTCTTCAAGGGCGTCGGCCAGCTCCCGGTGGACCGCTCCGGCGCCCGCGGCGCGGGCGAGGCGGCGATCCGCAGCGGCATCGCGGTGATCGAGCGCGGCGAGGTCTTCGGGGTCTACCCCGAGGGCACCCGCTCGCCCGACGGCAAGCTGTACCGCGGCAAGGTCGGTGGCCTCGCCCGGGTCGCGCTGGCCACCGGTGCGCCGGTGATCCCGGTCGCGATGATCAACACCGAGAAGGTGCAGCCGCCCGGCCAGGTGGTCCCCAACTTCGGCATCCGCCCCGGCATCCGGATCGGCCGCCCGCTGGACTTCTCCCGCTACCAGGGCATGGAGAACGACCGCTTCATCCTGCGTTCGGTGACGGACGAGGTGATGTACGAGATCATGCGGCTCTCCGGCCAGGAGTACGTCGACATCTACGCGACGGCGGCCAAGCGGCAGCTCACCGAGGACAAGAAGCGCGCCGACGCCGAGCGCAAGGCCGTCCAGAAGGCCGAGGCCGCGGAGCACAAGGCCGCCCAGAAGGCGGAGAAGGAGGCCGAGAAGGCCGCCGCCGAGGCCGCCGCCGAGACCGCAGCCTCGGAGGCCGACGCCGCCGGGACCGCCGCCACCGAGGGCGCCGCCGACCATCGGGACGAGACCGGCGGCAAGTAGCCCGGGAGCAGGGGGGGAGATGGCGGAGCTGGACTCCTCCGGCCCGGTGCCGGTCCGGCAGGACGCACCGGACACCCGGGCCGCGGTCGGCCCGTCCGACCCGGTCGACCTGCCGGGCCCGGCCGGTCCGGTCGGCCTGTCCGGCCCGGTCGGTGTCGCCCGGGCGCTCGCCGCGCCCCTGCGCGGCAGCCTCGGCGCCGGCGGGATGTCCGTCGAACTCCCGCTCTGGCGGGCCATCTCCTACTTCCGGGTGATGGCCCTGGCGTACGCGGTGGTGCGGTTCTTCAACGCGTACCTGGACGTCCGGCACCCGGTGGCCGGCTGGATCTACCTCGGCGCGCTCACCCTCTGGACGCTCGCCACCTCCCGGGCCTTCGCCAACCCGCTGCGCTGCACCTGGGCGGTGCTCGGCACCGATCTCGCGGTGGTGGTCACCGGCGTCCTGCTCAGCGGCTACGTCGACACTCCGGAGCGGATCCGGGCCGGCGCGCTCACCCTGCCCACCATCTGGGCCTGCGGCACCGTCCTCGGCGCCGCCTGCAAGGGGGGCTGGCGGCCCGCCGCGCTCTTCGCCACGGTGATCGGCCTCGCCAACATCGGCGGCCACGGCGGCGTCACCCCGGACAACTTGCACAACATCGTGCTGCTGCTGATGGCCGGCTGCGCCGTCGGCTACGTGATCGAACTCGCCCGCGCCAGCGAGGCCGTCCTCACCCGGGCCCTACAGGTCGAGGCCGCCACCCGGGAACGCGAACGGCTCGCCAGGGACATCCACGACGGCGTGCTACAGGTGCTCGCCCTGGTCCAGCGCCAGGGCGACCGGGCCGACCCGGCCGACCCGGCCGACCCGGCCGGCCCGGGCGGCCTGGGCGAGCTCGGCCGGCTGGCCGGCGAGCAGGAACGCGCCCTGCGCGCCCTGATGAGCGGCGCCCCGCTGCCCGCGGCCGGCACCGCCGCCGCCGAACTCGACCTGCGGCAGCTCCTCGCACCGTACGCGGACGAGCGGATCACCGTCTCGGCCCCCGGTACGGCGGTGCTGCTGCCCGGTCCGGTGGCCGGGGAACTCGCCGCCGCGGTCGGCGCCGCCGTCGACAACGTCCGCAAGCACGCGGGCCCCGCCGCGCGGGCCTGGATCCTGGTCGAGGACGAGCCCGACGCGGTCACCGTCTCGGTCCGCGACGACGGCCCCGGCCTGCTGGCGGGCCGCCTCGCCGAGGCCGAACGGGCCGGGCGGATGGGCGTCTCGCAGTCGATCCGCGGACGGCTGCTGGACCTCGGGGGCAGCGCCGAGCTGTACTCGGCACCGGGGGAGGGCCTGGAGGTGGAACTCCGGGTGCCCAGGAAGGGGAACTGATGTCGGACCAGCAGCAGCCACCGGTACGGGTGATGGTGGTCGACGACCATCCGATGTGGCGGGAGGCGGTCTCCCGGGACCTCGCGGAGGCCGGGTTCGCGCTGGTCGCCACCGCCGGCGACGGCGAGGAGGCGGTCCGGCGCGCCCGCGCGGCGCAGCCGCAGGTGCTGGTGCTCGACCTCAACCTGCCGAGCCTGCCCGGGGTGGAGGTGTGCCGCCAGGTGGTGGGGCACGACCCGGCGCTGCGGGTGCTGGTCCTCTCGGCCAGCGGCGAGCACGCCGACGTGCTGGAGGCCGTGAAGTCCGGCGCGACCGGGTACCTGGTGAAGTCCGCCGGCCGCGAGGAACTGATCGACGCCGTCCGCCGCACCGCCGCCGGCGACCCGGTCTTCACCCCGGGCCTGGCCGGCCTGGTCCTCGGCGAGTTCCGCCGCCTGGCCGCCGAGCCGGCCGCCCCGGCCTCGCCCGCGGCCCCGCAGCTGACCGCCCGGGAGACCGAGGTCCTGCGGCTGGTGGCCAAGGGCCTGTCGTACCGTCAGATCGCCGAGCGGCTGGTGCTCTCGCACCGCACCGTGCAGAACCACGTCCAGAACACCCTCGGCAAGCTCCAGCTCCACAACCGCGTCGAACTGGTCCGCTACGCCATCGAACAGGGGCTGGACGACGACCTGCGCTGACCGCGGACGGCCGCGCCCGGACCGGGAAATCGCGGTCCGGGCGCGGCCAACCCGTCACCGGGTCAGGTCGTGCAGGTCATGGCCATGTGAACACCCTCCTTCGGTCCGAGGTCCTCCAGCACGACCACGTAGTCGACCAGGCACTGGCCGACCGTCGGCTCGACCGCATGGGGCGCCATGGTGAAGTTCGCGGGATCGTGGAAGTGCATCGTGAGCGGCGTGTCGGTGGAGCGCAGCGCGGCCGGCCCGGCTTCGTCCCGCTGGAACTTCTCCCGATCCATCCCGACAGAAGTAAGGAATCCAGTGGTGATGTCGGGCGTCGCCTCGAATTCCAGGACCGCCTGCTTGTCCCCCGACACCACCGCTTCGCAGAACGTCATCGACCCAACCCCGGCCGGACCCCGCACTGAGTACAGTGCCGCTGCCGTGTCAGGGACGGAATTCGCACAGACCGGAGCTTCGGCCTTCTGGCCGATCGGGTCGCAAGCGCAGCTTGCGAAGACAGTGGCGAGGGCGGCCACCAGGAGTGAAAGATTGGTCTTTGGGTGCATTCGGTTCACCTTGAGAAGCTCTGACGTGGTGGTGAGCTGTCCTTGGCCGGCCCCGACGGCGCCGGGTTGGCGGGAGCCCCGGCGGCGGCCGTTGCCGCCACCGCCGGAGTGTTCCCCGCACCGACGAGTGCCCCTACGGCCACCGCGGCGGCCAGCCAGCTGCGTGCGGACCGCCTCCACTCTGTATGTGCCACTGTGCCCCAGTTCCAAATTCTTAAGATCTTTTAATGCAGGCTCGTGGAGCTTCGCCGACGGCCGAACTGGGTGTCAAAGCGGTATTGCTGAGCGTGACAGTCTGTATTGGATCAAGGGTGGCGAGATGTGCCAAATAGGTCAAAGAGGTGGTCAACTGTGGTCAAATTCTCGGCAATGTGCGACTCGGTGTCACATTTGGCGAGTGAAGGCGGCGGCATTGGCGACTCTCGCCAATGTCGCATCCCGAGAAGATTCTTGACGGATTATCAGCCGGTGGCCACGCCGGCTCCCGCCCGCAGCAGTCCCGCGACGATGTCGACGCCCTCGCGGGTGAGGACCGACTCCGGGTGGAACTGGAGGGTGGCGAAGCCCGGGCCGCGCAGCGCGTGGACGTCGCCGGTCAGCGGGTCGCGGGAGAGCTCGACGGAGTCCAGCGCGAGGCGGGCCGCCTCGGCGTCGGTGCAGCGGGCGGTGAAGGTACTGTAGAAGCCGACGGTGCGCCGGGTGCCGAACAGGTCGATGCTCTCCTGGGCCCCCTGGTAGGGGACGCCCTTGCGGACCAGTGGCAGGCCGAGCTGATGGGCGATCAGCTGGTGGCTGAGGCAGACCGCGAGCAGTGGCGCGCCGCGGCTGCCGGAGCGGGCGGCGGCCAGCGCGTCGGCGGCGATCGGCCGCAGCAGCGCCATCTTGGGGTCGGCCGGGTCCGCGGGGTCGCCCGGTCCGGGGCCGAGCACCAGCGGGCCGCGGTGCGCGGCCGCCAGCGCGCGCAGGCCCGGGGTGTCGTACCGGAGCACGGTGACCCGGTGGCCGAGCGAGCCGAGCAGGTGGGAGAGCATCGAGGTGAAGGTGTCCTCGCCGTCCACCACCAGGGTGTGCGGACCCTCCACGGGCGCGGCGGGCTGCTGCATCCGCAGCCAGAACGGCGCCAGCCCGGCGCGCCGGGCGTCCAGCGCGGCCTGCACCCGGTGGTCGTCGGCCAGTCGGCGGGCCCCTCCGCCGGCCGCGCCGCCACCGCCGTCGACCGTGCCGCCGCTGCGCGCCGGCCCCGGGCGGGCGCCGATCGCGGCGAGCACCCCCGCAGCCTTGGCGTGGGTCTCGGCCACCTCGGAGTACGGGTCGGAGTGCCGGACCAGGGTCGCGCCGACCCGGACCACCAGCTCGCCGGTGGCGGGGTCGACGTCCGCGGTCCGGATGCAGATCGGGGAGTCCAGCTGCTGTCCGCCGCTGGCGCCGCGGCCGATCAGGGCCAGCGCACCGGAGTAGTAGCCGCGCCCGCCGTGCTCGTACCGCTTGATCACCCGGGTGGCGTTCTGCACCGGGCTGCCGGTGACGGTGGCCGCGAACATGGTCTCCTTCAGCACCTCCCGGACGTCCAGCGAGGTGCGCCCGCGCAGCTCGTACTCGGTGTGCGCGAGGTGCGCCATCTCCTTGAGCCGGGGGCCGAGCACCTGGCCGCCGAGGTCGCCGACGGTGCACATCATCTTGAGCTCCTCGTCGACCACCATGGTGAGTTCCTCCAGCTCCTTGGGGTCGTGCAGGAAGGCGAGCAGCGAGTCGAGGTCGGAGCCGCCGGCCGGATAGCGGTAGGTGCCGGAGATCGGGTTCATCACCACCGTGCCGCCGGACTGCCGGACGTGGACCTCCGGCGAGGCGCCGACCAGCACCCGGTCGCCGGTGTGCACCAGGAAGGTCCAGTACGCGCCGCGCTCCTGCTCCAGCAGCCGGCGCAGCAGCGTGAGCGCGGTGCCGGTGGTGAAGCCGTCGAGGCGGGCGCGGAAGTCGCGCCGGATGACGAAGTTGGCGCCCTCGCCGTTGCCGATCTCGTCCTCGATCACCCGGCGGACGATGCCGGCGTACTCCTCGTCGTCGATGTCGAAGCCGCCGCCCTCCAGCCGGACCGGCTGCTGCGGCAGCGCGGCGAGCAGGTCGGCCAGCGGGAAGGCGTACTGCTCCTCGACGGCGAGCGCCTGCAGCGGGGTGGCGTCGTCGTGCACCTCGAAGCCGCGTTCGCGGATCTGCCGGTACGGGACCAGGGCGAGCAGGTCGTGGCGCGGCCCGTCGGCGGGCAGGCCGGTGCGCACCGGCAGGTCGGCCAGCGTGTCGTGGCTGCCGACGGTGCCCAGCAGTACCTCGACGGTGTCCGGCGCGAGCCTGGGGGTGCGGCGGTGCAGCACCGCGAAGGCGGGGGCGCCGGGGGAGGTGAGACGGGCGAGCAGGGCGGCGGGGCCGGTGGTGGTCACGGGTGCGGCTGTCCTTCCGGGAGGGTGGGCGGGGAGCTGTGCTCCGGTCCGCTGTCCGGGAGGGCCGTCAGAGCCTCGATACGCCGACGGCCGCCCCGGGGGGCGGCCGTCGTGTCGTCTCAGGGACGCGCGATTCGTGGACCACCCGAGGGGTTGGTCCACCACCAGCAGAGGGTGTGCGGCGCGTTCATGGGCACGAGCGTAACCGATGGGCCGGGGGTGTGAACCCGATCACCGAAATGTCCAGCAGATGTCTCACCCAGCGGTCGGTCGTCACAATCCGGTTGTCGCACCCCGTAGCCTTGATCCTGTGACCGTGACGACTGAGACATCGAGGACTGGCCACTCCTGGCAGTCCCTGCCCGCGGCGCAGCAGCCTGAATGGCCGGACCAAGAGGCACTGCGCAAGACCCTTGCGGACCTCGCCTCGTATCCGCCGCTCGTCTTCGCCGGCGAGTGCGACCAGCTGCGCGCCAGGCTCGGTGCCGTCGCGCGCGGTGAGGCCTTCCTGCTGCAGGGCGGTGACTGCGCCGAGGCGTTCGACGGGGTCTCGGCCGAGCAGATCCGCAACAAGCTGAAGACCCTGCTGCAGATGGCCGCCGTGCTCACGTACGCGGCCTCGGTGCCGGTCGTGAAGGTCGGCCGGATCGCCGGGCAGTACTCCAAGCCCCGCTCCAAGTCGACCGAGACCCGCGACGGTGTGACCCTGCCGGTCTACCGCGGCGACTCGGTGAACGGCTTCGAGTTCACCCCGGAGTCCCGGATCCCGGACCCGGAGCGCCTGAAGCGGATGTACAACGCGTCCGCGGCGACGCTCAACCTGGTCCGTGCCTTCACCACCGGTGGCTACGCCGACCTGCGCCAGGTGCACGCCTGGAACCAGGACTTCGTGCGCAACTCGCCGGCCGGGCAGCGGTACGAGAAGCTGGCCCGCGAGATCGACAACGCGCTGGCCTTCATGAACGCCTGCGGGGTCGCCCCCGAGGAGTTCAAGACGGTCGAGTTCTTCTCCTCGCACGAGGCGCTGATCCTGGACTACGAGACCGCCCTGACCCGGACGGACTCGCGCACCGGCCACCTGTACGACGTCTCCGGCCACATGGTCTGGATCGGCGAGCGGACCAGGCAGCTGGACCACGCGCACATCGAGTTCGCCTCGAAGATCCGCAACCCGATCGGGGTCAAGCTCGGCCCGACCACCACGGTCGACGAGGCGCTCACCCTGATCGACCGCCTCGACCCGGACCGCGAGCCGGGCCGCCTCACCTTCATCACCCGGATGGGTGCGGGCAAGGTCCGCGATCACCTGCCCGACCTGGTCGAGAAGGTCACCGCCACCGGTGCCCAGGTGGTCTGGATCTGCGACCCGATGCACGGCAACACCTACGAGGCCGAGACCGGCCACAAGACCCGCCGCTTCGACGACGTGCTCGACGAGGTCAAGGGCTTCTTTGAGGTGCACCGCGCGCTCGGCACCCACCCGGGCGGCATCCACGTCGAGCTGACCGGTGACGACGTCACCGAGTGCGTCGGCGGCGGCGACGAGGTGTTCGAGGACGACCTGCACCAGCGCTACGAGACGGCCTGCGACCCGCGGCTCAACCGCAGCCAGTCGCTGGACCTGGCGTTCCTGGTGGCGGAGATGTACCGCAGCCACTGAGCCTGCCGACGGCGCCAGGGCGCGCCGGTGTGACGAAGGCCCCTCCCCGCTCGGACGATCCGAGCGGGGAGGGGCTTTTTCCTGCACCGATCGCCGGGTAAGGTAAGGCTTAGCGAGGTAAGGCAAGGCTTTGCTGATCTTGCTCGCCGTACCGTCGGCACCGTCCAGCACCGCCAGCACCACCGGGAGAGACCGCGATGTACGTCTGCATGTGCCATGCGGTCACCGAGGCCCAGGTGAAGGACGAGATCGAGGCCGGCGCCGTCACTCCGCGCCAGATCGCCAAGGGCTGCAAGGCCGGCACCGACTGCGGTTCCTGCGTGCGGCGGATCCAGGCCCTGCTCGGGGAGCACGGTGCGCGCCCGTGCCCGACATCCAGGCTGGCGGCCCGGCTGGGGCTCGCCGAGCCGGACTCCGCGCCGCTGGCGGCGTAGCGCCCTAGGGGCGGGGGCGGGTCAGGACTCCGGCTGCTCGATCAGCTGGGCCAGGTAGAGCGGCTCGCCGAGCTTCTCCAGCAGTTCGAGCTGGGTGTCGAGGTAGTCGATGTGGTGTTCCTCGTCGGCCAGGATGTCCTCGAAGATGTTGGCCGAGGTGACGTCGTTCTTGGCGCGCATCACCACGATGCCCCGGCGCAGCCGGTCGATCGCCTCGACCTCGACCTGCCGGTCGGCCTCGAACATCTCCTTCACGGTCTGCCCGATCCGGACGTGGAACAGCCGCTGGTAGTTGGGCAGGCCGTCGAGGAACAGGATCCGGTCGGTGAGCGTCTCGGCGTGCTTCATCTCGTCGAAGGACTCGTGCCGGGTGTACTTGGCGAGCTTGGTCCAGCCGTTGTTCTCCTGCATCTTCGCGTGCAGGAAGTACTGGTTGATCGCGGTCAGCTCGGCGGTGAGCTGCTCGTTGAGGAATTCGATGACCTCGGGGTCGCCCTTCATGGCGGTGCCTTCCTTGTCCCATGCGTCGCACGCGCTACCGCGGTTGGTGGCATCGTGGCACCCTTGCGGCCGGTAATTCCAGTAAGTTCACACTCACTCGGACATGTGTCGTATTGTCCGATATCAGCCAATCGGGGGGGCGTGCGCGAGGGGCGCGCGAGGTGCGGCGCCCGCCGTCTGTCACCATGGAGAGATGGGTCAGCACCAACCGGAACAGCCTCAGCCGTCTGACCCGCGGATCCCCCCGGGCCAGCGGCTGCAGCGCGGCTGGCCGGTGCTGCACTACGGACCGGTGCCCCGCTTCAAACCGCAGAGCTGGGACTTCCAGGTGTTCGGCGCGACCGCCTCCGCCGAGAAGCACAGCTGGGACTTCACCGCCTTCCACGCCCTGCCCCGGGTCACCGTCCGCGGCGACCTGCACTGCGTGACCCGCTTCTCGATGCTCGGCAACGAGTGGGGCGGGGTCGCCGCCAAGACCGTCCTCGACCTGGTCCCGCCGGCCGCCGGCGTCACCCATGTGATGGTCTGGGCCGAGTACGGGTACAGTGCCAACCTGCGGCTGGCCGACTTCGCCGACCCCGGCACCGTCTTCGCCACCCACCACAACGACGAGCCGCTCACCCTGGAGCACGGCTTCCCGGTCCGGCTGGTGGTGCCGCACCTGTACGCCTGGAAGGGGCCCAAGTGGGTCCGCGCGGTCGAGTACATGCGGGCCGACCGGCGCGGCTTCTGGGAGGAGCGCGGCTACCACAACCTCGCCGACCCCTGGGCCGAGCAGCGCTACTCGTACCAGGAGGAGCCCGGCGACGGGCCGCTGCGCTGAGCCCGCTCCCCGGCCGCGCGGCCTAGAACAGCGCGGCCTAGAACAGGCTGAAGGAGATCGTCACCACGGTGCCCTGCGGGCGGGGCTGGCCGGCCGGCGGGGTCTGCGAGGAGACCTTGCCGGTACCGAACAGGTTGAGGCCCGCGGTCTGCACCTTGAACCCGGCATCGGTGAGCGCCTTGGTGGCCGCGTCCTTGTCCATCCCGACCACGTTCGGCACCGGGACCTGGCCCTTGCTGACCACCAGCGCCACCGGCGCACCCACCGCGAGCTGCCCGCCCGCCGCCGGGGAGGCACTGATCACCGAACCCTTGGGCACCGCGTCGTCGAACGCCTCGGTCACCGTGCCCGGGGTCAGCCGGGCGTCGGTGAGCGCCTTGCGCGCCGCCTCCAGCGGCTTGCCGGCGATCTCCGGCACCTGGACCCGCTCCGGGCCCCGGGAGAGCACGACCCGCACCGAGTCGCTCTTGCGGGCCCGCTGCCCGACCCCGGGGTCGGTCGAGATCACCTGCCCGGCCTGCACCGACTCGCTGAACTCCTGGACGTACGTGCCGTGCAGCCCGGCCTTGTCGAGCGTCGCCTGGGCCTGCGCCTGGGACTGCCCCAGCACGGCGGGCACCGTGGTGTACACCGCGCCCGACAGCAGGTAGGTAGTCAGGCCGACGGCCGCCAGCAGGGCCGCGATCACGCCCGCCCAGACGAACGGCTTGCGCGAGCGGCGCGGGCGCGGCGGGCGGACCCGGCGCAGCTGAACGGTGTGGTGCGAGGCGGGCTCGTCCACCGGCGGGCGCGGCGGCAGCAGGTCCGGCGGCACCTCCAGCACGCTGGTCCGCTCCACCGGCGGCGAGATCACCGAGGTGACCTCGCCGGTCGAGTACTGCGGGGTCAGCCGGGAGGAGGCCGGCGGTTCGGCGTCCAGCTGGGCCTGGCTCAGCGTGCGCCGGGCCCGCTGCAGGGTGGCCAGCAGCTCCACCGCGTCCCACGGCCGGGCCTCGGGGTCCTGGGCGGTCGCGGCGGCCACTATCGCGTCCAGCTCCGGGCCCACCGCCGGGGCGGACAGCGAGGGCGCCGGGACCCGCTCGTGCAGGTGCTGGTACATCACCTGGGCGGGGTGCTCGCCGGAGTGCGGCTTGGTGCCGGTGAGCAGCTCGTACAGCAGGATGCCGGCCGCGTACACGTCGACCCGCTGGTCGGTCGGGGCCTGCCGGATCTGCTCCGGCGCCAGGTACGAGACGGTGCCGAGCACGGTGCCCGCCTCGGTGGTGCTGGTGACCTCGCCGCCGGCCCCGGAGAGCAGCCGGACCAGGCCGAAGTCGGCGACCTTGACCATGCCGCCCTCGGTGATCAGGACGTTCTCCGGCTTGATGTCCCGGTGCACCAGGCCGGCCCGGTGGGCGGCGCCGAGTGCGGCCAGGATCGGCTCCATCACGTCCAGCGCGGCCCGCACCGACAGCGCGCCCCGGTCGCGCAGCACGTCCCGCAGGTTGGAGCCGGGCACGTACTCCATCGCCAGGAAGACGGTCTGGCCGTCGGCGCCCTGGTCGAAGACGTTGACCACGTTGGGGTGGGCCAGCCGGGCGATGGCCTTGGCCTCGCGGATGAACCGGGCCGTGAAGTCGCTGTCGCCGACCAGCGACGGGTGCATCACCTTCAGCGCCACCACCCGGTCCAGCCGGGTGTCCAGCCCCCGGTAGACCGTGGACATCCCACCGGAGGCGACCCGCTGCTCGATCCGGTACCGGCCGTCGAGCAGCGTTCCGATCAGGGGGTCGCGCAGCGTCATGTCCACCAGAGGAGTGTAGAGGCGCAGGCCCCGGGCGGGCCCGGGGCCCGCCCGTCACGGGCCGGTCTGTGCCGAAGTTGAGACCCGGTCAGAACGCCGGGCGCTCCCGCACGTCCAGTTCGGCCCGGCCGGCCATCGCCGAGGAGGCCTCGGCGTGGAACCGGCGCGGGATCCGCCCGGCCCGGTGGGCGAGCCGCCCGGCCTCCACGCCCCGGCGCATCGCCTCGGCCATCAGCACCGGGTCCTGGGCCCGGGTCACCGCGGAGGCCAGCATCACCGCGGCGCAGCCCAGCTCCATCGCCAGTGCCACGTCGGAGGCGGTGCCGGCGCCCGCGTCCAGCACCACCGGGACGCCCGCGTTCTCCACGATCAGCTGGAAGTTGTGCGGGTTGCGGATCCCGAGGCCGGAGCCGATCGGCGAGCCCAGCGGCATGATCGCCGCGCAGCCCACGTCCTCCAGCTTGCGGGCCAGCACCGGGTCGTCGTTGGTGTACGGCAGCACCGTGAAGCCGTCGTCGACCAGGGTCTCGGCGGCGTCCAGCAGCTCGATCGGGTCGGGCAGCAGGGTCCGCTCGTCCGCGATCACCTCCAGCTTCACCCAGTCGGTGCCGAGCGCCTCGCGGGCCAGCCGGGCGGTCAGCACCGCCTCCCCGGCGGTGAAGCAGCCGGCCGTGTTGGGCAGCACCCGGATGCCGTTGCGGGTCAGCACGTCGAGCACCGACCCCTGGGTGCCGGGGTCGACGCGGCGCATCGCGACCGTGGTCAGTTCGGTCCCGGAGACCAGCAGCGCCTGCTCCAGCACGTCCAGGCTGGGGGCGCCGCCGGTGCCCATGATCAGCCGGGAGGTGAAGGCCGTCCCGGCGATGGTGAGAACGTCGTCCGCCACGGTGCTCAGCCGCCCTGGACGGCGGTGAGGATCTCCACCCGGTCGCCGGCGCTCAGCACCGTCGCGGGCCACGACCCGCGCGGCACCACCGTCTCGTTGAGCGCCGCGGCCACCCCCGAGGGCGCCTTGCTCAGCTGGGCCACCACCTCGGCCAGCGTGGTCGAGGCGGGCAGCTCGCGGGGCTCGCCGTTGACGGTGAGCGGAATCTGGTTCATGACGGGACCTCTGCGGTGAAGCGGCTGGGGGAGAAGGGGGCGGCGAGTTCGGGCAGCACACCGGTGGCCAGCTGCTCGGCGATCAGATCGGCGGTCACCGGGGTGAGCAGCACGCCGTTGCGGTAGTGGCCGGTGGCGGCGGTGAGGCCGGGCAGCGCGGTCGGGCCGAGCAGCGGGGCGTTGTCGGGCGAGCCGGGCCGCAGCCCGGCACCGGTCTCCGCCAGCGGCAGCTCGGTGATGCCGGGGATCAGCTCGTGGGCGTCGCGCAGCAGCTCGTACACCCCGCCGGCGGTGACGGTGGTGTCGTGGCCCAGCTCCTCGCTGGTCGCCCCGATCACCAGCTCGCCGTCGGCCCGCGGCACCAGGTAGATGTGCTGCCCGCGCACCACGGCCCGCACGTTGCGGGACAGGAACGGCGCGTACGGCTCTGGGATCCGCAGCCGCAGCACCTGGCCCTTGACCGGGCGCACCGGCGGCAGCACCCCGGCGGGCAGGCCCGGCAGCAGGTGGCTGCGGCAGCCCGCCGCCAGCACCAGCTGCCCGGCGGTGAGCCAGGAGCCGTCGGCCAGCCGGACCCCGGTGGCCCGGCCGTCCTCGACCAGCAGCGCGGCGGCCTCGGACCGGTGCAGCACCACGCCCTCGCGTTCGCACGCGGCCAGCAGGGCCTTCGCCAGCCGCCGGCCGTCCACCTGGTGATCGCCCGTCACCTGGAGGCCGCCGCGCACCCCCGGGGCCAGCATCGGCTCGAGCTTGCGGCACTCGCGGCCGGTCAGCCAGTGCGACTCCAGGCCGAGCCGCTGGTGGAAGGCGAGCAGCTCGCGCAGCTCCTCGCGGTCGTCGGAGTCCAGCGCCACCGCCAGCGTGCCGGTCCGCCGGTAGCCGGTGTCCAGGCCGGTGGCGGCGGTCAGCTCCGCCGTGAAGCCGGCGTACCGCTCGTTGGACGCCATCCCGAGGCGCAGCAGCGGCTCCTCGCCGTACTGCAGCTCCGTGACCGGCGCCAGCATCCCGGCCGCGACCTGCGCCGCCCCGCCGCCCGGCGCCGGGTCGACGACCGCCACCGCCAGTCCGCGCTGCGCCGTCCGCCAGGCCACGCCCAGGCCGATGATCCCGCCGCCGATCACCAGCACGTCGGGCGTGCGCGCCGACGGCGTCCCGGCCACAGATGTCCGTGCCAAAGTCGGTAACTCCCTTCGCCGGCATGACCCGGATCAGGTTCGGACGGTCGCAGGCCGCACCAGCCCGCCTCTCAGCCCGGTGCACCGGGCTCCCGTGTGAGGTGCCCGTCCACCATAACGCCGGGCGCCGCCCATCCCGAAGGTGCGTACGGAGGGTGGACACCCCGCTGGATAGGCTGACCCGGTGGTCGAACTGAAGAGAACCGGACGAGTGGTCGTGGTCGGGGCGGGCATGGCGGGCGCACAGGCCGCCCTGGGCCTGCGGCGCGGAGGCTGGGAGGGCCGGATCTCGCTGCTCGGCGACGAGCCGCACCGCCCCTACGACCGGCCGCCGCTCTCCAAGAACGTGCTGCTCGGCCAGGCCGACAGCACCGCCTTCGACATCGACTGGGACCACCTCGGCATCGACCTGCTGCCCGGCCGCCGCGCCCTCGCCCTCCACCCCGGGGTGCTGCACACCGACGGCGGCGAGCTCCCGTACGACGGCCTGCTGATCGCCACCGGCGCCGCACCCCGCCCGCTGCCCGGCGCGCCCGGCGCCCGCCTGCTGCGCACCCTGGACGACGCGCTCGCGCTGCGGGACCGGCTGCGCCCGGGCCTGCGGCTGGTGCTGGCCGGGGCCGGCTGGATCGGCGCGGAGACCGCGACGGTGGCCCGGCAGCTCGGCTGCGAGGTGACCGTGGTCGAGGCGGGACCGGCGCCGCTGGCCGGCGCGCTGCCCGAACCCGTCGGCGCGGCGATGGCCGGCTGGTACGCCGCCGCCGGGGTCGACCTGCGCTGCGGGGTCGGCGTCCTGGCGGCCGAGCCCGCGGCGGTGGTGCTCACCGACGGCACCCGGCTGGCCGCCGACGAACTGCTGGTCGGCATCGGTGCCCGCCCCGCCACCGGCTGGCTGGCCGGGTCCGCGGTGGAGCTCGACCCCGCCGGCGCGATCCTGGTCGACGACCGGCTGCGCACCACCGCCCCCGGCGTCTGGGCGGCGGGCGACTGCGTCTCCTACCCCTCGGCCCGCTCCGGCGCCCGGCTGGCCGTCCAGCACTGGGACCACGCGCTGCAGTCCGGCGGCGCCGCGGCCGCCGCGATGCTCGGCGCGGACGTCCCCTACGACCCGGTGCCGTACTTCTGGTCCGAGCAGTTCGGGCGCATGGTCCAGTACGCCGGCCGGCACGCCGGTGCCGACGAGCTGATCCACCGCGGCTCGCCCGAGGAGGCGTCCTGGTCGGTGCTGTGGCTGCGTCAGGGAGCGCTGGTCGCGGCCCTGTCGGTGGACCGCCCGCGCGACCTCAACCAGGCCAAGCGGCTGATCGACCGGGGGGTGGTGCTCGACCGCGCCCTGGCCGCGGACCCGTCCGTCCAGCTCAAGGCGGCGGCCGCCGGACCGGGGGCCTGACCGAGAGGTGGTGCGCGGGGGCCTCGGGAGGTGGCAGGCTGGGGGCGTGAGCAAGATTGATCCCAAGATTGAAGCCCTTGTCCCCGCGTGGCTCTACCTGCCCGACATCTCGGAGCTGTGGGGGGTGCAGATCACCGAGGTCCGGGACCAGGTGAGGAACCGGACCCTGCTGGCCGTCCGCCGTGGCGAGAACAACTCGCTGCAGGTGCCCGCCGACTTCATCGAGCCCACCGGACCGGTGAAGCACCTGGTCGGGACGTTGACCGTGCTGCGCGACTGCGGGCTCAACGACGAGGAGATCCTCGAGTGGATGTTCACCGAGGACCCGTCGCTGCCCGGCAGCCCGATCCAGGCGCTGCGGGAGAACCGGGGCACCGAGGTGAAGCGCCGCGCCCAGGCGATGCTGCTGTGACGGCCGCCGCCCGCACCGCGCTGGCGGACGCCCGGCTCTACCTGTGCACCGACGCCCGCCGCGAGCAGGGCGACCTGCCCGAGTTCCTGGACGCGGTGCTGGCCGGCGGGGTGGACATCGTCCAGCTGCGGGACAAGGGGCTGGAGGCCAGGCAGGAGCTGGAGTACCTGGAGGTCTTCGCCGACGCGGCCCGCCGCCACGGCAAGCTCTTCTCGGTCAACGACCGTGCCGACGTGGCGCACGCGGCCCGGCCGCAGGTGCTGCACCTCGGGCAGGACGACCTGCCGGTGCCGGCGGCGCGGGCGATCCTCGGGCCCGACGTGCTGATCGGCCGCTCCTGCCACGCCGAGTCCGAGGTCGACACCGCACTGACCGAGGCCGGCGTCGACTACTTCTGCACCGGCCCGGTCTGGCCCACCCCCACCAAGCCCGGCCGTCACGCGCCGGGGCTCTCCCTGGTCTCGTACGCGGCGAAGCAGCCGACCGACCGGCCGTGGTTCGCCATCGGCGGCATCGACCTCACCAACCTGGACGAGGTCCTCGCCGCCGGCGCCGACCGAGTGGTCGTCGTCCGCGCCATCACGGCAGCCGACGACCCGGGCGCAGCAGCCGCCGAACTCGCCCGCCGCCTCCGCAACCGCTAGCCCGGCTGCGCTCGGCGACGCCGCGCCTATTTCAGGGGCGCGGGGAACTGCGCGAAACGGCAGGGCACCACCTGCAACTCGCCCACCGACCCCGGCGGAACGGTGATCCGCTTCCGATCTCGCGCAGTTCCTCGCGCCCCTTTGGGTGCCCCCCGGGGGCTTAGTACTTGCGGGTGGTGGCGGCTTCGGCGAGGGAGAGGAGGACGGTGCGGGTGGGGCCGGGGGCGAGGGGGGCGGCGTCGAGGGCGGACAGGGACTCCCGCATCAGCTCGTCGATCCGCTTCTCCACCAGATCCGCCGCCCCGCTGCGCTCGACCAGCGCCCGCAGCACCGGCACCTCCTCGGCCGTCAGGTCCGCCGCGCCGAGCCGCTCGTCCAGGTGCCGCGCGTCCGCCGCGGGAAGGCCCCGCATGGCGTGGGCGACCAGCAGTGTCCGCTTGCCCTCGCGCAGGTCGTCGCCGGCCGGCTTCCCGGTGACCGCGGGGTCGCCGAAGACTCCGAGCAGGTCGTCGCGGAGCTGGAAGGCCTCGCCGAGCGGCAGGCCGAAGGCGGCGTAGGCGGCGACCAGCTCGGGGCCGGCCCCGGCGAGGACGGCGCCGACCTGGAGCGGGCGCTCGATGGTGTACTTCGCGGACTTGTAGTGCAGGACGGTCCGGGCCCGGTCGAGGGCGTCGGGGTCGGCGGAGTCGCCGGCCACCGGTTCGAGGACGTCGAGGTACTGGCCGACCATGACCTCGGTGCGCATCAGGTCGAAGCCGGGCTTGGCGGCCCGGACGGCCTGCGGCGGCAGGCCGCAGTCGTTGAACAGCTCGTCGCACCAGATCAGCAGCAGGTCGCCGAGCAGTACGGCCGCGGAGGCGCCGTACTGTTCGCGGTCTCCCCGCCAGCCGCTGCTGCGGTGCAGCGCCTCGAAGCGGCGGTGCACGGAGGGCAGGCCGCGGCGGGTGTCGCTGCGGTCCATCAGGTCGTCGTGGACGAGCGCACTCGCCTGGAGCAGTTCGAGGGCGGCGGCGGCCCGGGTGATGCCGGGGTCCCGGTCGCTGCCGCCGGCGCCGCGCCAGCCCCAGTAGCAGAAGGCCGGGCGCAGCCGTTTGCCGCCGTCGAGCAGGAAGTCGCGCAGGGCGTCGGCGACCGGGCCGAGCTGGGGGGAGATGCCGTCCAGCAGGGCCGTGCGGCCGTCCATGAACTCGGCGAGGGCCGTGTTGACGCGGGTCCGTACGGCTTCCGCGTCGATGGGGTGGCTGGGCAGACCGGTGGGCGAACGCACGGGGAACTCCGGATCGATTGGCTGACAATCAGACTATCGGGGTGTCCGGAGGCCTTCTCACCACGGCGCCCGGCACCCCCTTCCCAGGGGGGCCGAAACAGTCTCGGGGGGTGTCTCACTTGGTGGACCTCGTTTGGTCGCGCTCTCCGCATCCCGGCTAACCTGCGAGCATGGCACTAGGGATTCCCTCCACCAGGACCGACCGTGCGCAGACCGTGCGCGATCTGCTGGCGGCAGGTGACCGCTCGTTCTCCTTCGAGTTCATGCCCCCGCGCAGCGAGGAGGCCGAGCGCCGGCTCTGGGACGCGATCCGGCGGGTCGAGTCGCTCGATCCCAACTTCGTCTGCATGACCTACGGCGCCGGCGGCTCCTCGCGCGGCCGCACGGTCAACCTGGTCGGCCGGATCGCCACCGAGACCACCCTGACCCCGGTCGCCCACCTCACCGCGGTCGACCACTCGGTCGCCGAACTGCGCAACATCATCGGCCAGTACGCCGACGAGGGCGTGCGCAACGTCCTCGCGGTGCGCGGCGACCCGCCCGGCGACCCGATGGGCGAGTGGGTCCGCCACCCGGAGGGCGTCACCTTCGCGTACGAGCTGGTCGAGCTGATCAAGGGGATCGGCGACTTCTGCGTGGGGGTGGCCGCCTTCCCGCAGATGCACCCGCGCTCGGAGAACTGGGACGACGACATCCGGCACTTTGTCGCCAAGTGCCGGGCCGGTGCGGACTACGCGATCACCCAGATGTTCTTCGAGGTCGAGGACTACCTGCGGCTGCGCGACCGGGTCGCCGCGGCGGGCTGCGCGACGCCGATCATCCCGGAGATCATGCCGGTCACCAACATCCGGCAGCTGGAGCGCTTCCCGCAGCTGTCCGGCTCGGACTTCCCGCCCGAGCTGGTGGAGCGCTTCCTGGCGGTCGCCGACAACCCCGACGCGGTCCGGGCGATCGGCATCGAGCACGCCACGACCATGTCCGAGCGGCTGCTCGCGGAGGGCGCGCCCGGTCTGCACTTCATCACGCTGAACCACTCCACCTCCACCCTGGAGATCTACCAGAACCTCGGCCTGCACCAGCGCTGATCGCCCGCCCCCCGGCAGCCCCGCGCGGGGCTGCCGGGGATGTGGGTCTGCGGGCCGGGAGCGGGTACAGTCGCCCGCAACCGCGCGGTACGCGACTGGAGGTAGCGGGGATGGGCATCGGATACCTGCTGCTGTACGTCGCGTTGGCGCTGGTGGCGCTCTGGCTGGTGGCCGAGCTGCTGCTGCAGAACCGCGCCCCGCTGCTCTGGCGGGCGCTCGCGCTGGCCGGATTCCTCTGCGTGGTCGCCGGGATGCGGCTGAGCTCGGTCCTGGTGATAGGGGCCGGCGCGGCCGTCTTCGCGGTCGGGCAGACCTTCGTCACGCTGGCGGTCAAGCGCGGCCGCCCGGTCGGCTGGTCGCTGCGCGGGGCCGACGGCTCCCTGCCGGGCCCGCTGGCCAAGGTCCCGCTGCTCGGCGCCGTCACCGGCGGCGCCGCGGCGGTGGCCGCCGTCGAGGCGGTGGCGCCGGTCGGCGAGGTCGGCCCGGTCGAGGCCGACGAGGCCGAGGCCCCGTACGCCTACGAGGAACTCCAGGAGATCGGCCCGGACGACGGCGTCTACACCGCGCAGCAGCCCGCCGCCTACCAGCAGGACCCGCAGCAGCCGCAGGCCTACGCCTACGACGCCTACGGCCAGCCGCAGTACCAGCAGCAGGCCGCGCAGAGCTGGGAGTACCAGCCGCAGCAGCAGGCGTACGGGTACGACGTGTACGGGCAGCCCGTCTACCAGCAGCAGTACCAGGACCCGTACCGCCAGCCGCAGTACCAGGACCCCTACGCGGCGCAGCAGCAGCCCGCGCAGGGGTGGGAGTACCAGCAGCAGCCGTACCAGGGCATCCCGCAGCAGCCGCAGGCCTCGCCCGAGTACCAGCCGCAGCCCTGGGACTACCAGCAGCAGGGCTGAGCCGGGCCCGGGGACGGGCGCCGGGGCGGGTCAGGCCGGGCCGATCAGGCCCGCCGTGATCGAGGCGGACATGCCGACCCGGGCCAGCCCGCCGCCGGGGTGCGCGTCCGCGCCGACCAGGTACAGGCCGGGGACCGCCGAACGGTTCGGGGCACCGAGGTAGGCGCCGCCGGCCCCGGCGAGCGCGGGCGGCGGCATCGGACCGCTGATCCGCGTTTCGCGCCGCCGGACGCGCCCGCGCAGGTCCAGGCCGGCCGCGGCCAGGTGGGCGAGGAGCCCGTCGGTGTACGACTCCAGCTCGGCCGGACCGGGCTCCCCCTGCTCGGGGACGGTCACGGTCAGGGTGACCGCCTCGTGGCCGCCGGCGGGCACCAGCGAGGCGTCGTCGGGCCGCAGCACCTGGACGGTCGGCCGCTCGGGCAGGGCGCCCGCCCCGAACACCTCGTCCCACTCGCGCGCCGGGTCGGCGGCGTGCACCACGGTCCGGTGCGGGGTACCGGCGGGCCGCGCGCCGTCGAGGGCGAGGAAGACCGTCAGCAGCCGGGCCCCGGCCGACGGGACCGGCCGGGCCGAGCGGCCCGGGACCAGCCTGTCGTGCCCGCCGGCCGCCACCACCAGGTCCGCGTCGAGCGGCTTCCCGTCCGCCAGCACCCCGCTCACCCGGCCGCCGTCGGTCAGCACCTCGGTCACCGGAGTACCGAAGCGGAACTCCACCCCGCGCAGCTCGCACCGCCGGTACACCGCCCCGGCCAGCGCCCGGATGCCCCCTTCGACGTACCAGACGCCGAAGGACTGCTCCATGTACGGCAGCACGGTGGCCCCGGCGGGGGCCTCGCGCGGGTCCAGACCGAAGCGCAGCGCGTACTCGTGCAGCAGTTGGGCCAGGCCTGGGTGCCCGCCCAGCTCGTGGCGGGCGACCTCGGCCAGGGTGGCCCCGGGGCGGCGGCGCAGCCGGGCCAGGCCGCGCCGGGGTGCGGCGGGGTACGGGTCGGCGCGCAGCGGCGTGGTGTCGTCCGGGAGGGGTTCCTCCAGCAGGGGACGGCGGGTGGCCTCCCAGACCGCCCGGCCCCGGTTCATCACCTCGGCCCAGGCGGCGCCCGAGCCCGCGCCGAACGCGGCGTCCAGCGCCTGGCCGACGCCGCCACGGGAGGCGTTGGGCAGCAGCAGGTCGGTGCCGTCGGGGAACAGGTGCCGACTCTCCGGGTCGACCGGCGCGAGCGCGACCAGCTGCTCCAGCGGCTCCTTGCCGGTCTTCAGCGCGAGGTCGCGGTAGACCGCGGGCAGCGTGAGCAGCGTCGGGCCGGTGTCGAAGCGGAAGCCGTCGAGCTCGTGCCGGCCGGCCTGCCCGCCGTAGGTGCCGGAGTCCTCGCAGACCGTCACCCGGTGCCCGAGGGTGGCCAGCCTGGCGGCGGCCGCGAGCCCGCTCATTCCCGCGCCGATGATGACGATCCGTGCCATGGCAGAAGATCCTAGGCCGTACCGGACCGCACCCCGGCCGGGCACCCGGGCGGCCGGCCTGCGACCGCCCTCCCGGCGGGCGCGCGAGGCACCCCGCCCTGCGGGGCCACAGGGGCCCTCTCTCACGCATCCCCGGCCATGCGCCCCGGCCTGCGGCCGGGAGCCGCCCGGCGGTGGACGCATCGGTGAAGCGCCCCGGGCCGCCCGGTACGAGGGCACGATGCCGATCCGTGCGGCCGGGCGCGAGGCGGCGGCTCCGCCCCACGGAGGTCGGTTCCGCCACCGGCCGTGTCCAGCGGCCGGCGGCAGACGGCGGACCGGTGCGCGGCGGTGGGCGCCAGCCGGGCGGCCGGCGAAGTGCCCCCGCCCCGGGCCGTACCCGGGCGATGCGTCGGTCCGTCCGGCCGGTAGGACGGGGGCGTCTCCCGGCGGGAGCTTCCGGACGCGCCCTACGCCACCGCGGCGGCCGTGCGGCCGGCCCGGCGCTCGCGGCGGCGCTGCAGGAAGCGCCGGATCCGGGAGACCGCGAACAGCACCAGCAGCACCCCGAGCGCCATCAGGACCGCGGCGATCGAGGCGGCCGCCCACGGGTGGAAGACCGCCAGGGTGACCAGGCCGGCCACCGAGAGGTCCTCCAGCAGGCTGACGATGATGTTGGAGGCGGGCTCCGGCGAGGTGTTGACGGCCATCCGCAGCGAGGCCTTGGTCAGATGGCTGACCAGCGCGGTGGTGCCGCCCACCGCTCCGGCGGCGACCTCGCCCAGCGAGCCCGGGTCGTGCGAGGCCATCAGTGCGGCCACGGTGGCGCCCGCGGCCGGGCGGATCACGGTGTGCACGGCGTCCCAGACGGTGTCCACGTACGGGATCTTGTCGGCCACGGCCTCGCAGAGGAACAGCGCGCAGGCGGCCAGCAGCACATCGGTGCGCTCCAGCGCGGGCGGCACGCTGTCCGCCCCGCCGAAGCGGCCGAACAGGCCCAGCAGCAGCACCACGGCATAGGCGTTGATCCCGCTCGCCCAGCCGCTGGTGAAGACCAACGGAATGATGCTCAACTCTGTGCTCCCCTTCACCCGCCGCCGCACCGGCCCCCGGCCGGCCGGGCCACACCGTACCCGTACCGGGCCCGGCGCTGTCAGGACGCCGCGGGCGGCGGCGCGGTTGCACCCGGGCCCGGTCCCGTCCGGGCGGGCCGGAACTGAGTACGGATACTCAGTCCCGCACTTGAGTACCCCGACGGATGCTGTCCCACCTGCGAGGACGGCAGAGTGTGCGGGGCGCGGCCGGTCCTGGGGGGACGGCGGCGCGGGGGGAGATTCGGGGCGACGCGGCGTGCGGCCGCGCGCCCCGACTCGGCCTGCCGGGCGGCGGCGCCCGGTCGACCCACGGGGGAGTCGACCGGGCCCCGCCGCCCGTGCGCCCGTCCCGGGCAAGGCTGGTTCGCGGGCCGACGGCCATCCGACTTGTCAGTGGCGCGGTTCACGATGGTCCTGCACGGGTCAATCCGGCCCGGGCACCCGCCTCGGACCGGGGGAGCCATGACCGTCAGCCGTCCTGAGCCCGTCGCCCGCCGCTCTGTCGCCGACCAGCCGTCCGCCCTTCCGCTGCCCAGCGCGTACCCGCCCGCCGTCCAGGTCCCGAGGGCCCGCGGCGCCGATGTCCATCCCGTGCGCCGCCGGGCCGCCGCCCCGCCGGCCGCGCTCGACCTGCTGCGGCACGCCCACCGCACCCTCGACCAGGCCCGCGCCCTCCAGGACCCGCTGGAGCGCTACGCCACCGCCCACCTGGCCGCGCTGCGCTCCACGGCGGCGGTGCTGGCCGTCCGCGGCCGGCCCGAACGGCAGCCGCGCCGGCGGCAGGCCATCCGCAGCGCCTGGGAGCTGCTGCCCCAGGTCGCACCCGAGCTCGCCGAGTGGGCGGTGTACTTCGCGGCCGGGGCCCGGCGCCGCGCGGCCGCGGAGGCCGGCATCGCCGGTGCCGCCACCGCCCGGGACGCGGACGACCTGATCCGCAACACCGCGCTGTACCTGCGCCTGGTGCAGCGCCTGCTCGGGCTCTCGCCGGCCCCGCCGGCGCAGCCGCTCCCGCTGGAGGAGGCCGGCTGAGCCGACCGCCTCCGGGCCGGGTCCGCGGCGCCTGCGGCCCCTCGGTCTAAGGTGGAGCCGTCCGGCCGAACCACACGCCCGAGGAGCCCACCCGTGTACCCGACGCGTCCCCGCAGTGCCCTGCGTACCGCTGTGGTCTGGGAGGTGGTGCGGGCGGCCCTGGAGCGGCGGGCCGCCGAGTTGGACCAGCCGGTGCTGGACGTCCTCGACACGGGCGGCGGCACGGGCAACTTCGCCGTGCCCGTGGCCCGGCTCGGCCACCGGGTGACGGTGGTGGACCCGAGCCCCGACGCGCTGTTCGCGCTGGAGCGCCGGGCCGCCGAGGCCGGGGTCACCGAGCTGGTCCGGGCCGTGCAGGGCGACACCCAGACCCTGCCGGAGCTGGTCGAGGGCGGTTCGGTGGACGCGGTGCTCTGCCACGGCGTGCTGGAGATGGTGGACGACCCGGCGGAGGCCCTGGGCAGCCTCACCGGGACGCTGCGCAAGGGCGGCCTGGTCTCCCTGCTCGCCGCCAACCGCAACGGCGCGGTGCTGGCCCGGGCGCTGGCCGGGCACTTCGCCGAGGCCGAGGCCGTGCTGGGTGCCACCGACGGCCGCTGGGGCCCGGGCGACCCGATGCCGCGCCGGTTCACCGGGGAGGAGCTCGCCGAGCTGGCGGGCGCGGCCGGGCTGCGGGTCGCCTCGGTGCACGGTGTCCGGGTCTTCGCCGACCTCGTCCCCGGTGTCCTGGTGGACACCGAGCCCGGCGCCATGGAGGCGCTGCTGAAGCTGGAGCTGGCCGCGTCCGAGCAGCCGGCCTTCCACGCCGTCGCGACCCAGCTGCACCTGCTGGGCGAGCTGGTCTGAGGAAGCGGCCGGCCGGACCGGCGACGGCCGGACGGATCCCCGTCGCCGGGCGGTCCACCGGGCGTCGGCGGCAGGTCACCGGGATGTTTGCGCGCCGCCGGGCACTTGTCCGTGTCCTTCGGCGTTGGGCAGCGTGCGGGCCCACTGCCGAAGTGGCCCGAGCCACGCAGGATTGACCACGCCGAAGCAGGCCGCTGGACCGTATGATCTGGGTAAAGCCGGAAAGCATGACACCCGGACCCTTGGGGCATATGGACCACACAGGGCCAGCCAGGGGTGGCGGACCGGTCGCCCCGCGACCGACGAGTAGGAGGACTCCGTGCCGCTCTCGGAGCACGAGCAGCGACTGCTCGAGCAGATGGAGCGAGCGCTGTACGCCGAAGATCCCAAGTTCGCGTCAGCGCTTGAGGGAACCGGGCTGCGCACCTACACCCGTCGGAGGGTCTATCTGGCCGCCGCAGGGTTCGTGGCGGGCATCGCTCTGCTGATGGGCGGCATGGTCGCTCAGCTGATCTGGGTGAGTGTGGTCGGGTTTCTGGTGATGCTGGGTTGTGCGGTCCTCGCCGTCACCGCGTGGAGGCGGGGCCCGGTCGGGTCCGGTGCGGGCCCGAGAACGGCCTCACCACCGCGCCGCAAGGCCGGTGTCATGGATCGTATGGAGCAGCGCTGGCAGCGTCGCAGGGACGAGCACGACGGCCTGTAGACCAGGGCCGACGGGCACGGAGTCCGGGCGGATCGCCGGCTGGACCGGAGCAGGAGAGCCGAGAGGGCGGGCAGTCGGAAGACTGCCCGCCCTCTGCTGTGCCTGCCCCCGGGGGCCCGCCCGTCAGCGCCTGCGGCGCAGCGGCGCGACGGCCCTGGCGGCCAGTGCGCGGACCGCCTGGGCGGCCCGGCCGGTCCGCTCCCGGACCGCCTGACGGGCCGCCATGACGCGGTCGGCCGCCCGCCACCAGATCCGCAGCATGGAGGCCGGCAGGAGGACCGCGCGGGCCCGTCCGACGCGTCCGGCGCCCGCCTTCAGGCCCTCCCGGGCGGTGCGGACGTCCGGACCGAGCGGGGCCAGCGGGCCCAGCTCGCGGGCGTACATGACCTGCTCGGTGGCGAGTGCCACCCGCCCGGCCGCCTCGGCCGCCGCGGTGCCGAGGTCACCGGTCTCGGTGAGCCGCTGCACGGTGCGGCGCGGGGTCCGCGCGTCGTCGGGCGGGATGCCCAGGTCCCAGGCCGAGTCGATCAGTTCCTGCCAGGCGGCCAGCACCTGGGCGTCGGTCAGGTCGGCCCGTTCGGCGCCGGCCCGGTAGCGGCCGGTGCCCAGGCGCCGGCTGCGGATCCTGGCCCGCCAGACCATCGGCGTGGCGAGCAGGGCCAGCAGCAGGGCGCCCAACGCGAGCGAGGCCAGCACCGCCGGGTCCTGCCACCAGCCCGGCTGGACCGTCCCGGCCGGCGCGCTCTGCCGGTCGTCGCCGCACTCGCCGGCCCGCCGCAGCTTGGCGTCGCAGGACGCGTCGGCGGACGGCGCCGCGGAGGCGGTGCCGGTCGGGGCGGCGGTCGGCTCCTGGGTCGGGGTGGCCGGCTCGGGCGCGTTCTTGTCCCGGGTGTAGACCGGTGCCGAGCCGCGGCTCGGGGTGGGCTCGAACCGGGTCCACCCGCTGCCGGGGAAGTACAGCTCCGGCCAGGCGTGGTAGTCCATGCTGCGGACCTGCCGGTTGCGGCCGCCCATCTCCTGGCCGGGGGTGAAGCCGATGGCCACCCGGGCCGGGATGTTCAGCGTCCTGGCCATCGCCGCCATGGTGGCGGCGAAGTGGACGCAGAACCCCTGCCGGTCGTCCAGGAACTTCCGGATCGCGTCGGGCCCGGTGCCCGCGTCGACCTTGGTCGAGTAGGTGAACTGGCCGCTGGTGAACCAGGTCTGCAGGGCGAGCGCCCGGTCGTAGGCGTTGTTCCGGCCGGCCGTGACCTGCTGCGCGGTGGCCTTGACCTCCGGCGGCAGGTTGTCCGGCAGCCGCAGGTAGCGGTCGGTGATGTCCTTGGGCGCCTGGCCGGCCGCCCGCAGCTGGTCGGCGGTGGGCTGCACGTTCAGGCTGGTGACCTCGTACGGCAGGCCGTTGGACTTCTGGCCGTTCTCGCCGCTGACCATCCGGGTGACCGGGTCGAAGCGCCAGCGGCCGGCCACCTTGACCGACGTGGCCGGGTACGGCATCGGCAGCCAGTCGCTGGCCAGGCTGTCGGTGACCTTGACGCTGGTGTGCACCGTGTCCGGCGTGACGCTGGAGGACAGGCCGTCCGGCGGCGGGAAGACCGGCGGGACCGCGACCGGATCCTGGTCGCCGAACTTCCACTCCACGCCGTCGAACTCGTCCAGGGCGGCGACCCGCAGGTACATCTCGGCCGCGTCGGGACCGTCGGTGACGTAGTCGAACAGGACGGTGTTGTCCCGGTTGTTGAGGCCCGCGGTGAGCGCGACCACCGGGCTGAGCGACTTCACGCCGCCGCCCGGGCCGCTGCCGCCGCCACCGCCGCCGTTCCCGTACCCGCCGACCAGGCCGAGCCCGACCGGTCCGACCACCAGCGGCACCAGCAGCGCCACCGCCAGCGCGACCACCCCGGCCTGCCGGCCGCCGTGCGTCACGGTGGCGCCGGACGCGGTGCGCCCGGTGCCGTGGAAGACCCGGCCCCAGCGCGAGATCCGGTCCTGGCCCTCGGTGTGCAGCAGCGCCAGGTAGCCGCCGCCGGCCAGCAGGAACCACAGCCAGGCCGTGCCGGTGTCGCCGGCCAGGCCGGTGCCCACCGAGTACAGCGCCAGCAGCGGCAGCCCGGCCGCCGCCGCCCGCCGGTAGGTCACCGCGAGCGCGTCCACCAGGACGGCGATCAGCGCCACCGAGCCGACCACGATCAGCCGCAGCCCGGCCGTCGCGGGCGCGGGGATGGCGTAGTCCTGGATGTCGGTGCCGCCCTGGGCGAGCACCGAGCCGAGCGCGTCCAGCGCCCGCGGACCGGGCAGCAGGCCGCCGGCCATCGAGGACTGCACGAAGCCCAGCATGACCAGGTACACCACGGCCAGCAGCTGGAGCGGGAGCACCAGTATCCGGGGTATCGGCAGCCGCCTCAGGCCCGCGCCGATCGCGCCGACCGCCGCGACCAGCAGCACGGCGTGCATCGACCAGCCGTCCGGTTCCAGCACCGGGAGCAGGCTGAACATCACGAGCGTGGTCGCCAGCGCGGCGAACAGGGTCAGCTTCGCCCTGGTGGTCATGGGCCGACCTCGTCTCGGTAGGGGGAGCTGTGTCCGGTACGGCCGGAGCCTTCGGTACGGTCGGCGGTCCGCCACAGCCGGGCGACCGAGTCGCCCGCCCGGACCGGCAGGACCGTCCAGCCTGCCAGCCGCAGGCGCTTGATCTGCTCGTCCAGCGCGGAGTCCGGGCCCTCGGGCAGCAGCGCCCGCAGGCCCGACCAGCTGCCGGTGTCGAGCAGGAAGACCACCGCGCCGGCGGTCCGGCGGCGCAGCCGGCTGAGGCGGGTGACCTGCTCCTCGTCCAGCGATCCGAGGATCGCCACCAGCAGGCCCTCGCCCCCCAGGCGCAGCGCGTCCTCGGCGCGGGACAGCCCGCCGCCGTCGGAGCACTCGACCACGGCCAGCGAGTCCAGCAGCAGGCCGGTGGCCTCGCCGACGGTGGACACCGCGATGCCGGGGGCCGGCACCGCGGTGCCGGTGTCGGTGAGCAGCCGGGTCTGGTAGCCGCGCTCGGCCAGGTGGACCCCGACCGAGGCGGCGCAGCTGACCGCCCATTCGAAGGAGGAGGCCGGGCCGCTGCCGCGGTGGCCGATCTCCCGGGTGTCGAGCAGCACGGTGGCCTTGGCCTTGAGCGGCTGCTCCTCGCGGCGCACCATCAGCTCGCCGTAGCGGGCGGTGGACTTCCAGTGCACCCGGCGCAGGTCGTCGCCGTGCCGGTACTCGCGCGGGATCACGTCGTCGTCGCCGGCCAGCGCCAGCGCGTGGGCGCTGCTCTCGCCCTGGCCGGACCACTCGCCGGGCAGCCGCACCGGCGGCAGCGCCTGCACCTGCGGCACCACGGTCAGCACGTCGGAGGCGGCGAAGGACCTGGTCAGCTGGCACATCCCGAACGGGTCCGACAGCCGCAGCTGCAGCGGCCCGAGCGGGTAGCGCCCGCGCAGGTCCGAGCGGACCCGGTAGGAGACCTCCCGGAACCCGCGCGGCTCGACCCGGTCCAGTACGAAGCGCGGGCGAGGCCCGAGCACGTACGGGACCTTGTCCTCCAGCAGCAGCAGCCCGGTGGGCACCCGGGAGACGTTGTCCAGGCGCAGGTGCACCCGGGCCTCCTGGCCGGCCGCCGCCCGGTGCGGGCTGAGCCGGCGGCCGCTGGCCACCCGGTAGCGGGTGCGCAGCAGCAGGGTGGCGGAGGCCAGCGGCAGGGCCGCCAGCAGCACGCCGATCTGGAACAGGGCGTCCTGACCGAAGACGAACGAGCACAGCGCCGCGGTGGCGCCGGCGGCGAGGAACGACCGGCCGCGGGTGGTCAGGCCCCGCAGGCCGGCCCGGATCCCCGAGGGGTTGTCCGGCCCCGGCATGTCAGCGGCCCTGCGGGCGCGGGATCGGCAGGCGCGCGACCAGGTCGAGGACGACCTGCTCGGCCGTGCGGCGGCTCAGCTGGGTCTCGGCGGTGGGCAGCAGGCGGTGCGCCAGCACGGGGACGGCCAGCGCCTGGATGTCGTCCGGCAGCACGTAGTCGCGGCCGTCCAGGGCGGCGGCGGCGCGGGCGGCCCGCACCAGGTGCAGGGTGGCCCGGGGGGAGGCGCCCAGGCGCAGCTCCGGGGAGGTGCGGGTGGCGCCGACCAGGTCGACGGCGTAGCGGCGGACCGCGTCGGAGACGTAGACGGTGCGGACCAGCTCGACCAGCTTGAGGATGTCGTGGGCGTGCGCGACCGGCTGCAGGTCGTCCAGCGGGTTGGCGCCGCCGTGCAGGT
The DNA here is from genome assembly GCF_040651175.1 of Kitasatospora sp. NPDC048540. Classification (NCBI taxonomy): domain Bacteria; kingdom Bacillati; phylum Actinomycetota; class Actinomycetes; order Kitasatosporales; family Streptomycetaceae; genus Kitasatospora; species Kitasatospora sp. NPDC048540. Next base: position 300,811 of record NZ_JBEZIR010000001.1, read on the forward strand.
CGAGCATGGCGAACTCGGCGTCCGCGCTCGGGTAGCCGATCGAGATCCGGGCCATGAAGCGGTCGCGCTGGGCCTCGGGGAGCGGGTAGGTGCCCTCCATCTCCACCGGGTTCTGGGTGGCGACCACCATGAACGGCGAGGGCAGCTCGTAGCTGGTGCCGTCGATGGTGACCTGGCGCTCCTCCATGGACTCGAGCAGCGCGGACTGGGTCTTGGGCGAGGCCCGGTTGATCTCGTCGCCGACCACGATCTGGGCGAAGATCGCGCCCGGCCGGAACTCGAAGTCGCGCTGGTGCTGGTCGAAGACGTTGGTGCCGGTCACGTCGGACGGCAGCAGGTCGGGGGTGAACTGGATCCGGCGCACGGTGCAGTCCACCGACCGGGCCAGCGCCTTGGCCAGCATGGTCTTGCCGACGCCCGGGACGTCCTCCAGCAGCAGGTGGCCCTCGGCCAGCAGCACGGTCAGCGCGATCCGCACGGCCTCCGGCTTGCCCTCGATCACGCTCTCCACGGAGCCCCGGATCCGCTCGGCCACCGCGGCGAGCTCGGTCAGGCCCATCCGCTCGCGGCGTGCGTCGAGGCCCGCCGGCTGCGGTGCGCCTGCTGCGCTCTGTCCGTTGAAGGTCGTCACCCGTTGCTCCCAAAGGCCATTCTCACGCCGGGGCCTCGTCACGGCCCGGCCCACCCCGATGACACGGCCCGCAGCGCGTCCGGTTCCGGTCGGAACCCTACGGCGGCGGGATCGTGGCCGGACCGCCCCAGGTGGTTCGGGGACCGGTCCGCAGGCGCATTCTCCACTGTCGGCCGGGCAGAAGTCACCCTTGGGACCGGGCCGCCGCCCGGTGCGCGGCCGCCGCGGGGCGACACGGGTGCCCCTGTCCCGGTTCGTCCGCACAGCAGGCGGCGGCCCGGACGCCATCGGCCGGACCGCGGGTGGGAGGGGCGGGGAGGGTCAGGGGCGGACTTCCCGGAGCAGGCCGGTGTGGACGTCGAAGACGAACCCGCGGACGTCGTCGGTGTGCGGGAGGAAGGGCGAGGTGCGGACCCGCTGCATCGACTGGCGGACGTCGCCGTCCAGGTCGACGAAGGACTCCACCGCCCACTGCGGCCGCTGGCCGACCTCCAGCTCCAGCTCCCGGCGGAAGTCCTCGGTCAGGCCGAGCAGGCCGCAGCCGGTGTGGTGGATCAGCGCCACCGAGCGGGTGCCCAGGGCGCGCTGGCTGATGGTGAGCGAGCGGATGGTGTCGTCGGTGACGACCCCGCCCGCGTTGCGGATGATGTGGGCGTCGCCGAGCTCCAGGCCGAGCGCGGCGAACAGGTCGAGGCGGGCGTCCATGCACGCGACCACGGCGACCTGCTGGACCGGGCGGGCGTCCATGCCGCCGTCGCGGAAGTCGACGGCGTAGCTCCGGTTGGATCCGACGAAGCGGTCGATGACCGACTCGGCGGGGTTGGCAGCGGCGGTCGGCGTGGGCCGGTCGGGGGTCACTGTCATGGGGACGACGGTAATGGGATCCGGGCCCGCGCGGGACGGGTGATCGCCGTTCGAATCCGCGCCGTGACCGGGCCCCGAGCGGAATGCGAGTCGCCGCTCGCGGGTTCGCCCCGGATTGCCCCGGTTGGTCCCGGCGCGGGCCGCCGCCGTGCGCCGATCGGCCACGGTCACCCGGACGACCGCCCCGACCTGCGAATATCCATACCTCCGCCCGGGTGGCGCGCCGGTGCGGACCGTTGACTCGGCGGTGGCCCGCGATAGGCTGGCGCCGCCCCGGAGCACAGTCCGCGCAGATCGTCAACTGTGTCTCCCCGGCCGGTCGCTGCGGCCCCCGCGCCGCCCGCGGCCTCCACCCGCTCCTGGCCTCCCGGCACACCTTCCCCGGTGCCTGGCGGCCCCTCCTTCCCCGGGCGAGCGGGCGGGGACCACGGGCGGCGTGCTGCCGCCGCGGCCCGGTGGGCCAGAATGGGAGCAGCCGTCCGGCCCCGGACGGACGCACCGAGGAAGGGCGCCACCGCGCAATGACGAACGACGCTCCGGCACCCAAGCACGTCCCGGTGATGCTGCAGCGCTGCGTGGACGCGCTGGCGCCCGCCATCGCGGCGCCCGGCGCGGTGGTGGTGGACGCCACCCTCGGGCTCGGCGGCCACAGCGAGGCGCTGCTGACCCAGTTCCCCGAGGTCCGGCTGGTCGCCGTGGACCGGGACCCGGCGGCGCTGAAGCTCTCCGGCGAGCGGCTGGCCCCCTTCGGCGAGCGGGCCACCCTGGTGCACGCCGTCTACGACGAGATCCCGCAGGTGCTGGCCGACCTCGGCATCCCCGAGGTCCAGGGCGTCCTGTTCGACCTGGGCGTCTCCTCGATGCAGCTGGACGAGGCCGAGCGCGGCTTCGCCTACGCCCAGGACGCCCCGCTCGACATGCGGATGGACCAGACCCGCGGCCTGAGCGCCGCCGAGGTGCTGAACACCTACACCCACGGCCAGCTGGCCCGGATCCTCAAGGTCTACGGCGAGGAGCGGTTCGCCGGGAAGATCGCCTCGGTGATCGTCCGCGAACGCGAGAAGGAACCGTTCAGCACCAGCGCGCGTCTGGTCGAGTTGGTACGCAACGCCATCCCGGCAGCCACCCGGCGCACCGGCGGGAACCCGGCCAAGCGCACCTTCCAGGCGCTGCGGATCGAGGTCAACGGCGAGCTGGAGGTGCTGGACCGGGCCATCCCGGGCGCACTCGACTCGCTGGCCGTCGGAGGGCGGATCGTGGTGATGTCCTACCAGTCGCTGGAGGACCGCCTGGTCAAGCAGTACCTGGCGGCCGGGGCCACCAACACCGCGCCGCCCGGCCTGCCGATCATCCCCGAGGAGCACCAGCCCCGGCTGAAGCTGCTCACCCGGGGCGCCGAGCTGGCCACCGAGCAGGAGATCGAGGAGAACCGGCGCGCCGCCCCCGTACGGCTGCGGGTGGCGGAGAGGATCAGGGCAGCCCGGGGCTGACCCGACAGGTGCGTGACGGGCAGCCGGGGAACGGGACGGGCCGGGCAGGACGGGACGAGCCAGGGAAACGGGACGAGGGAGGGCGGCGGTGCCGGTGGCCGGCCAGGGGGCCTGGGGGAGCGGTCGGCTCCCGGGGCAGAGCGGCAGGGCGCGGATCACCGTGCGCCCCGGCGCCCGCCAGATCCGCGGGCGCACCCCGTTCGCCGTCCTGGTGGTCGCCCTGCTGACCGCCGGGCTGCTCGGGCTGCTGATGCTCAACACCGCGCTCAACGAGAACTCCTTCGAACTCTCCCGGCTCAAGCGGCAGACCACCGAGCTGACCGACCGCAAGCAGTCGCTGCAACGCGAGATCGACCAGTTCTCCGCCCCCGACGCGCTCGAACGGCGGGCCCGCGACCTCGGCATGGTGCCCGGCGGCGACCCGGTGTTCCTGACCGACGACGGCACCGTGCTCGGCAAGCCCGCCCAGGCCCAGGACGGCCCGCCGGTCAAGCGCACCGACAACGGCCTGTGGCAGCAGGCCCCGGCCGCCGCGCCCGCCTCCCCGCTGCCCTCCCCGCAGGCGTCCGCCCCGGCGCCGTCCGGGCAGGGCGGCGCGCCCACCCCGCCGGCCGCGGTGGGCGGCGGGGTGGAGATCGCCCCGCTGCCGCCCGCGGCCGCCCCGTCCGCCACCCCGTCAGCGCAGGCCGGAGGTACGCCGCGATGAGCACGCCCCGCCAGCCGTCCCGAGGCTCGGGGGACCGGCGCCCGGCCGGGCCCGCCCGGCCCGGCGGGCAGCGTCCGCGCGCCCCGCGGCCCCGGCCGTCGGCCGAGCCCCGCCGTCCCGCCGCCCGCCGCCCGCCGGCCCGGCGTCCCGCGGCCCGTCCGCAGCCGCGCCCGATCAGGCTGGCCGACCCGCGCCGCCGGCTGCGCCTGGTGACGGTCGCGCTGGCGCTGGTGTTCACGGTCTTCGCCGGCCGGCTGGTGCAGCTGCAGCTGCTCGACTCGGACGCGCTGGCCGCCGCCGCGGGCGCCAACAAGTACGTCCGGATGGAACTGCCCGCCGAGCGCGGCTCGATAACGGCCGCGGACGGCACGGTGCTGGCGACCACGGTGGACGCCTACGACATCGTCGGCGACCCGACCCTGCTCACCCCGGCCGCGCTGCACCTGGCCGACGGGCCCGAGCAGGCCGCCGCGCTGCTCGCACCGATCCTCGGCCAGCCCAAGGAGAAGCTCGCCACCGCGCTGCACCTCAACCCGAAGAACCCGAAGAGCCAGTACGCGCCGCTCGCCTACCGGCAGACCCCGGAGGTCAAGAACAGGATCAACGAGCTGCGCACCTCGCTGGCCAAGCAGGCCGACACCGCCGCCTGCCGCGGCCAGCGCCAGCTGCTCGGCAAGCCCGCCGAGCAGGGCGGACGCCAGTACCTGGACGCCGGCTGCACCAATCCGCTGGCCGCCCTCGCCTCCACCGAGTCGACCCGCCGGGTCTACCCGGCCGACGGGCTGGCCGCCAACCTGGTTGGCTTCGTCAACTCGGAGGGCGTCGGCACCGGCGGGCTGGAGCTGCAGTACCAGAAGGAGCTGGCCGGGCAGAGCGGCCGCAGCACCTACGCCTCGGCCGGCGGGCGGATGGTGGCCACCGCCGGCGGCAGCCGGCAGGAGCCGGTCCCCGGCTCCGACCTGCGGCTCACCCTGCACCCGGACATCCAGTGGGCGGCCCAGCGGGCGATCACCGACCAGGTGGCCAACGCCGGGGCGGAGAAGGGCTACGTGGTCGTCCAGGACGTGAAGAGCGGCCAGATCCTGGCGATGGCGACCTCGCCCGGGTTCAACCCCAACGACCTGTCCACCGCCAGGTCCGAGCAGCTCGGCAACGCGGCCCTCCAGGACGCGTACGAGCCCGGCTCCACGGCCAAGCTGATGACCATGGCGGCGGTGCTGGACACCGGCAAGGCCACCTGGGACACCCACGTCACCGTGCCCAACACCCTGCAACGCTCCGACCAGGTCTTCCACGACGACGTCGACCACGAGACCTGGTACCTGACGCTGGCCGGGGTGCTCGCCAAGTCCTCCAACATCGGCACCATCGAGGCCGCCGAGACGCTCGGCGCCGACCAGGCGGAGTCCAACAAGGTGCTGGCCGGGTACCTGGACAGGTTCGGCATCGGCAGGCCCACCGGGCTCGGCTTCCCCGGCGAGACCCGGGGCATCCTGGCCAAGCCGGAGGACTGGAAGGGCTCGCAGCAGTTCACCATCCCGTTCGGCCAGGGCCTGTCGGTCAACGCCCTGCAGGCCACCTCGGTCTTCTCCACCATCGCCAACGGCGGGGTCCGGGTGCCGCCCAGCCTGCTGGCGGGCACCACCGGGCCGGACGGCCGCTACACCGCGGCCCCGGCCCCGGCGGGCTCCCGGGTGGTCGGCGAGCAGACCGCCAGGACCCTCACCGAGATGCTGGAGTCGGTGGTCACCGACGAGCAGGGCACCGGCACCAAGGCGGCCATCCCGGGCTACCGGGTGGCCGGCAAGACCGGCACCGCCAACCGGGTGGACCCGAAGACCGGCAAGTACTCCGGGTACACCGCCTCCTTCATCGGCTTCGCGCCGGCCGACCAGCCCCGGGTGACCGTCTCCTGCGTGATCCAGAACCCGGTCAACGGCCACTTCGGCGGCCAGCTCTGCGGCCCGGTGTTCAAGCAGGTGATGGAGTTCACCCTCAAGTCCCTGCAGGTACCGCCGAGCGGCAGCGAAGCACCCAACCTGCCCGTCGACTGGAAACCCTGATGCCCCACACCCCGGAACCCGGCCACGGCACGCCCGCCCAGCAGCCCTCGGCGCCCGGCGCCCGGCCGCAGCGCCCGCGGGGGAGCAGAGCCGCCGAAAAAGGCGATAGCCTGCCCGCCGTGCCGAAACCCGATCAAATCTCCGCGAGTCCGCCCCGTCCCACCGAGGAGGCGGCGATGCCGTTCGCCGAGGTCGCCCGACTGCTGGGCCTGGAGCCCGCCGACGGGCCGCAGGTCACCGGCATCACCCACGACTCCCGGGCGGTGCGGCCCGGCGACGTGTACGTGGCCTTCCCCGGTGCCAACCACCACGGCGCCGCCTTCGCCGCCGCCGCGGTCGCGGCCGGCGCCGCCGCGGTGCTGACCGACGCCGCCGGGGCCGAGCTGGCCGCGGACTGCGGGGCACCGCTGCTGGTCGTGGAGAGCCCCCGGGCGGCCATGGGCGAGCTGGCGGCGGCGGTCTACGGCCGTCCCAGCGAGCGGCTGCTGATGATCGGACTGACCGGCACCAACGGCAAGACCACCACCTCGTACCTGGTGGAGGGCGGGCTGCGCGGCGCCGGCCGGCTGCCCGGGGTGATCGGCACCGTCGAGATGCGGGTCGGCGACGAGCGGATCAAGAGCGAGCGCACCACCCCGGAATCCACCGACCTGCACGGCGTCCTCGCGGTGATGCGCGAGCGCGGCGCCGAGGCGGTGGTGATGGAGGTCTCCAGCCACGCCCTGGTCTTCGGCCGGGTCGACGGCGTGGTCTACGACGTGGCGCTGTTCAACAACCTCACGCCGGAGCACCTGGACTTCCACCCCGACATGGAGGACTACTACCGGGCCAAGGCCCGGCTCTTCCAGCCGGACAAGGCCCGCCGCGGCGTGGCCAACCTGGACGACGCGTACGGGCGCCGGCTGGCCGCCGAGGCACCGGTCCCGATGACCACCTTCTCCGCGCAGGGCGACCCGGACGCCGACTGGCGGGCCGAGGACGTCCAGCTCGGCCCGGCCGGCTCCACCTTCAAGGTGGCCGGCCCCGACGGCGCCGAGGCCGACGCCTCGGTGCCGCTGCCCGGCCCGTTCAACGTGGCGAACGCGCTCGGCGCGATCACCGCGCTGGTCACCGCCGGCATTCCGCTGGCCGACGCGGTCGCCGGGGTGGCCGCCGTCCCCGGTGTCCCCGGCCGCCTGGAGCGGGTGGACGCGGGCCAGCCGTACGTCGCCGTGGTCGACTACGCGCACAAGCCGGACGCCCTCAAGGCGGTACTGGAGTCGCTGCGCGAGGTCACCAAGGGGCGGCTGCACGTGGTGGTGGGGTGCGGCGGCGACCGCGACCCCTACAAGCGCGGCCCGATGGGCGCCATCGCCGCCCGGCTCGCCGACACCGCCGTCCTGACCAGCGACAACCCGCGCTCCGAGGACGCGCTGGCGATCCTGGTCGCGATGCTGGGCGGCGCCGCGGACGTGCCCGAGGCGGAGCGCGGCGAGGTGCTGGTGGCACCGGACCGGGCCGAGGCCATCGCACTGGCGGTGGCCCGCGCGCACGCCGGTGACGCCGTCCTGGTGGCCGGCAAGGGCCACGAGCTGGGGCAGTACGTCCGGGGCGAGGTGCGGCCGTTCGACGACCGCGAGGTGCTGCGCGAGGCGATCGTGCGGACGAACCGACCCGAGCCGGAGAGCGCCGCCGGGTCGGGAGTGAACGAAGGAGTGGTGGCCAAGTGATCGCACTGACTCTGGCGGAGGCCGCCGCGGCGGTGGGCGGCACCCTGGACGGCGCCGACCCGGCGGCCGCGATCACCGCGGCGGTGGTGGTCGACTCCCGGCTGGTCGAGCCCGGCGGGCTGTTCGCCGCGGTGCTCGGCGAGCGCGTCGACGGCCATGACTACGCCGCGCGCGCGACGGCCTCCGGTGCGGTCGCCGTGCTGGCCTCCCGCCCGGTCGGGGTGCCCGCGATCCTGGTGGACGACGTGGTGACCGCGCTCGGCCGGCTCGCCCGCGCCGTGGTCGAACGGGCCCACGGCACCGCCTTCGTGGCGCTGACCGGCTCGGCCGGGAAGACCTCCACCAAGGACATGATCGGCCAGCTGCTGCAGCGCCGCGGCGAGACGGTCTTCCCGCCCGGCTCGTTCAACAACGAGATCGGCATGCCGCTGACGGCCCTTCGGATCACCGGCTCCACCAAGCACCTGGTGCTGGAGATGGGCGCCCGCGGCAAGGGCCACATCGACTACCTGACCGGCATCGTGCCGCCCACCATCGGGGTGGTGCTCAACGTCGGCACCGCGCACGTCGGCGAGTTCGGCTCCAAGCAGGCCATCGCCGAGGCCAAGGGCGAGCTGGTGGAGGCGCTGACCGGCGACGGGGTGGCGATCCTGAACGCCGACGACCCGCTGGTGCGGGCGATGTCCGAGCGGACCAAGGCCCGGGTGGTGCTGTTCGGCGAGAGCCGCGAGGCCGAGGTCAGGGCCCAGGACGTTCGCCTGGACGACACCGGACGGCCATCGTTCACGCTTGTCACCCCGGCCGGTTCCGCACCCGTGAAGCTGCGCCTGTACGGTGAGCACCACATCTCGAACGCCCTCGCCGCCGCTGCGGTGGCGGTGGAGCTCGGGATGTCCGTCGACGACGCCGCCGAAGCCCTCAGCGAGGCGGGCGCGCTGTCCCGCTGGCGCATGGAGGTCGTCGACCGGGCCGATGGTGTCACCGTCGTCAACGACGCCTACAACGCGAACCCCGACTCGATGCGGGCCGCGCTGCGGGCCCTCGCGACGATGGCGGGCCGCGGCCCGGGGCGCCGCCGTACCTGGGCGGTGCTCGGAGAGATGCGGGAGCTCGGCGAGGAGAGCCTCGACGAGCACGACGCCATCGGGCGGCTCGCGGTCCGGCTCGACGTCACCAAGCTGGTGGCGGTCGGCGGACGCGAGGCGGCCTGTATGGAACTGGGCGCGAGGAACGAAGGTTCGTGGGGTGAGGAGTCGGTGCTGGTGTCCGACGCGGACGCGGCGGTCGAGCTGCTGCGCAGTCAGCTTCAGCCGGGGGACGTGGTGCTGGTGAAGGCCTCCCGCTCGGTGGGTCTGGAGAAGGTGGCCGAGGCTCTGCTTTCGGACGGAGCCGCCCGGTGAAGCAGATCCTCTTCTCAGGCATGATCGGCCTGGTGCTGTCGCTGCTCGGCACACCGGCCCTGATCAAGCTGCTGGCCAAGCACGGCTACGGCCAGTACATCCGCGACGACGGCCCCAAGGCCCACCACAGCAAGCGCGGCACCCCCACGATGGGCGGCATCGCCTTCATCCTGGCGACACTGATCGCCTACGGTGCGACCAAGGCGATAACGGGCGAGTCGCCCACCGCCTCCGGCCTGCTGGTGCTGTTCCTGACGGCGGGTCTGGGCCTGGTCGGCTTCCTGGACGACTACATCAAGGTGGTCAAGCGCCGCTCGCTCGGCCTGCGGGCCAAGGCGAAGCTGGCCGGCCAGTCCCTGGTGGGTCTCGCCTTCGCCATCCTGGCACTGCAGTTCAAGGACGACCGCGGGCTCGCCCCGGCCTCGCAGCACCTCTCGTTCGTGCGCGACTTCGGCTGGTCGGTCGGCCCGGTGCTGTTCGTGATCTTCGCGTACTTCATGATCGCCGCGATGTCGAACGGCGTGAACCTGACGGACGGTCTGGACGGCCTGGCCACCGGCGCCTCCGTGATGGTCTTCGGCGCCTACACCTTCATCGGCGTCTGGCAGTACAGCCAGAGCTGCGCCTACGCGATCACCGCCACCGCCAACTGCTACGACGTCCGCGACCCGCTGGACCTCGCCATCGTCGCCGCCGCGCTGATGGGCTCCTGCTTCGGCTTCCTGTGGTGGAACACCTCGCCCGCCAAGATCTTCATGGGTGACACCGGCTCGCTCGCCCTCGGCGGCGCCCTCGCGGGCCTCGCCATCTGCTCCCGCACCGAGCTGCTGCTCGCCCTGCTGGGCGGCCTGTTCGTGGTGATCACCCTGTCGGTGATCATCCAGGTCGGCTCGTTCCGGATGACCGGCAAGCGCGTCTTCAAGATGGCCCCGCTCCAGCACCACTTCGAACTCAAGGGCTGGAGCGAGGTGCTGATCGTGGTCCGGTTCTGGATCATCCAGGGCCTGTGCGTCGCGGTCGGCCTCGGACTCTTCTACGCAGGATGGGTAGCCGGATGACCCCGAACCCCGAGTGGCCGGGCCTGCCGGTCGTGGTGGCCGGCCTCGGCCTCTCCGGGATCAGCGCCGCCAGGGTCCTGCACGGCCTCGGCGCGCTCGTCACCGTGGTGGACGGCAGCGAGGGCCCCGCCCAGCAGGCCAAGGCCGCCGACCTGGCGGCCGAGGGCATCACCGTCCGCCTCGGCGACGGCGAGACCCTGCCCGAGGGCACCCGGCTGGTCGTCACCTCGCCCGGCTGGCCGCCGAGCAGCCCGCTGTTCACCGAGGCCGCGCTGGCCGAGGTCCCGGTCTGGGGCGACGTCGAGCTGGCCTGGCGGCTGCGCCGCCCGCTGCCGGCCACCGGCGAGCCGGCCCCCTGGCTGGCCATCACCGGCACCAACGGCAAGACCACCACCGTCCGGATGCTCGCCTCGATCCTGCGCGCGGCCGGCAAGCGCACCGCCGCCGTCGGCAACGTCGGCGTCTCGGTGCTGGACGCGGTGCTCGCCGAGGAGCCGTACGAGGTCCTCGCGGTCGAGCTCTCCAGCTACCAGCTGCACTGGGCGCCCAGCCTGCGCCCGCACTCGGCGGCCGTGCTCAACCTCGCCCCCGACCACCTCGACTGGCACGGCTCGATGGAGGCGTACGCCGCCGACAAGGGCCGGATCTACGAGGGCAACCAGGTCGCCTGCGTGTACAACCTGGCCGACCCGGTCACCGAGGAACTGGTCCGCGGCGCGGACGTCGAGGAGGGCTGCCGGGCGATCGGCTTCGGCCTCGGCGCCCCCGGCCTCTCCCAGTTCGGCGTGGTCGACGGCCTGCTGGTCGACCGGGCCTTCGTCCCCGACCGGCAGAAGAACGCCGCCGAGATCGGCGCCGTCGAGGACGTCAACCCGCCTGCCCCGCACAACATCGCCAACGCGCTGGCCGCGGCCGCGCTGGCCCGCGCCTACGGCGTCGACGCCAAGGCGGTCCGCGAGGGCCTGCGCGCCTTCCGGCCGGACGCCCACCGGATCGCCGAGGTCGCCGTGGTCGACCGGGTGACCTGGATCGACGACTCCAAGGCCACCAACACCCACGCCGCCGCCGCCTCGCTGGCCGCCTACCGGCCGGTGGTGTGGATCGCCGGCGGACTGGCCAAGGGCGCCACCTTCGACGAGCTGGTGCTCGGCGCGGCGGACCGGCTGCGGGCCGTGGTGCTGATCGGCCAGGACCGCGCGCTGATCCGCGAGGCGCTGACGCGACACGCCCCGGATGTGCCGGTGTTCGAGGCCGCCGCGGGCCAGACTGGCGCCGAGGCGATGGCCGAGGTGGTCCGGGTGGCCGCCGGCCTCGCCCAGCCCGGTGACACCGTCCTGCTGGCCCCGGCCTGCGCGTCGATGGACATGTTCACCGACTACGGGCAGCGCGGCGACCAGTTCGCCGCCGCCGTACGGGAGCTGGAGAAGTAGCGGCGCGCACGGGCGGACCGGCCGGCCCACGGGCGGGCCGGCCGCCCGCGGCCGACGGGGGCGGGCGGCGGACGAGGCGAGGGCGGGGAGACGTGGCGGGCGACGGCAAGGCGGGCACCACAGCCCCACCCGAGCGGTCCTCACCGCTCAGACTGATCTCGGCGACCACCACCACCTTCAAGTCGGCCGGGCCGATCGCCCGCGCCCGGGCCTTCCGGGCCGGCTTCCGCTACGCCCTGGACCGGCCCCTGACGCCGTACTACCTGATCCTGGGCTCCACCCTGCTGCTGGTCGTGCTCGGCCTGGTGATGGTCTTCTCCGCGTCGCAGAACGTGGTCACCGAGAACCACCTGCCGATGACCTTCTTCTTCCGCAAGCAGCTGGTCGCCCTGCTGCTCGGCGCCGCCATCGCGGTGCTGCTGGCCCGGGCCCCGGTCAAGGGCCTGCGGGCACTGGCCTACCCGGTGCTGTTCGGGGTGCTGGCGGGCCTGGTGCTGGTCGCGGTGCCCGGCATCGGCACCCAGGTCAACGGCAACCGGAACTGGATCAGCCTGGGCTTCTTCCAGATCCAGCCCTCGGAGTTCGCCAAGCTCGCCCTGGTGCTGTGGGGCGGCGATCTGCTGGCCCGCAAGCAGAAGACCCACATGCTCGACCAGTGGAAGCACCTGCTGGTCCCGCTGGTGCCGGGCACCGTGCTGCTGATGCTGCTGATCATGGTCGGTGGCGACATGGGCACCACCATGGTCCTGATCGGGATGCTGTTCGGCCTGCTGTGGATGGTCGGCGCCCCGATGCGGCTGTTCGCCGCGACCCTCGGCATCGCGGTGGTCGCCTGCACCGCACTGATCATCACCGTGCCGCACCGGCTCGACCGGCTCGGCTGTGTCGGCGTCACCAAACCGGACCCGAACCTCAACTGCTTCCAGGCCCTGCACGGCCTGTACGCCTTCGCCGCGGGCGGCCCGTTCGGCTCCGGACTCGGCGCCGGCGTGGAGAAATGGGGCCAGCTGCCGGAGGCCCACACCGACTTCATCTTCGCCGCGACCGGCGAGGAACTCGGCCTGGTGGGGACGCTGTCGGTACTCGGCCTCTTCGCGGCACTAGGGTATGCGGGTATCCGTGTGGCTCTCGGCACCAAGGACCCGTTCGTCCGCTACGCCGCGGGAGCGGCCACCACGTGGATCATGGCGCAGGCCGTGGTCAACCTGGGCTCCGCACTGGGACTCCTGCCCATCGCGGGCGTCCCGCTCCCGCTGTTCTCGTACGGCGGCTCCGCCATGCTGTCGGCCATGTGCGCCATCGGCGTGCTGCTCTGCTTCGCGCGCAGCTCCCCGGGGGCGAAGGCGGCCATGGCCGCCCGGAGCTCGAACTCCCGGCTCAGGCCCGTCCTGGCCCGGGTGCTGCCACGACGACGGACCACAGCGCGCAAGGCCACCCGGCCGCCGCGCAGGGAGCGGTGAATTTCGGTGCATGTCGTACTCGCCGGCGGCGGAACCGCCGGCCACATCGAGCCGGCCATGGCCCTCGCGGACGCCCTCCGCAGGCACGACCCGTCGATCGGGATCACCGCGCTCGGCACCGAGCGCGGCCTGGAGACCAGACTGGTCCCCGAGCGGGGCTACAGCCTGGAGCTGATCCCGGCCGTCCCGCTGCCCCGCAAGCCCACGCCCGAGCTGATCACCGTCCCGGGCCGGCTGCGCGGCACCGTCCGGGCCGCCCAGGAGATCATCGAGCGGGTCAAGGCGGACGCCGTGGTCGGCTTCGGCGGCTACGTCGCGATGCCGGCCTACCTGGCCGCCAAGCGCGCCGGGGTGCCCATCGTGGTGCACGAGGCCAACGCCCGCCCCGGCCTGGCCAACAAGATCGGCGCCCGGTACAGCGACTTCGTCGCCGTCTCCACGCCCGACTCCAAGCTGCGCGACTCCCGGTACATCGGCATCCCGCTGCGCCGCACCATCGCCACCCTGGACCGCAACGCGGTCCGCCCGGAGGCCCGGCACTACTTCGGGCTCGACCAGCGGCTGCCCACCCTGCTGGTCTCCGGCGGCTCCCAGGGCGCCCGCCGGCTGAACGAGACCATCCAGGCCATCGCCCCCCGGCTCCAGCAGTACGGGGTGCAGATCCTGCACGCGGTCGGCCCGAAGAACGAGCTGCCGCAGATCGACGACATCCCCGGGATGCCGCCGTACCGGGCCGTGCCGTACGTGGACCGGATGGACCTCGCCTACGCCGCCGCCGACCTGATGCTGTGCCGGGCCGGCGCGATGACCGTCGCCGAGCTGGCCGCCGTCGGCCTGCCGGCCGCCTTCGTCCCGCTGCCGATCGGCAACGGCGAGCAGCGGCTGAACGCCCAGCCGATGGTCAAGGCTGGCGGCGGCCTGCTGGTCGACGACGCCGAGCTGACCGCGGACTGGGTGCTGCAGAACGTCCTGCCGGTGCTCACCGACCCGCGCAAGCTCTGGGACATGAGCCGGGCGGCCGCCGAGTTCGGCCGCCGGGACGCCGACGAGCTGCTGGTCGGCATGGTCTACGAGGCGATCGATGCCGCCCGGGGCGGCCGCCGACGTGGCTGACGCGCCGGTCCTCGACGGCTCGCCGCGGGACGAGGAGGACGCCGAGGAGCACGCTCCCCGGATCCGGCTCTCCCGGCGGGGCGTCGTGGTGCTGTGCGTGCTGGCCGCCCTGGTGGCCGGCACGCTCGGCTGGCTGGTGTTCCTCTCCTCGGCCCTGGACGTGCGCGAGGTCGCCGTCCAGGGCCTGCAGAGCGGGCACCTGAGCGAGGACGAGGTGCGCCGGGCGGCCGGGGTGCAGGACGGCCGGCCGCTGGCCCGGGTGGACCTGGCCGCGGTGGAGAAGCGGGTCGCCGCGGTGCCCAGGGTGGCCGGCGTCGAGGTGTGGCGCGGCTGGCCGCACACCCTCCGGGTGAAGGTGACCGAACGGCGGCCGGTGGCCGCGGTCCACACCGACCGGGGGACGTACCTGCAGGTGGACGCGGGCGGCAAGGAGTTCGCCGACGAACCGCAACCCCCGGACGGCGTACCGGTGGTGGAGCTCCAGCTCAGTGCGCAGGCGAACGAGGCGCTGGGCGTGATCGACCGGCCGGCCCTGGTGCGGGCCGCCGTCACGGTGGCCGCGGGCCTGCCGGCGGAGGTCGCCAAGCGGGCCGGCGCGGTCCAGGTGCACTCCTGGGACGACATCCGGCTCCAGCTGCGCGACGGGGTGACGGTGCGTTGGGGCAGTCCGGAGCGGACCGCGCGCAAGGCCGTGGTGCTGACCGCGCTGCTCGGCCGGAAGGCGTCGAATTATGACGTGAGTGCGCCGGACGCACCGGCTGTGTCGGGATGATCCGGTAAGTTCTGTGCCTGAGGGCGGTATTGACGGGGTCGGGACCCCGGTCCGACTCTTGGTGGTCACCCCGGTTTCGCCGAGGGGTCGATGATCACATAGGCTCAAAAGAAAAAAGGGAAGCTCGGCGTGTTCGTTGAACACGTGCCGTCCCGCAACCTACTGTCCTGTTTCACCAGGCTGTGTCAGACAGTGATGTGACACAGGCGCAGCGGTAACCCTAAACCTCAAGTTCAGGGTTCGGGTCGGTGGTCGGCATTTCGGACAATCCGTTCGAAAGCGCGCTCCCCACCCATCGACATCCGTCGGCCTTCACCAACACAGGGAGCCGACCCGGAAATTCGAGGCGAGAGGCCTTCGACGTGGCAGCACCCCAGAACTACCTCGCAGTCATCAAGGTCGTCGGAATCGGCGGCGGTGGTGTCAACGCCATCAACCGGATGATCGAGGTCGGGCTCAAGGGCGTCGAGTTCATCGCGATCAACACCGATGCGCAGGCCCTCCTCATGAGTGACGCCGACGTGAAACTCGATGTGGGCCGTGAACTCACCCGGGGCCTCGGCGCCGGCGCCAACCCCGATGTCGGCCGCAAGGCCGCCGAGGACCACCGCGAGGAGATCGAGGAGGTCCTCAAGGGGGCCGACATGGTCTTCGTCACCGCCGGCGAGGGCGGCGGCACCGGCACCGGCGGCGCGCCCGTCGTCGCCAACATCGCCCGCTCGCTCGGCGCGCTGACCATCGGTGTGGTCACCCGCCCCTTCACCTTCGAGGGCCGCCGCCGGGCCAACCAGGCCGAGGACGGCATCGCCTCGCTGCGCGAGCAGGTCGACACCCTGATCGTGATCCCCAACGACCGGCTGCTGTCCATCTCGGACCGCCAGGTCAGCGTGCTGGACGCGTTCCGCTCGGCCGACCAGGTGCTGCTCTCCGGTGTCCAGGGCATCACCGACCTGATCACCACCCCGGGTCTGATCAACCTGGACTTCGCCGACGTCAAGTCCGTGATGTCCGACGCCGGCTCCGCGCTGATGGGCATCGGCTCGGCCCGCGGCGAGGACCGCGCCAAGGCGGCCGCCGTGATGGCGATCTCCTCGCCGCTGCTGGAGGCGTCCATCGACGGCGCCCGCGGCGTCCTGCTCTCCATCTCGGGCGGTTCCGACCTCGGCCTGTTCGAGATCAACGAGGCGGCCCAGCTGGTCAGCGAGGCGGCCCACCCCGAGGCGAACATCATCTTCGGTGCGGTCATCGACGACGCGCTCGGGGACGAGGTCCGGGTCACCGTGATCGCGGCCGGCTTCGACGGCGGCCAGCCGCCGGCGATCGTCCGCGAGCCGGTGGTGAAGTCCGCCTCCACCCCGGCCCCGGCGGCCGCGCCCGAGCGCCCCGCCACCCGCCCGTCCTACGGCGCCATCGGCTCGGTGACCGCCCGCGGCGAGGAGGGCGCCCGCCAGTCGGAGAGCGCCCCGGTCACGGCGACCGCCTCCCCGGTGCCGCCGCAGGTGCAGCCGGCCCGTCAGCCGTACGTGGAGAGCCCGGCCGAGGAGCTGGACGTCCCCGACTTCCTGAAGTAGCCCCGGCCGTCCTGACGGACGGTCCGGCCCGGTGCTCACTCCGTCCCCGCCCGACCGGCGGGGCCGCGGGGTGGGCACCGTGGTGTTGCGAGCCCGTCGGCCGCCCCTGCGGCGGCCGGCGGCATCGGGGGGACCCGCCGGTGTGGCGGGGCGATAGGTGGACCGCAGGACCACCGAATTGGTGCGATCATCTGTCTGCACCCTTGAGCCGGTCGGTCACCACTCCTACTGTCGCGAGCAACGCCGGCCGGCTCGCGAGCCACGTCTGGTTGGGCCCTGAACTCTGATGACGAACGACCTCTACGGACCGTTCCCGGGAAGCAGCGCGTTCCTGGCCGGCCTGACGCAGCAGCAGCGCGCCCGCTACGAGCAGCTCGGCACCAACCTGGAGGTGGTCGAGCGGCGGATCGCCGACGCCTGCGCGGCGGCCGGGCGGGAGCGCTCCGAGGTGTCGCTGGTGGTGGTGACCAAGACCTACCCGGCCGAGGACACCGCGCTGTTGGCCGCCCTCGGCGTCACCGACGTCGCGGAGAACCGGGACCAGGACGCCGCGCCCAAGGCCGATCGCTGTGTGGAGCTGCCGCTGACCTGGCACTTCGTCGGTCAGCTGCAGACCAACAAGGTGCGCTCGGTGGTCCGTTACGCGGACCTGGTGCACTCGGTCGACCGGCCCAGGCTGGTCGGCTCGCTCTCCGCCGCCGTCCTCAAGGCCGAACGGGCGCCGCTCGGCTGCCTGGTGCAGGTGGCCCTCGACAAGGAGGCCGGCGAGGGGGAGCACCGGGCCGGGGTCGCGCCGGCCGAGGTGCCGGAACTGGCCGCCCTGATCGCCGACACGCCCGGGCTGCAACTGGCCGGTGTGATGACCGTCGCTCCGCTCTCCGGCCCGCTGGCCGGCGATCCGGCGGCGGCCTTCGGGCGGCTGGCGGAAATCGCAAGCGCCGTACGCGCGGCCCATCCTGCTGCCACGATGGTTTCGGCAGGGATGAGCGGCGATCTGGAACAGGCCGTGGCGGCCGGAGCGACACATGTACGCGTCGGGACGGCGGTACTCGGAGTGCGGTCACCGCTCGGGTAACGTCACCGGGTAGTAGATCAGACTGCAGGACAAAATAGGACAGAACCTAGCAGCTTTTCAGAGCGCTAGCGAACCGTGGATCGCACCTCCGCAACCCCCATGCTCCCGGCCTGACGGGCCGTCAGCCCGATGGCCCGTGAGCGGGTGGCGGAGACCGCAGGTGAAGACCGTGGTCGGAGCCGATCCACCACAGAGCGGAGGAGACAGGAGCATGGCCGGCGCAATGCGCAAGATGGCGGTCTACCTCGGCCTCGTGGAGGACGAGACGTACGACGGCCAGGGGTACGACCCCGACGACGACTACGACTCGGACCCCGAGCCGATCCGGACCGGCCGCACCGAGGACCTCAGGTCCGCGGCCGCCACCCAGCCCGCCCCGGCGCCGGTCGCCCACATCGCCCCCCAGCCGGTGCCGGCCGCCGTGCCGATCCGGCAGGAGGCGCCGCGGATGGCTCCCGTGTCGTCCATCACACCCGACCGACGCCACAACGTGGAGAAGAGCGCCCCGGTGATCATGCCCAAGGTAGTGAACGAACGAGAGCCCTACCGCATCACCACACTTCACCCTCGAACCTACAACGAGGCCCGTACCATCGGGGAACAGTTCCGTGACGGGACCCCTGTGATCATGAATTTGACCGAGATGGACGACACCGACGCGAAGCGCCTCGTAGACTTCGCCGCTGGACTCGTCTTCGGTCTGCACGGCAGTATCGAGCGCGTGACCCAGAAGGTGTTCCTCCTGTCTCCTGCTAACGTCGATGTCACGGCGGAGGACAAGGCTCGGATCGCCGAGGGTGGGTTCTTCAACCAGAGCTGACCCGGCCACGACTTTATGTGTGGATCGAGCAACAGTGTGTGACTGACGGAATGTTGGCGGGGGAGAGGGAGACGAGATGGGGATCGTCGGCGCGGTGCTCTACTGGGCGCTGACCGTCTTCCTGCTGATCCTGCTCTTCAGACTCGTCATGGACTGGGTCTTCCAGTTCGCCCGCTCGTGGCGACCCGGCAAGGCCATGGTCCTGGTCCTGGAGGCCACGTACACTGTCACGGATCCGCCACTCAAGCTTCTTCGGCGGTTCATCCCGCCGTTGCGTCTCGGGGGCGTGGCGCTCGACCTGTCCTTCTTCGTTCTGATGATCATTGTGTATGTCCTGATCTCGCTCGTGCGGTCCCTGTCGGTGTGAGCGATGCGACAGGATTCCGGAGTGCCGACGATCACGTTGAGGTGAAGAGATGCCATTGACCCCCGAGGACGTTCGGAACAAGCAGTTCACGACCGTCCGGCTGCGCGAAGGCTATGACGAGGACGAGGTCGATGCCTTCCTCGACGAGGTCGAAGCCGAGCTGACACGCCTGCTGCGCGAGAACGAGGACCTGCGCGCCAAGCTGGCGGCGGCCACCCGTGCTGCCGCGCAGAACCAGGCCAACATGCGCAAGGAGCAGCAGCAGCCCCAGGACGCCCGACCGGGCGCCCCGGTGCCCGCCGCCATATCCGGCCCGCCGGTGCCCGGCCAGCAGCAGGGCCCCGGTCCGCAGCAGATGGGCGGCCCGCAGCAGCAGATGGGCAACCAGCCCCTCGGCCTGCCGTCCGGCGCCCCGCAGCTTCCGGCCGGTCAGGGCGGCCCGATGCAGCAGCAGATGGGTCAGCCGCAGCTCGGCCAGCAGATGGGCCAGCAGCAGATGGGTCAGCCGCAGCTCGGCCAGCAGATGGGCCAGCAGCAGATGGGCCAGACCATGGGCGGCCAGCAGCAGCTGGTGCAGCCGATGGGCGGTCAGATGCTGCAGCCGATGGGCAACCCGATGCAGCAGATGGGCCAGCAGCAGATGGGCCAGCCCATGGGCGGCCAGCAGCTGCAGCCGATGGGCGGCCCGATGGGGCAGCAGCTCGGCGGCCCGCTCGGCGCACCCATGCCGCAGCAGCAGCAGGGCCCCGGCGGCGACAGCGCGGCCCGCGTGCTCGCGCTCGCCCAGCAGACCGCCGACCAGGCGATCTCCGAGGCCCGGTCCGAGGCCAACAAGATCGTCGGCGAGGCCCGCAGCCGCGCCGAGGGTCTGGAGCGGGACGCCCGCGCCAAGGCCGACGCCCTGGAGCGGGACGCGCAGGAGAAGCACCGCGTGGCGATGGGCTCGCTGGAGTCCGCCCGCGCGACGCTGGAGCGCAAGGTCGAGGACCTGCGTGCCTTCGAGCGCGAGTACCGCACCCGCCTGAAGTCCTACCTGGAGACCCAGCTGCGCCAGCTGGAGTCGCAGGCGGACGACTCGCTCGCCCCGCCGCGGATCCCCGCCACCGCTTCGCTGCCGCCGGCCGCGTCGTCGATGGCGCAGACCGGTGCGTCCTCGATGAGCAGCGCCACCCCGAGCTTCGGCGGCCAGCCGTCGTTCGGCGGCGGCCAGTCCTTCGGCGGACAGAGCTCCTTCGGCGGCGGCAGCGGCCAGCCCTCCTTCGGTGGCCAGTCGGGTGTCGGCAACGGCGCTCCGCAGATGGCTCCCGCCGGGATGACCCAGCCGATGGCGGCGGTCCGTCCGCAGCCTCCGCAGCCGATGCAGCAGGCGCCGGCGCCGATGCGCGGCTTCCTCATCGACGAGGACGGCGACAACTAAACAGCACCACCGTCGAGGGCGCCCCTTCTGTGACCACGGTCACGGCGGGGGCGCCCTCGTGCGTGGCCCTGCGGGGCGGGGGAGGCGGGCGGTGGGACTGCGCGAGCGGGTGGGGGCGCGGGGCGTTCGTTGCGCTCCTGGGAGAGGGCGGGTGCCCCCGGGGGTGGGGCGGCGGGGAAAAGGCGGTGGCCGCCGACTCCCGTGGGGGAGAGCGGCGGCCACCGGTGGTGCGGGGGCGGGGTCAGGCCTTGCGGAGCTGGAAGGTGAGGCCGAGGGACTCGTCGGTGAAGGTCTCGGACTCCCAGTCGGCGGGGCCGGTGGCGAAGTCGGTGGCGAGGACCTCCTCGGCGACCAGGCCGCCGTGCTCGGTGATGGCCCCGGCGGTCTCCTCGTCGGCGGACTGCCAGCGCAGCACGATCCGGTCGGCGACGTCGAGGCCGGAGTTCTTGCGGGCCTCCTGGATCTGGCGGATGGCGTCGCGGGCGACACCGAGCCGCTTGAGCTCCGGGGTGATCGTCAGGTCGAGGGCGACGGTGGCGCCGGCCTCGTTGGCGACGGCCCAGCCCTCGCGCGGGGTCTCGGTGATGATCACCTCGTCGGGGGTCAGCGCGATGGACTCGCCGTCCAGCGTCACGGTGGCGGTGCCGGTGGCGCGCAGGTCGGCCGCGAGGGCGGCGGCGTCGGCGGCGGCGACCGCCTTGGCGACGTCCTGGACACCCTTGCCGAAGCGCTTGCCGAGTGCCCGGAAGTTGGCCTTGGCGGTGGTGTCGACCAGCGAACCACCGACCTCCGCCAGCGACTCCAGCACCGAGACGTTGAGCTCCTCGGTGATCTGCGCCCGCAGGTCGGCCGGCAGCTCGTCCCAGCCCTGGGCGGCGATCAGGGCGCGGGACAGCGGCTGGCGGGTCTTGACCCCGGACTCGGCGCGGGTGGCGCGGCCGAGTTCGACCAGGCGGCGGACCAGCGCCATGTGCCTGGACAGCTCGGTGTCGATCAGGGTCTCGTCCGCCACCGGCCAGGTGGCCAGGTGTACCGAGGCAGGGGCGTCGGGCGCGACCGGGACGACCAGGTCCTGCCAGACCTGCTCGGTGATGAACGGGGTCAGCGGTGCCATCAGCCGGGTGACCGTCTCCAGCGCCTCGTGCAGGGTGGCGAGCGCCGCGGCGTCGCCCTGCCAGAAGCGGCGGCGGCCGCGCCGGACGTACCAGTTGGACAGGTCGTCGACGAAGCCGGAGAGCAGCTTGCCGGCTCGCTGGGTGTCGTACGACTCCAGCGCGAGGTCGACCTCGCGGACCAGGGTGTTCAGCTCGGAGAGCACCCAGCGGTCGAGCTGCGGACGGTCGGCCGGGCGGGGGTCGGCGGCGGACGGCGACCAGTCGGCGGTGCGGGCGTACAGGGCCTGGAAGGCGACGGTGTTCCAGTAGGTCAGCAGCGTCTTGCGGACGACCTCCTGGATGGTGCCGTGGCCGACCCGGCGGGCCGACCAGGGGGAGCCGCCGGCGGCCATGAACCAGCGCACGGCGTCGGCGCCGTGCTGGTCCATCAGCGGGATCGGCTGCAGGATGTTGCCCAGGTGCTTGGACATCTTGCGGCCGTCCTCGGCGAGGATGTGCCCGAGGCAGACCACGTTCTCGTACGCGTTCTTGTCGAACACCAGGGTGCCGACCGCCATCAGCGTGTAGAACCAGCCGCGGGTCTGGTCGATCGCCTCGGAGATGAACTGCGCCGGGTAGCGCTTCTCGAACAGCTCCTTGTTCTTGTACGGGTAGCCGTACTGGGCGAACGGCATGGAGCCCGAGTCGTACCAGGCGTCGATCACCTCGGGCACCCGGACGGCGGTGCCGGAGCACTGCGGGCAGCCGAAGGTGACGTCGTCGATGTACGGGCGGTGCGGGTCGAGGGCGTCCTGGTCGGTGCCGGTCAGCTCGCCCAGCTCGGCCAGCGAGCCGACGCAGGTGAGGTGGTCCTCCTCGCAGCGCCAGATCGGCAGCGGGGTGCCCCAGTAGCGGTTACGGGACAGCGCCCAGTCGATGTTGTTGTTCAGCCAGTCGCCGAAGCGGCCGTGCTTGACGTTCTCCGGGTACCAGTTGGTGGCCTCGTTCTCCCGGATCAGCGCGTCCTTGACCGCGGTGGTGCGGATGTACCAGGACGGCTGCGCGTAGTAGAGCAGCGCGGTGTGGCAGCGCCAGCAGTGCGGGTAGCTGTGCTCGTACGGCAGATGGCGGAAGAGCAGACCGCGCGCCTGGAGGTCGGCGACCAGGGTCTCGTCGGCCTTCTTGAAGAAGACGCCGCCGACCAGCGGGACGTCCTCCTCGAAGGTGCCGTCGGCGCGGACCGGGTTGACCACCGGCAGGCCGTACTTGCGGCAGGTCGCCAGGTCGTCCGCGCCGAAGGCGGGGGACTGGTGGACGATGCCGGTGCCGTCCTCGGTGGTGACGTAGTCGGCGTTGAGGACGTAGTGCGCGTCCTCGATCGCGACCAGGTCGAACGGCCGGGTGTACGCCCAGCGTTCCATCTCGGCGCCGGTGAAGGACTCGCCGGTGGTCTCCCAGCCCTCGCCGAGCGCCTTGCCGACCAGCGGTTCGGCGACGACCAGCTGCTCGGTGCCGTCGGTGGCCACCACGTAGGTGACGTCCGGGTGCACGGCGGCGGCGGTGTTGGAGACCAGGGTCCACGGGGTGGTGGTCCACACCAGCAGCGCGGCCCGGCCGGCCAGCGGGCCGGAGGTCAGCGGGAAGCGGACGAACACCGAGGGGTCGACCACGGTCTCGTAGCCCTGGGCCAGTTCGTGGTCGGACAGGCCGGTGCCGCAGCGCGGGCACCAGGGGGCGACCCGGTGGTCCTGGACCAGCAGGCCCTTGTCGAAGATCTGCTTGAGCGACCACCAGACGGACTGGATGTACTCCGGGTCCATGGTCCGGTACGCCTCGTCGAGGTCGACCCAGTAGCCCATCCGCTCGGTGAGCTTGGCGAACTCGTCGGTGTGCCGGGTGACCGACTCGCGGCACTTGGCGTTGAACTCGGCGATGCCGTACGCCTCGATGTCCTGCTTGCCGGAGAAGCCGAGTTCCTTCTCGACGGCCAGCTCGACCGGCAGGCCGTGGCAGTCCCAGCCGGCCTTGCGGGCGACGTGGTAGCCCTTCATGGTCCGGAAGCGCGGGAAGACGTCCTTGAAGACGCGGGCCTCGATGTGGTGCGCGCCGGGCATGCCGTTGGCGGTGGGCGGGCCCTCGTAGAAGACCCACTCGGGGCGGCCCTCGGACTGCTCCAGGCTCTGCCGGAAGACCTTGTTGTCCTGCCAGAAGCTCAGGATCCGGTGCTCCAGCGCGGGCAGGTCGACCTGCGCGGGGACGGCGTTGTAGGTGGTCATGGGGGGCGTCTACCTCCGGCGGATGCGTGGACTGGCTTCCGACGGAGGGACGAGACGGCGTGCCGTCCCGCGGTACCACCCTCCTTGACCGCGATGGTGCCTGCGGCCCTCTTGTTTTAGGGCTTGCTGCCGGGTCTACCGGGCCCAGGGCCCCTCTTCCGGCGGCTCCGGGGTGATCTTCCCGCCGCGCACACCCCCGGGCTCACACCGTCCCCGGGTCGCTCTCGGCTGCGTACGTCGGTACTCGTCCCATCAGCGCCTCGCAGGCCCCAGTGTATCGGCCCCGGCAACCCGGTTTCGCAGCGTTCGCTACGCGCCGTGAGATTAGCGGATGACGATCTGGGCACAACTTGGGCAGCAACGGGGTGCGGGTCGAGCGGTCACGGCTGCCCGAGTGGGTTCCACGGAGCGTATCGGTATGTCCCGTTGTGGCCGGATTCGATGGGGATTATCGTTCCGGCACCGGAGACCGCCGGGAACCGGCGGTTCGAATTATTCGTAAATGAGGTCGAAGCCATGGCTGAGAAGGCAACAGGTGCGGGTACCGCCACCAAGCGGGCGCGCAAGGCTGTGGCAGGCGACCCAGGGGAGGGGACCGTGAGCACTACACGGCGTAAGACCAGCACCACCACCGGCCATTCCGCGACCACCAGCCGCACCCACGTGCCGGCCGCCACCGGCGCCCGGGGCGGCGGCGCCGAGTCGGTCGACCCGGCCGAGCTGCCGGTCCGCCCGGGCGAGGAGCCGTGGACCACGGCCGAGGTGGCCGAGCTGCACGCCGAACTGAACGCGGACCTGGAGCGGCTGGTCGCCGAGATCGAGGCCTCCGAGGCCGCCATCACCGGCCTGATGCGCGACTCCAACGACGGCGCGGGCGACGACCAGGTCGACGCCGGCACCAAGAACATCAACCGGGAGAGCGAGCTCGCGCTCGCCAACAACGCCCGCGACAGCCTCGCCCAGACCGAGCGGGCGCTGGCCAGACTCGAGGGCGTCGGCTTCGGCATCTGCGAGTCCTGCGGCCAGGCGGTCGGCAAGGCCCGGCTGCAGGCCTTCCCGCGGGCGACGCTCTGCGTCACCTGCAAGGCCAAGCAGGAACGCCGCTGACCCCCGGCCCGGGAGACGGGAGACGGGCGGTCCGGCTGGTCATTGCCGTACGCTCGTCCCCGTAACGTCGGCCCACCCGGCCGGTCCACTTTGTACAGGCAGCGGAGCGGATCATCAGCACTCCAGGTTCCCCCCAGACCCAGGACGACGCCGTCCCGACCGCGCGTGTGCCGCACGAGCCGGAGAGCGCCCTGGACGAGATCGCCGAGCCCGCCGACGGCGCAGCCGCCGAGCCGGGCGGTGCCACCGCGGTCGGTGCCACCGCAGCCGGCGGAGCGCGGGCCGCGGTCCGCCGCCGCCGGATCGGCGTCCTGCTGGCCGTCGCCCTGCTGGCGTACGTGATCGACCTGGTCTCCAAGCTGCTGGTGGTCGCCCGCCTGGAGCCCGACCACTCGGTGATCCGGGTGATCGGCGACATCATGACCTTCCAGGTGATCCGCAACCCCGGCGCCGCCTTCGGCATGGGCCAGGCGATGACCGTGGTGTTCACCGCCATCGCCGCCGCCGTCATCGTGGTGATCTGGCGGATCGCCCGCCGGCTGTACAGCCTGCCCTGGGCGGTCGCGCTCGGCCTGCTGCTCGGCGGCGCCCTCGGCAACCTCACCGACCGGCTGTTCCGCTCGCCCGGTGTCTTCCGCGGCCACGTCGTCGACTTCGTCTCGGTGCAGCACTTCGCGGTCTTCAACCTCGCCGACTCGGCGATCGTCTGCGGCGGCATCCTGGTCGTCCTGCTCTCCTTCCGCGGCTCCAACCCGGACGGCACCAGCCACCAGCCGGCCAAGGCCAAGGACGACACCGCGGCCGCCGGCACCACCGACCGCACCGAGTAGCGACCGGACCCGGCCGCGCCGGGGCCCGCGCCCGCGGGTCGGGCGGGCACTCGCGGTCCGGCATACTCGTACGGGTGAGTACCGCAGCGCAGACCCGTAGCCTCCCCGTACCCGACGGCCTGGAGGGCGAGCGACTCGACGCCGCCCTGGCCCGGATGTTCGGCTTCTCCCGGACCAAGGCCGCCGAGCTGGCCGCCGACGGCAAGGTGACGCTCGACGGGGCGGTGGCCGGAAAGTCGGACCGGGTGACCGCCGGCGCCTGGCTGGAGGTCGAGATCCCCGCCCCCGCCTCGCCCGTGCAGATCGTCGCCGAGCCCGTCGAGGGCATGCGCATCGTGCACGACGACGACGACATCGTGGTCGTCGACAAGCCGGTCGGCGTCGCCGCCCACCCCAGCCCCGGCTGGACCGGCACCACCGTGATCGGCGGCCTGGCCGCCGCCGGCTACCGGATCTCCACCTCCGGCGCGGCCGAGCGCCAGGGCGTGGTGCACCGCCTGGACGTCGGCACCTCCGGCCTGATGGTGGTCGCCAAGTCGGAGCGCGCCTACACCGACCTCAAGCGGCAGTTCCACGACCGGATCACCGAGAAGAAGTACCACACCCTGGTCCAGGGCCACCCGGACCCGATGAGCGGCACCGTCGACGCGCCGATCGGCCGCCACCCGAGCTCCGACTGGAAGTGGGCGGTGACCCGGGACGGCAAGGCGTCCGTCACCCACTACGACCTGATCGAGGCCTACCGGGCCGCCTCGCTGCTGGACATCAAGCTGGAGACCGGCCGCACCCACCAGATCCGGGTGCACATGTCCGCGCTGCGCCACCCCTGCGTCGGTGACCTCACCTACGGTGCCGACCCGACGCTCGCCAAGCGGCTCGGCCTGGCCCGCCAGTGGCTGCACGCCGTCCAGCTCGGCTTCGAGCACCCCTCGGACGGCGAGTGGGTGCAGTTCAACAGCGAGTACCCGGCCGACCTGCAGAAGGCCCTCGACATCATCTCCTCCGAGAGCTGAAGGAGGGCGGCATGACCGAGATCCGTGAGGCCGCCGGCGGCGCCGACCTGGACCTGGTGCGCGGCGTGCGGTACGAGGTGTTCGTGGTCGAGCAGAGCGTCCCCGAGGAGCTCGAGTACGACGACCTCGACGCCACCGCGGTGCACCTGCTCGCGGTGGCCGCCGACGGCCACGCCCTCGGCACCGGCCGGCTGATCCACGGCGCCGACGCGCTCAAGCTCACCGGCGTCGAGGGCCGGGTGCTGCTCGGCCGGCTCGCCGTCCGGCAGGAGGCCCGCGGCACCGGGCTCGGCGCGCGGCTGGTCCGGGCGATCGAGCAGGCGGCCCGCGAGCGCGGCGCCGTCGAACTGGAACTGCACGCCCAGGTCCAGGCCCTCGGCTTCTACGAGCGGCTCGGCTACGCAGCGGAGGGCCCGGTCTACCAGGACGCGGGCATCCCGCACCGGACGATGACCCGGGTGCTCTAGGCCGTGTCCGACAGGTCCCGCCGGGCGCACGGCGGTGGGTGCCCGCCTGGACGCACCGGCGAAACGCCCGAGTACGACCCGGTACGAGGGCGCTTCGCCGGCACGTCCGGCCGGGCGTGCAGCGCCGCGCGCTGATCCGGCGCGAGTTGCCGGACACGGCTCGGCCCCGTACCCGCCTGCCGGACCGCTCCCCGCCTCCCTCTACCCTGCCTGCTCATGACCAAGGCGAGAAAGATCGAGGCGGGGCTGGCCGCCGCCGCGCTGCTGGCCGGTGCCGGTGTGTGGTGGGCCGCCACCGGCGGCCTGTACGGCTGCTCGGCGGCGGACCGGCGGCTCGGCCCGCGGCTGGTGTCCGAGCAGGTCCTGCCCGCGCACCCGGCAGGGCTCGAACCGGTCGGGCCGCCCGAGGCCGGCGGCTGCGACGAGGACGACCGGCACGTGGAGGTCCGGCAGCGGTACCGGCCGTCCGTCCCGATGGCCGAGGCGGCGGACCGTTACACGGCCGAGGTGCGACGGCAGGGCTGGCAGCCGCAGCCCGAGCGGCCCGGTGCCGGGCGGTGCTACGCCAGGGAGGCCGCCGGCACCGTGGTGTTCCTCGATTTCGGGCCCTCGGACGACGGCACGGAGCTGGTCGCGCACCTGATCGCCGACCCGTACCGCGGGGTTTGGTGCTGAGGCGGGGTGTGGTGCTGAGGGGTGTGGTCAGGGGCCGTCGTCCGGCGGGCCGTCGCCGGTGCGGATCCGGGGGAGTGCGGCCGGGTGGCGGTCCCGCAGATGGGCGACCAGCCGTTCGCGGATCGCGAAGCGCAGCTCCGCCGCGTCGTCCGGGGTGGCGGCGGTGGCCGCGGCCCGGACCACCAGGGTGCTCGGGGTGGTGTCGACCACCTGGAGGTACCACTCCCGGCCGTCCCAGCCGGGGCTGAGGGACAGTCCCCGGCGGAACTCCTCGCGCAGCTCGTCGACGGCCGTGGTGTGGTCGACGTGCAGCAGTACCCAGGCCAGCAGACCGGGGTCGCGCCGGGTCCAGTTCTCGAACGGCTTGCCGACGAAGTAGGAGACCGGGACGACCAGACGCCGGTGGTCCCACAGCTGCAGCACCAGGTAGGAGAGGGTGATCTCCTCGACCGTGCCCTGCTGGCCGTCGACCACCACGGTGTCGCCGATCCGGACGGTGTCGCTGAAGGCGATCTGCAGTCCGGCGAAGAAGTTGCCCAGGGTGGACTGGGCCGCGATGCCGGCCACGATGCCGATGATGCCCGCCGAGGCCAGCAGGCTCGCGCCGATGGTGCGCATCGCGGTGAAGGTCAGCAGCATCGAGGCCAGCGTGACCACCCAGACCAGCGCGTCGAGCACCCGGCGCAGCAGGCCGAGCTGGGTGTGCACGCGCCGGATCCGGGACGCGTCCTCGGTGACCGTCTCGTACCGGCCGAGGACCGCGCCGAGGACGGCGGCCAGCCCCCGGACCGTCAGCCAGCCCAGTGCGGCGATGAGGACCAGCAGCAGCGCGTGCCGGACCCGGTCGTCGGTCAGGTCGAGCAGGTGTTCCACCGGGCGCAGGGCGAGCAGCAGGGTGGCCAGCAGGACGAGTTGGAGCGGCGCCCGGCAGCGGCGCAGCAGCGGCCACAGCGGTGCGTCGGGGTGCCTGGCCGCGGCCCGCTGGAGGGCCTGGTCGACCACCCACCCGGCCGCCAGGGTCACGAGGCCGACGGCGAGCAGACTGACGAGGGGCCAGAGCACGGGAACACCTCGGGCGGGTAGTTTCCTGGGTTTTTCGCACCATACCGTCAGTTTTCGTCCGGGCCGGGCCACCCGGGACGGTGGCGCGGGCCGGAGGGTGACCGGGTCACCTTTGCGGGTGGCGCCGGGGTGAGCCGCTGCCCGGCGTAGGGGGAGACCGGGTCCGGCGGCCGCGTGCGGACGGCGGTCGAGCGGATCGTTACCAGTCGGTAACAGGTGCGTGAAGTCCTCGGGCGGCCGTCGGCGGCGGGTGGCGGGCGGCCGGTGCGGACACTCCGGCGGGGTACGGTGGACGGGCCGGGCGCTTCGTGTCCGATCCGTGGCGCACGCGGCGCCGGGTGCGCCCGGAGTGCAGGTCACCCCCGCCGGGCGGCGGGTTGATCTTCGCGCGTAGAGGTGATCTGATGGCCGCCCCGGCGCGTCGAAGGGGGCTGACCGTGCGCCCACTGAACACGCTTCCCGTGCCGGTTCTGACGGACGATCAGGTGATGATCCGCCGCCCCGAGGCCCGCGACGCCGCCACCGTGCTGGCCGGCACCCGCGACCCGCTGGTCCGCGAGTTCATGCAGGGCGTGATCCCGCATCAGGACCTGGCGTCGGCCGAACGCTGGATCGCCGAAGTCCCCCCACTGCTCTGGGCCGAGGGCCGGGCGGCCTACTTCTCGGTGGCCCTCGGTGACGGCCCGTCGGTCGGCTGGGCCGAACTGGTCGACCTGCGGCCCGCCGAGGCCGCCGCCGAGGCCGCCGTCTGGCTGCTGCCGGAGGCACGCAGCATGAAGGTGGCGAGCTCCGCGCTGCGCCTCGTCTGCCGGTTCGGCTTCGAGCAGTTGGGGCTCCGGCGGATTGACGCGTACGCTGCGGTCGATAACATGCCGGTTCAGGTGGTTGGTGCGTATATCGGGTTCCGCCGTGCGGGCTTCCGTTCGGAGCTGTTCCGCAGTTCCAGGACCCAGAGGCTGCACGACGCCGTGTACGCCACCCTTGTACCCGAGGACCTTTGCTGACGCCGGTTCAGGATCGCGCGCGGGGGGCGTTTCGCGGCGAGCGTACCGACGGGACACCCGTCGAGAGGAGAGCGAAATGTCGCAGGAAGCCGGAACTCCGGTCGACGAGACGGTGCCCGAGGGGACGGCGCCCGAAGCGCCGGGGGGCCCGGGCCTGCTGCTGACCACCGGGGACGAGACGCTGCCGGCCGGGTACGTCGAACTGGCCGTCGGCGCCGACGGCACCGTCCGGGCCGGCCGCCGCACCGCCGACACCCTGGTGGTACGCACCGGGCGGATCGACCCGGCGCTGCTCAAGCGCATCCTGTCGGCGCTGCGCAAGGCGCGCCCGGGCCTCGACCCGGCCGACCCGGGCCTCGCCGCACCCTCCGCCGCCCGCCGGCTCGCCGTGTTCGGCGTACTGCCGGCCGGGGACACGGTCTGGGACGACGCCACGGCCGCCCCGCTGCCCGGCGTCGGCAACGCCCTGGAGGCACTGGCCGCCCAGCTGATCGACCCGGCCGCGGCCGGCCGGCTGCCCAGCGCACTGATCGCACTCGACGAACCCGACCCCGCGCCCGCCGAACCCAGCTCCCGCCCCGCCGCCGTCATCGGCACGGTGGCCGGCCGGCCCGCCTACGCGCTGGCCGAGCCCGGCCTCGGTTTCGGCCTGGCGGCCCTGGAGGGCTCGGTCCCGCTGGGCGGCTCCGACACCGACGCCGGCGTGCTGCCCACCGCCGTCGCGCTCGGCGCGGCGGGCGGCCACGAGCTGTTCGCGGTCGGCGGGGAGGACGGCGCCGTCCAGGTCTGGGACGCCGCCACCGGCGCCCTGCTGCACGGCACCGCCGGCGGCGAGGGCGCACAGGCCGTCACCGCCGGTACGGTGCAGGGCGTCCCGCTGGTCTTCTCGGCCGGCCGCGAGGGCGAGGTCCAGGCCTGGCACGCCGAGGACGGCCGGGCGCTCGGCCTGCTGCCGGTCGCCGGGCGCGGCGCCACCGCGCTGTGCCACGCCCGCTGCGCCGACCTCGACCTGGTGGCGGCGGCCGGCGACGACGCGGTGGTCCGGGTCTGGGACGCCGCCACCGGCGAGCAGCTCCACCTGCTGGTCGGCCACACCGACCGGGTGACCGTGCTCGCCGTCCTCGCGCTGGGCAACCAGGCGCTGCTGGCCTCCGCCGGGCTGGACGGCTCGATCCGGCTCTGGGACCTCGCCACCGGGCAGCCGGTCGCGGTGCTGACCGGCCACTCCGCCACGGTCACCGGGCTCGCCTTCCTCACCTCGGACGCCGATCCGCTGCTCGCCTCCTGCGCCCTCGACGGCACCATCCGGACCTGGGACGTGTTCACCGGCAAGGCCCTCAACGGCTGGACCTCCGAGCGCCGTTGGCTCACCGGGGTGGCCGCGGTCCGCCCGGCCGGGCGGCTGGTGCTGGCGACCGGCGACGAGAGCGGCCGACTGGCCTTCTGGGACCCGGACAACGGTGCCGCCCTCGGCGAGTGCACCCCGGACGGGTCCGGCTACCCGGTCAACGCGCTGGCCGCCGGCGAACTGGACGGCCGCCCGGTGCTGGCGGCCGGCTACGGCGACGGCACCCTGCGCCTGTGGGACGCGACCCTACGGACCGAACTGCTGGTCACCGCCCCGGACGGCGGCCCGGTCACCTCGGTCGCGCTGTGCCCCACCGAGGGCCGGACCCTGGTGGTGTGCGGTACCGCCGTCGGCGCGGTCCGCTGCCTCGACCCGCGGGACGGCGTGCCGCTGTCCGTCCCGACGCCGCACACCGGCGCGGTCACCGGACTGGCGTTCGCCGACCCCGCCGAGGACGGCGACGCGCTGCTGGTCTCGGTCGGCGCGGACGGCACCGTCCGGGTCCGCGACGCCGTCACCGGCCGCCCGCTGCTGCGGCTGGCGGCCGACCCGCGCGGGGTGACCGCGCTGGCCGTCGGCGCGGTCGCGGGACGCCGGATGCTCGCCACCGGCGGGGCGGACGGCGTGGTACGGCTCTGGGACGCCCTGGACGGCCGCCCGGGACCCGAACTGACCGGCCTCGCCGGAGCCGTCGAGACGCTCGCGTTCGGCCTGCTGGGCGACCGTCAGGTGGTCCTCGGCGGCGGCGCCGCGGGCGGCGTCCTGCTGTGGGACGCCCAGGACGGCAGCCGGGCCGCGGAGTTCGCCGGGAGCGACGCCGCGGTGCGGAGCATGGTCCTCCAGAACCTCGACGGCGAGGCCCTGTTGGCGGCGGGCGACCAGCGTGCCACCCTGCGACTGTGGCACGTCTCCAGCGGCACGCTGCTCAACGAGGCCGGGCTGGACCGGATCCCGCTCGCCATCGCCTTCGGCGAGGCCGGGCTGCACGTGGTGGGCCCGGGCGGCGCGACCGTGCTCTGACCGGGGACGGCGTTTTGTGATCGTTTAGAGGTCCGGGACAGAGTGGGACCGGGCCGGACGGGACCGGGCGGGAGCCTGGGGGGAGAGGGTGGGCAGCACCGTGAGCGGAAAATCGTTCCAGATCGATCTCGACGAGGTCGAGGCGGCGGCCAAGGCGATCCGGACCATGCTCGACGACATGGAGGCGCCGACCGCCAGGCTGGAGGCCGTGATCAAGCAGATCAAGCCGACCGCCTACGGCACCGACGCCGTCGGCAAGTCGCTGACCGGCGGCGGTTCGTCCGTCGGCGGGATTCCCGAGCACCAGCAGCAGGTCTTCGACGGGGTGAAGAAGTACCTCGCGAACTCGGCCCAGCTGGCGGCCAACCTGGAGCTGATGTGCCAGCAGTACCGGCAGACCGACGACGCGCAGGCCACCGAGCTGCGGCGGCTGAACGGCTCCCGCGCCGACGGTGACCCGGTCCCCGTCACCCCCGCCCACATCACCCCCCGCGTACCGCAGAAGGACCCGGTCACCCTGACCACCTCGGGTGAGCCCGCGCCGGAGTTCCACAACCCGGACAAGCCCGACCTGGAGTACAACGAGCGCGACTCCGACCCGGATCCGGAGCCGCACGCTCCGGCCGGCGGGCACATGCTCCTCTAGTGCCACGTCGAGGGCCGCAGCATCCGGGACGCCCGGCCGCTGCGGCCGCTCCGGCCCCGAATCCCCCGTCCGGCTCCAGCCAGGCCGACGCGGGGCCGGAACCCGCGGAATGACGCCCGCCCGGCGGACGTTCCGTCAGCAACGACTCGAAACACCGTATTTCTCCCCCCGTCACACCGCCCGCCCCAGGCCAGCCGGCCAGCCAGCCGAAAAGAGCGACCCGTCATGATCGAGCTCCCGCCCGACCTCGCCGAGGTACTCAAGGTCGTCCAGAGCAACGAACACGGCTCCGGCATCCTCTTCCCCGACGCCGACGAAGAGCTGCTGGCCGAGCTGGCCGATGCCTGGGACGCCTGGAACAAGGCCGCCGAGCCCGCCGTCCGCACCATCGTCGCCAGCGCGAACCGCGCGATGTCCAACATGTCCGGTGCCGCCGCCGACAGCTTCGAGCGCTACCTGCGCAAGTACGCGGGCAACGACCAGTCGCACGCGGCCACCACCCTGGACGCCGGGGCCGCGATGGCGCAGTCGCTGCGCGGCGCCCACGAGGCGGTCAGCCAGACCAAGACCGAGATGGTCCGGGAGCTCCAGTACGCCAAGGACTACATGGAGCAGAACCCGGCGGGCAAGCACGACGACATCGCGCAGTCCGAGGGCATCAAGACGGCGGCGGACACCTACAACACGTACGTGGGGCAGGTCGGTTCCAGCGTCGACACGATGCTGCGGCAGAGCGCCGGGCACGTCGAGCGGATGACCAGCGCCGGACAGGTCGCCACCCTCGGCGGTTCCGGCGGGTCCGGTGGCTCCGGCGCCACCCCGCGCACCCTGCCGGACGGCGTCCTCGACCCGACCACCCTCCAGCACCCCACCGGGCTCGACTCGATGACCCTGGCCGGCGGAGTCCCGTACGGCGGCGGCCCCGGTGCCGCGATGCCGGACGCACCCGGCGCGCTGGGCGGTCCCGGCGGCCCGGGATCCGGCTTTCCGGACGGCTCCGGCGGGGCGGGGGGCTTCGGCGGGGGCGGGATGCCGGGCGGCCAGTTCGGCGGCGGTGGCGGCGGCTCGGCGAGCCCGTACAAGCCCCAACTCGCCTCCCTGCAGCCGTTCCAGGCGCCCTCACCAGTCGGCCGGACGATACCCGGTGCGGGCACCTTCGGCACCGGCGGTGGCGGTGGCGGGGGTGGTGGCGGGATGCCGGTGTTCAAGCCGAGCAGCTCGCCCGGCCTCGGCCTGGCCGGGCTGACCGGCAGCACCGGTGGCGGTGGAGGCAACGGCAGCACGTACAACCCCCCGAAGCTGAACCCGTGGTCGGGCGGACCCGGGGGCTCGCCCACCGCCCCGGCGTCAGTGGGTCCCTCGTTGGGCGGCTCCCCGTTCGGTGGCGGTTCCCCGTTCGGTGGCGGCTCGCCGTTCGCCGGGGGCGGGCCGCTCGGCGGGCGCGGGTCGCTCGGCGGCGCTCCCGGCGGCAGCCGGCCGACCAGCCCCTCCCGGTACACCCCCATCGGGGCGACCCCGGGCAAGATCGGCACCGTCGCCGGCACCGGCGGCACCGGCGGTGCGCGCGGCGTCGGCGTGGGCGGCGGTGGCACCGCGGGCGGCGCCGGACGAGGGCTCTCCGGCTCCGGCGGCGGCGTCGGGCGCGGCGGCTCGGTCTCCGCCGCCGGCGGCCGGATCGTCCCCGGGAAGTCGGGCCTGTCGGTCGCCTCGGGCGCCGGCGATGGTGTGCGCTCCGGTTCCGGCTCCGGGCTCGGCGGCACGGCCGGCGCGTCCGGCCGCGGCGGCACCGGCACCGGCACGACCGGCACCGGCACCTCCCGCACCACCGGACCCGGCGGCATGGGCGGCGCCCACGGCCCCGGCGGCATGCCGGGCGCCGGCGGCGGCAAGGGCGGCCGCAGCACCGGCAACCGCTTCGTGCGGCCCAGCCGCTTCGGCGAGAACGGACCGGAGGACGAGGAGGAGCTGGCGCTCTCCGACGCCGGCGTCGACGGACAGGCCGGCCACTTCGAGCACAACGACCGCCGCTGGCGGCGGATGCGCCGGCAGTGGCTCGACTCCGCCCGCACCGACGCGGCGGACGCACCGCCGCCCGCCGAGGAGGCCCAGGCCGCCCCCAACGAGAACGTCCTGCTCAACCAGCTCGCCACCGCCCTGCTCGGCCCCGACGCCGCACCGGCCGACAGCGACGCCCCCACCGACCCGGCCGCGGCCGCCACCGACGGCGCCGCCGACCGGATGGCGGACCGCACGGCGGAGGGTTCGGGTGACCGGGCCGCCGCCGGCTCGGCGGACCGCAACGGCGAGCGGACCGGGTCCGGCGACGACGACGCCTACCTGGACCGGGCCCGCTCGGTCGCCGCCCGCCGCGGCCGCCCCGACGAGGCGGCGCCCGCTGCGGACGCCCGCCCGGCCGGGGAGGCCGCCCGGCCAGCCCCGCTCCGGGAGGAGGGCGGCTACCAGGTGCCCAGCCCGTTCCTGCGGGCCGCACTCGCCCGGCTGGCCACCGGCGGGGCCGAGGGCGGAAGCCCGGCGGCCACGCCGAACGCGGCGGCCGGCCGGTGAGCCGGCCGCCCGCCCCGCGGGCCTCCAGGCCGCCGGGCGGGCGGCCGCACCGCCCGTTCCCCACCACCCGACACCACCGTCCCGGTCACCCCGCCGGAACCCGAACCCCCCTGAACTGGAAGCGCCATGGATGAGCAGGCACGCACGGAGCCGGTCCGCGCGACCATGCGCGACAGCGTCGAGGCCGTGACCGAACCCCGGCTGATGGCGACGGAACAGGTCGAGCCGGTGGAGCAGCTGCGCCGGATGGACGTGGCGGAGCCGGTGGAGCAGTTGCGCCGGATGGACGTGGCGGAGCCCATGGCGCAGTTGCGTCCGATGGAGCGGGCGGAGCCGATGGAGCAGTTGCGTCCGATGGAGCGCGGCGAGCCGCTGCATCCGGTGGAGACGGCGCAGTTGCGTCCGATGGAGCGGGCGGAGCCGATGGAGCAGCTGCGTCCGATGGAGCGCGGCGAGCCTATGCATCCGGTGGAGACGGCACGGCTGGCGTCGCGGGACGCGCTGCAGCCGGAGCAGGCCCACCTCGCCTCGCAGGACGCGCTGCGACCGACCGAGGCCGCCCATGTCATGCCGCGGGAGGGCGAGCTGAGCCCGACGGAGGGTGTCCGGCGTGGCGCGTCCGGCCCGGGCCTCGCCGCCACGCGCGGCGCCGCGGCGACCGATCCGGACGGCGGCGAGGCGGCCAAGCGCCGCGCGCCGGCCGCCGAGCAGGCACCGCAGGGCTCCGGCGGCTCCGGGGGATCGGCCGG
Source organism: Kitasatospora sp. NPDC048540 (assembly GCF_040651175.1). Lineage (NCBI taxonomy): Bacteria > Bacillati > Actinomycetota > Actinomycetes > Kitasatosporales > Streptomycetaceae > Kitasatospora > Kitasatospora sp. NPDC048540. Next base: position 336,613 of record NZ_JBEZIR010000001.1, read on the forward strand.
TACCGGCTTCAGGGTCGACCCCGCCCAGTACCAGGCCGCGGTCAGCCCGCTGCTCGCCGCCGCCGACCAACTCTCCCAGCTGGTCACCGGTCTGACCGCGTTCCTGGACCACACCCAGTCCACGGCCCCCTGGGGCAACGACGAGTCGGGGAAGAAGTTCGCCGAGGGGGAGAAGGGCTACCTGAAGTACAGCACCGAGACCCTCAAGGGCCTCAAGGGCATGCCCGGTGCGGTCAAGTACATCGCGGACGGCCTGAAGGCGATGGCCGACAACTACCGCTACGCCGAGGACGCCACCACCGACGTCTTCAAGAGCGACGGCGGCGGGGAGGTGGCGGCCGCACCGCAGGTCGGGACGTACTCCGCGCCCGTCAACCCGACGATCCCCACCGGCGCCCTGGGCAGCATCGCCCACGGCCGCCCGAGCACGCACACCACCGGAAGGGCTTGATCACATGGCAGTCGAGCTGCCCGAGCCCCTGCAGTGGGTGCTCCTCCTCCTGGCCGGCACCCGCTGGCCGGAGGCCGACGAAGACATGCTCCGCGACATGGCGGAGCGCTGGCGCAGCGGCGCCGAGACGCTGGAGGACGCGGGCAAGTCCGCGGACGCCGCGCTGAAGCGTGCGCTGGAGGGCCAGGAGGGCGAGGCCGCGAAGGCGCTCGGCAAGCACTGGGACCAGTTCACCGTCGGCAAGGGCACCGAGTCGGACCCCGGGTACTTCCCCGGTCTCGTCCAGGCGTGCAACGGCATGGGCGACATGCTGGAGGCGATGGCGAACTCCGCCGAGACCGCGAAGATCCAGATCATCGCCCAACTCGGCATCCTGGCCTTCGAGATCGCCACCGCCGAGGCGGAGGCGCCGTTCACGGCCGGTGTGTCGCTCGCCCAGATCCCGGTCGCGGTCGGCATCAGCCGGACCGTCGTCCAGCAGATCCTCAAGACGCTGCTCAAGGAAGCCCTGGAGTTCGCGGCCAAGCAGGCTGCGCAGATGGCCGCCATCAACGTGCTGGCCCAGGGCATCGAGGTGATGGAGGGTCACCGCAAGAGCATCGACATGAAGGAGGTCGGGCAGAACGCCCTCGGCGGCGCCGTCGCCGGCGCCAGCGGCCACCTGATCGGCAAGGGCCTCAGCGGGGCCGGCGGGAAGCTCGGCCTGGCCAGTGCGATGCAGACCGTCCCGGGCAAGATGGTGCACGGTGCGGCGGTCGGCGTCGGTGCGGACGTCTCCACCCAGCTGATCACCACCGGCCACGTCGAGGGCGGCAGCCTGCTCGGCTCGGGCCTCAGCGGCGGTGCCGCGGTCGGCCTGAAGGCCGGTGCGTCCAACATCAAGGGCAAGTTCAACGGCCCCGGCAACATTCCGACCCCGCACGCGGGCCCGCCGCCCAAGGGCGGTGCCCCGGAGGGCGGCGCGCCCATCGGCGGTGCGCACATCGGCGGTTCGGTCGGCGGTTCGTCGGTGGGCGGGCCTTCGGTGGGCGGCTCGTCGACGGGCGGGGGGAGCCACGGCGAGGGCACCCCGACGTTCTCCAAGCCCGACACCTCCGCGTCGGCGTACCACGGGCCGAGCTCCGGCCCGTCCACCCATGGCGGCCCGGAGACCGCTCCGAGCGGGTCGAGCACGTCGGCCGGTACCGGTGGCGGCAGCATCGCGGGTGCGGGCCACTCCGGCGAGGGCGGCGGTTCCGCGACCAGGAGCGGCGGCAGCAGCACCGGCGGCCTCGTACCGTTCGGCTCGGACCGTCCGGCCGCCTCCGGAGGCCACGTCACTTCGGAGGCTCCCGGCGGCGGAGCGCAGGTCCATGCCGCACCGGACCACGCCACGCCCCCGGCCGAAACCTCGGGCTCCGTCCAGCACCAGGCCCCGGCGGCCGGTACGAGCCACCCCGCGGGTACGGAGACCACCTCCCACACCCCGCCGGCCGAGCACAACGCCCCGTCCGAGCACAGCGCCCCGGTGGACCGCGGCGCCCCGACGGAGCACAACGCTCCGGCGGAGGGCGGTGCCCGGGTCGAGCCCACGCCGGCGGCCGAGCACACCCCGGCGGCCGAGCACAACAGCACGGCCGAGCGCACCCCGCCGGTCGAGCACAATGTGCCGACGGAGCGGGTTGCGCCGGTGGCGCACAACGCGCCGGCCGACCACCTGTCCCCGGCGGAGGGCGGCGCTCGGGTCGAGCCCACGCCGGCGGCCGAGCACACCCCGCCGGTCGAGCACAACAGCACGACCGAGCACAACGCCCCCCGGCCCGCCGAGCCGGCGCCGGTCGCGCAGCAGCACACGCAGGCCCCGTTCGCCGAGGTCCGTCCGCCGGCTGCGGAGCCGACCGTGCAGCCGGGCGCCCCGGAACACGTCACCAGCGCGGCCCCGCACGAGGGTGCCACGGTGCCTCCCGTGCACTCGGGTGGCTCGGAGCACATCCCGTCCGCGGCCCCGCACGAGGTGCCCGCTTCGCAGGTCCCGCACGAGGCGCCCGCCGCGCAGGTGCACCCGTCCGCCGGTTCGGCGGTGCCGTCCGCGGGACATGTGACCGGGTCCGGCACGTCCGGTTCGTCCGGCGCGTCGGTGCCGCACCAGTCGGCCGGTGGTGAGAGCGGTCCCGTTCCGCGGGACTCCGACAACGGCCCCACCAGGGTGGAGACCGCCGGTCTCGGCGGGCTCTCCGTGCCGACCGTGCGTCCCACCAGCGGTGGCAGCGACCACACCTCACGCACCACCGACCCGTCGGCCGTACCGCCGCCGCCCCCGGCCGATGCCTCCACCGCCGCGACCGTGCCGCCGCAGGGCGTTCCGGGCGCGGGCGGGGTCCATGTACCGACTCCGGCCGGCGGGGTGCCGGGCGCGACGCCGCACGGCTCCGCGGCCGCGCCGCCGCCGCAGGCGCCCACCCGGACGGCGCCCGCCGCCGGCCAGGGTGGCCAGCGCGGTCTCGGTCCGGTGCAGCCGTCGGCCACCGGCGGTCTGAACCGTCCGGCGGGCGCCCGCGGCGCCGACCGGATTTCGCCCGCTCCCACGCCCCCGGCTCCGTCCCGGCAGCCTGCGGCCGCCGCCGGCGCCCACGGGCAGGTTCCGCCGCCGCCCCCGGCCGCGCCGAACCAGGGCCAGAACCACGCCTCCACGTCGACCGGCACCCCGGTGCCGGCGCCGGCGCACGGCGGGCTCGGCCCGGTCAACCCCGGGTCCTCCCTCGGCCCGGTCGCCGGTGGCGGCACCGGTCAGGCACACGGTCACGGCCCCAACCAGACTCCGGGCCAGAACCAGGGTCAGCACACCGCGCCGCGCCCGGACATCTTCGAGCAGCGCCGCCTGGAGCGGGAGGCCGAACTCGGCCGACTGAACACGGACAACGACGGGCAGGTCGGCCGGACGATCACCGACCTCGGCCGGGAACAGCGCTTCCTGATGACCCAGCCGCCGAACGCCGACCGTCTGGTCGCCGACATGCCGCGGATGAGCGAGCACGACCGGATGGAGGCCCTCGGGAACCTGCGGCCGGAGTACCGCCGCTGGCTGGCCTCCAACGAACCGCTGGTCGACAACCTGCGCAACACGTTGTCGCCGCAGGAGTTCGCGCGGACGGCGGCCCGCCTGATGGTGGACGTCGACCCGCGGGTCAGCGACCACGACGCGGCCCGCAGCGAGGCGGAGAAGAACCTCTCCCAGATGCTCCAGGACCCGGAGGTGACCGCGACGCTGCTCAAGGGGCGAGCGGGCATGTACGTGGTGCCCAAGGACGTTCCGATGACCGAGGCCGCGCCGTACCGGAACCTGCGGGGCACCGAGGCCGCGGGCGACGCGGGTGGCGGTCGCAAGTGGGAGGACGTGCGTGGTTCCGGTGGTCGCCGGGCCGCCGCCACCGAGGAGAACCTGCTCGGGGAGCACACCACGGTCGGTGGCATGTCGCACTACGACGACGGCTACTCCACCACGACCCACGAGTTCGCCCACACCATCCACCGGCAGGCGCTGGGCCCGTCGGATCGTCAGCTCATCACGGACTCCTACCAGGCCAAGATCGACGCCGACCACCTGGCGCGGACCTTCGGCGAGGAGAGCCCGATCCAGTGGACCGACGGTGCGCGCCGGCCGGACGGGCAGAACGGCGACAACTACGCCTCCCGTGACGAGCAGGAGTACTTCGCCCAGGTCACCAACGCCTATCTCGGCACCAACCACGGCAACGACCCGTACACCGGGGAGCCCCGGAACAACGGCGCCGACTGGGTGCGGGCCAACGAGCCCGACCTGCTGCCGCTGCTGGAACGTCTCTACGGTCCGGACCCGGAGCCCATCCGGGCCAACCCGGTCGACGAGAACGACGGTCTGCGCGGCCTGCGCAACCTCTTCGGCGACGAGGACCCGTCCGGTCCGCCGCGGCCGCCGGCGCCGACCCGTCCCGCCCCGCCCGTCCCGGACCCGGCGGCCGCGGCCGGCGGCTCGGGCAGCACGGTGCACCCGACGGGCACGGGCACCGGCCCGGTGCACCCGACAGGTACGGGCACGGGCACGGGCAGTGTGCACTCGCACGACTCGGACGCCGACAGCATCAGCTCGCACGACTCGCACGATTCGTCGGCCTCGCAGGGTTCGAACCGGCACCCGGACGACCCGTTCCGGGATCCGTCGGACCGTTCGGACGACGGTTCCGACACGGCGAGCATCAGCTCCCACGACTCGCACGATTCGCTGGACTCGCAGGGTTCGAACCGGCACCCGGACGACCCGTTCCGGGACCCGTCGGACCGTTCGGACGACGGTTCCGACACGGCGAGCATCAGCTCGCACGACTCGCACGATTCGTCGGCCTCGCAGGGTTCCAACCGGCACCCGGACGACCCGTTCGCCGATCCGGTGACCCCGCACACCCAGGCGCCCCCGCCGCCGCCCGCGCCGCCGGCCCCGCCGGTGCGGACCGGCCCCGAGGGTTTGCTGCACGCGGACGTCCCGCCGCCGCCCCCGATGCCGCCGTCCGACACCCACGGCAACGGGTCCGCCGACCAGACGCACCCGACGGTGGACCACACCCAGGACCACCAGACGCACGACACCCACGACCCGCAGACCCACGACGCGCAGACCCACGACACCCACACCGACGGCACCCACGACACCGTCACGCCGCACGAGGACACCACCGGCTCCCGGGACCTCCCGTCGGAGCGCACGCCGCGGCCCGGCTGGGGCTCCGAGCGCCGGCTGCTGGACTCGCCCGAGGACCGGGCGGACCAGCTGCGCGAACAGCTCGGCCTCGGCGAGGACCGGACGCACGACGTGCAGGACCTGGTCCGCAACGCCCGCAACGGCAAGGTCGACGACCTCGCCCGCTGGGTGGACCAGCACGGGACGGGCGCGGTGCACGCGCTCGGCAAGGAGATCCCGGAGCACGCGCTGTGGGGTCTGGGACGTGAACGGCCCGAGCACGCCCAGGCGTTGCACGACGTCATCGCGGAGCGGCGGGGCGGCAACCCGCCGTCGCGTGAGGAGATCCAGGCCCGCCAGGACGTCTTCGACAAGCTCCAGCAGCACGAGTCGGTCACGGTCGTGGTCGAGTCGGGTCCCGGCTCCGGTCACCAGGCTGCGGCGATCACGCTGGTCCGCTCGCTGCGTGAGCTGGGCTACGGGGGCGAGATCCAGATGGTCGCGCCGCACAGCGTGCGGGAGCGGCTGGAGCGGATGCTCGACCGGGACGAGCTCCGGGTCAACGAGCCGGTCTACGTGGACAAGGAGCTCGACCACGAGACCACGTACGAGCAGCCCGTGCGGCCGGACCTCGGCCGCGGGCCGACCTTCGTCGCGGCCAGCGACAGCCTGGAGGCCAACCCGAAGTCGGCCGCCGCACTGCTGTCGTTCACGGGCGCCGACAAGGCGATGCTGCTCACGCCGTACGCCTGGGGCCACCCGCGGGCCGTCTACGAGCGGACGCCGGGCGAGGACGGCACGCCGAACTACACCGCGCACCACATGGACGCGGGGGTCAGCCCGGACCACGGCCTGTACCAGTTCGACATCCGGACGCCCGAGAAGGTGGCCTTCCCCGACGACCCCAAGCTGCAGTCGATCGCCGACTCGGTGGCCGGCGGCAAGGTCGACATGATGCCGGTCTACGGGCTGGCCCGGATGGAGGACCGGCTGCGCGCCAGCGGCCCGGAGTACCTGGCGTCCGCGATCCGCGAGTCGGGCGCGCACGAGGTCGACGGGGTGAAGACGTACGGCAAGCCGGCCGTGATGGTGGAGGTCGGCGGGCGCGAGATCGGCTACGCGCCGAAGTTCGAGCCCAGCTGGCTGAAGCGGGCGAACCTCGCGGACCTGGGGGCCGAGGACGTCTCCCGGATGATGTCCGAGCTCAAGGACGGCGAGGTGCTGCTCATCCGCAGCGACGGCACCTCGCAGTCCAACTTCGAGAAGCTGTTCCAGCTCGGTGACCTGCCGGCCATCCAGGAGGGCGCCAACACCACCAACGCCAGCCAGCTGACCGGGCGTCCGTACCTGTCGCCCAACGTCGGTACGACCCCTTACCCGCGGATCCACGAGCCCGCGGCGGCGGACCTGCTGCAGGCGCGGGTGGCCAACGCCCTCGGCCGGGACGGGGAGGGTTCGGTGCCGGACCTGTCGCACGCCCGGGACGCCTGGGACCGGGCCACCTGGCGCAACGAGTCGCCGTCGCACGAGGACTACCGCAACGCGGCCGACAGCCTGCGGGACGCCGCCGCCGGCGTCGACCGGCTGGCGCAGGACCACCCGGACCCGCAGGTCGCCCGGACCCTGCGGGACGCCGCGGCGCAGGCCCGCGAGGACGCGTCGGTGCTGGAGCGCTCCGCGCAGGCGCTGGGCGTCAACGGCGACCTCACCAAGGCGACGGACGGCATGAACGCGGGCACCGAGTGGTCCGCCGCCGCCGAGCACTCCGAGCCGCACAAGCAGCTCGGCAAGGTGAAGTGGGGCCGGGACATCGTCGACGGCTGGGCCAAGGAGGCCAACCAGCACACGGGCGGCGGGAAGTTCACCATGCCCGTCGACAAGCTGCAGGACTTCGGCAACGCGCTCACCCATCACACCGACCGTGACCGGCCGCCGACCCCCGGCGAGACGCAGGCAGGGTTCGACCGGGTGTACGAGATCCTCAGCCGGGGCCTGGACCCGGACGACGCTCAGGCACTGAAGCTCGCGATGGACAAGAAGACCTGGGAAGGGGAGATGATCCGCACCAATGTGACGCCGTCGACCAGCCTGGGCCGCTCCGACGTGGTCCGGCAGAACTTCGAGACGCTGTCGCAGGAGGTCCGGGCGAACGAGCGGTTCTACGCCAACGAGGTCTCCGAGCAGCTGGGTGATCTCTCCAACGAGCCGAAGCCCGAGGCCGTGGAGGACATCGCCGAGGTGCTGCGCGGCTACCGCACACCGGACTCCCGGTTCCAGCAGTACACCTCGGAGGTCAACGGCCGGGCGCTGGACTGGCGGCAGGACCAGCTGCTGATGGGTCTGCTGCACATGGACAACCCGCACGTCCTGACCGACGAGAGCATCCACTCGCAGGCCCAGGAGCAGGTCAAGTGGCGCCAGGAGGCGCCCGAGCGGGAGGCCAGGGCCGCACGGGCCGCCGAGCAGCAGCGGCAGCGGGAGGAGAAGGAGGCGCAGCGCCTGCTGGAACAGCAGCAGATGCAGGAGCGGTTCGAGGCGGCCCGCCGGGCCCGGGCCGAGGCGGCGGCTGCGGCTGCCGCGGCGCCCCCGCCGCCGCAGCAGCCCGCGCAGACGAGCCACAGCTCCGACGAGGAGAGCGACGCGGACATGGCCAACTTCGACCCCGACGACCTCTGGTAGGTCCTCGGCCGATCCGGCCGGCTCACCCGCCCGGCGCCGAAACGGCGCCGGGCGGCCCGCCGCGCTCCCTCCCGCCCCGGGCCCGCCGTCCTACGATGCACTGGCGTCACCACTCAGGGTGACGGTGTCCAGGCAGGGAGTGAGCATGAGCAGCGGTATGACCATCGGTCTGCTGGTCCGGATCGAAGCCAAGCCCGAGTACGCCGAGCAGGTCGGCGCGATGCTGCGCGACGCCGTCGCGCTCGCCAACGAGGAGGAGCGGACCCTGGCGTGGTTCTCCTTCCGGGAGAGCGCCACCACCTTCGGCGTCTTCGACACCTTCGCCGACGAGCAGGGCCGCGCCGCCCACCTGCAGGGCCGGATCGCGGCCGCCCTGATGGAGGCGGCGCCCACCATGCTGGCCGTGGCCCCCGACATCCGGCAGATCGACCTGCTGGCGGCCAAGCTGCCGTGACCCGGGCCGTCCGGGCGGTCCGGGCCGTCGGGCCGGGAGGCGCGTCAGGCCGTGGCGGCCCGTTCGGCGGCGCTGCGCTCGACGCAGAACTCGTTGCCCTCGGGGTCGGTGAGCACCGCCCAGCCGGAGCCGTCGGGGTTGCGCCGGTCGTCGGCCAGGGCGGCGCCGAGGGCGAGCAGCCGGTCGACCTCCTCGTCGCGGGTCCGGTCCTGCGGCTGGAGGTCCAGGTGGAGCCGGTTCTTGACGGTCTTGCCCTCGGGGACGGCGATGAACAGCACCCGGCCGCCCGGGGACTCGACCAGCACCTCGGGATCCTCGGGCCCGTCGTCCGGGTGGATCCGGGAGTCCAGGACGGCTGCCCAGAATCCGGCCAGCGCGTACGGATCGGCGCAGTCGACGGTCACCTGACGGATGAGAGAGGCCATGGTGGTCACTATGGCCGCTGCCACCCGGCCGGTCCAGCGCCCGCGGCGGGTGCGCCGCCGGGGGGCTTATCACCGTCCTACCCGAGCGGTGCATAGGATCGGTCACCATGGGTCTCGGTGGGGTGTGGCGCAGGTGGCCGGCGGGCCGGCGGGCGGTGGTGATCGGGCTGCTGCTGGCGCTGCTCGCCGTCCTCGGCGGGCTCGGCGCGGTGGCGGCCTCGGGCTCCGGCCAGGCGGTGCGCCGGGAGGACCGGGTGCTGGACCTGCCCGAGACCCCGGGCAGCGCCGCGACCGTGCCGATCGACACCTCGTTCTTCACCACCGGCTCCGGGCCGCGCCCGGCCGTCCTGCTGGCGCACGGCTTCGGCGGCTCCAAGGAGGGAGAGCGGGCGCGCGCCGAGCAGCTGGCGAGGTCCGGCTACGCGGTGCTGACCTGGTCCGCCCGCGGTTTCGGCAAGTCCGGCGGGAAGATCGGCCTGGACGCGCCCGACCGCGAGGTGCAGGACGTCCGGCACCTGGTCGACTGGCTGGCCCAGCGACCCGAGGTGCGGCTGGACGGACCCGGTGACCCGCGGGTCGGCATCACCGGCGCCTCGTACGGCGGCGGGGTGGCGCTGCTCGGCGCCGCGTACGACCCCCGGATCGACGCGGTGGCCACCCAGATCACCTGGTGGAACCTGGCCGACGCGCTGTTCCCGCAGGGGGTGCAGGGCGGCGGCGCGGCCGACGGGGTGTTCAAGAAGCTGTGGGCCGGGATCTTCTTCACCACCGGCTCGGCGGCCGACCCCTCGGCCGGCCCCGGCGGACGTCCCGGCGGCGCTCCGGCGCAGGGCCCGACCGGCTGCGGCCGGTTCCTGGACGAGCTGTGCGCGATGTACGACCGGGTGGCCACCGCCGGGCACGCCGACCCCGACGCGGTCGCGATGCTGGAGCGGTCCAGCCCGTCCTCGGTCGGCGACCGGATCAAGGTCCCCACCCTGGTGGTGCAGGGCCAGCAGGACTCGCTCTTCCCGCTCGACCAGGGCGACGAGATCGCCCGCGCGGTCGCCGCCAACGGCGCGCCGGTGGCCGTCGACTGGTTCGCAGGCGGCCACGACGGCGGCACCGAGGGCAGTGCCCGGGTCGACGACCGGGTCACCGCCTGGTTCGACCGCTACCTCGAGCAGCGGACCGGCACCGACACCGGCCCGGCGTTCCGGGTCACCCGGACCGGTGGCGTCGACTCCACCGGGTTCCAGGCCGTGCTGCGCGGCGCCGACGCCGCCGCCTACCCCGGGCTCGGCGGCACCGGCTCCCGTACCGTCCCGCTGGGCGGCGCCCCGCAGGAGATCGCCAACCCGCCGGGCGGCACCCCGCCCGACATCTCCACCGTGCCCGGCATCGGCGCCCTCGCCCAGGCCTCCGCGCTCGGCGCCGGCCTCGCGCTGGACTTCCCCGGCCAGTACGCCTCCTTCGACTCCGCGCCGCTCGACGCGGGCCTGCACCTCACCGGCGCGCCCACCACCAGGATCACGGTCCGGGCCGACCGCCCCGACGCGGTGCTCTTCGCCAAGCTGTACGACGTCGCACCGGACGGCAAGCAGGCGCTGCCCCAGCAGCTGGTCGCGCCGCTGCGGGTGACCGGTGCCGACGCGCCCGGCGGGCGGAGCGTCGACATCACGCTGCCCGCGGTCGACCACACCTTCGAGGCGGGCCACCGGCTGCGCCTGGTGCTGGCCGCCACTGACCTGGCGTACGCCTCGCCCGCGCAGAGCGCCACCTACCGGATCTCCGCGGACGGGCCGCTCACCGTACCGACCGTGGCGGCGCTGCACACCGAGGCCGCCCCGCTGCCCGCCCGGACCTGGCTGCTGCCGCTGGTCGCGCTCGGCGCGGCCGCCCTCCTGCTGCTGCCCCGGCGCCGCCTGCGGCACCGGGCGCCCGACCCGGCGCTGGCCGGTGTCCCGCTGCAGATCACCGGTCTGAGCAAGCGCTACCGCGGCGCCGCCGACCGGTACGCCGTCCGTGACCTGGGCTTCACGGTCGAGCAGGGCCAGGTGCTCGGCCTGCTCGGACCCAACGGCGCGGGCAAGACCACCACGCTGCGGATGCTGATGGGGCTGATCCGCCCCGACGCCGGCGAGATCCGGATCTTCGGGCACGCGGTCCGCGCCGGCTCCCCGGTGCTGTCGCGGGTCGGCTCGTTCGTGGAGGGCGCCGGTTTCCTCCCGCACCTCACCGGCCGGGACAACCTGCGGCTGTACTGGCGGGCCACCGGCCGTCCGGCCGAGGACGCCCACCTGGACGAGGCGCTGGCCATCGCCGACCTCGGCGAGGCGCTCGACCGGGCGGTGCGTACCTACTCCCAGGGCATGCGCCAGCGCCTGGCCATCGCCCAGGCCATGCTCGGCCTGCCCGACCTGCTGATCCTGGACGAGCCGACCAACGGCCTCGACCCGCCGCAGATCCGCGAGATGCGCGAGGTCATGATCCGGTACGCCGCCGCCGGGCGGACCGTCATCGTCTCCAGCCACCTGCTCTCCGAGATCGAGCAGAGCTGCACCCACCTGGTGGTGATGGACCGCGGCCGGCTGGTCGTCGCGGGCGAGGTCGCGGACATCGTCGGCGCCGGCGAGGTGCTGCTGGTCGCCACCCCCGCCGGGTTCGGCGGCGACCGCCGGGCGGTGGCCGCCGACAAGGTGGCCGCGCTGACCGGGGTCGCCTCCGCCGAGGTGGTCGACGGCGGGCTGCTGGTGCGCCTCGACGGCCTGACCGCCGGTGAGCTGCTGGTCGAACTGGTCCGGCTGGACGTCCCGGTCGAGCGGTTCGGGCCGCACCGCAGACTCGAGGACGCGTTCCTGTCACTGATCGGAGGAACGGCATGACCGCCCCCGCCCCCGCGCCCGCCGACACCGCCGCGGCCCCGGGCTACCGGCCCGGCCGGACCCTGCCGCTGCGGGTCGAGGCCGTCCGCCAACTGCGCCGCCGCCGGACCATGGTGATCGGCGGGGTGCTCGCCGCGATGCCGTTCATCGTGCTGGCCGCCTTCCAGATCGGCGGCACCCCCGACCGCCCGGACCGCACCACCTTCATCGAGCTGGCCACCGCCTCCGGGCCCAACTTCGCCGCCACCATGCTCTTCATGGGCACCGGCTTCCTGCTGGTCATCCCGATGGCGCTGTTCTGCGGCGACACCGTGGCCTCGGAGGCCAGCTGGTCCTCGCTGCGCTACCTGCTGGCCGCGCCGGTGCCCCGGGCCAGGCTGCTGGCCCGCAAGTTCACCGTCGGGCTGGCCTTCTCGGCGGCCGCGATCGTGCTGCTGCCGCTGGTCGGGCTGGGCGTCGGCACCGCCGCGTACGGCTGGGGCGACCTGTTGCTGCCCACCGGCGCCAGCCTGCCCGCCTCGGTGGCGCTGCCGCGGCTCGCCCTCGCGGTGGCCTTCGTGGTGGTCGCCGAACTGGTCGTCGGCGCCCTGGCGTTCTGGCTCTCCACCGCCACCGACGCCCCGCTCGGCGCGGTCGGCGGCGCCGTGTTCCTGACCATCGTCACCGGGGTGCTCGACGCCATCACCGCCCTCGGCGGCCTGCGCGAATGGCTGCCCGCGCACTGGAACTACGCCTGGGCGGACGCGCTGCAGCCGCAGCTGGAATGGGGCGGGATGCTCCAGGGCGCCTCGCTGTCCGTCAGCTACTCGCTGGTCCTGCTGGCGCTGGCGTTCCGCGGTTTCGCCCGCAAGGACGTGGTGTCCTGACCGGGTCCGCAAAGCCGTTCTACCGGGGCGGCCGGTGGGCTAGGGTGACGACTGCGCGGGGCGGCTCCGCGGTGTGCTTCCTTCTCCCAACTCACTGTAAATGAACCGAGTGCGCCCACTCTCCGCCCCGCGCCTCTCACCCCAGGGGGCCCCACCAGCATGACCAGCGCCACCCAGGCCGTCGCCGACCCGGACCTCGACACCTTCCTGCTCCGCCGTCGGGGCGCCGTCCACGTCCCGCCGGCCCTGCTCGGCGCCGCCGCCGACAGCTGGTCCGCCGCCGGGCTCACCGCCCTCGACGGCGACCTGCTCCAGCGCGGGCACGTGCTCGGCGCGTCGCTGCGCGCCACCCTGGCCCGCCTGCACCCGACCGACCTGGCGCTGCTCGGCTCCACGCTGCTGGCCCGGCTGGACGCCCTGTACGGCGCGGACCGCCGGCACCGCCCGCTGTTCCGCGGCTTCCCCGACAGCGTGCCCGACGACGCGCAGTCCTACTTCTCCGAGCAGATGCGGCAGTTCCTGCTGAGCCAGCCCCACCAGCCGTGCGTCCGGTGCGGCCGCACCGGCGCCGAGGCGGGCATCGGCGCCCTCGCGCCCTGCGCCCACCTGGTCTGCGCCGACTGCCTGGACCCGGCGGGCCCCGCGGACGGCGCCCCGCTGTCCGCCTGCCCGGTCTGCGGTGCCGAACTGGCCGCCGAGCGCCGCCTGGGCCCCGGCCGGGCGCCGTACTCGCACCGCGTGGTGGCACCCGAGGTCCGGCAGCGCAGCCTGGTCCCGCTGACCCTGGCCGAGGGCGCCGACCCCGCCGCCGCGGCCTTGGCCGAACTCGAGCTGCTGCTCGCCCGCCGCACCCCGCTGCCACCGCAGGACCGCGAGGACCTCGCCGTGCTGCTCGCCCACGCCCCCGCCGACCTCGCCGACCGGCTGCCCGACGCGATCCCGGTCCGCGAGACCAGGGCCACCGTCCTCGCGGCCCTGGTGCGCCGCGCACCCGAGGGCGCCGAGGCGCTGCTGCGCGCCCACGTCGACACCGCCACCGACGTGCTGCGCATCCTGTGGGCGCTGTCCGGTGCCGAGCCCGACCTGCTGCCCGCGAACGCCCGCAGGCTGCGCAACCTGCCGCGCCCGCTGCGCCGTTCGCTGCTCGCCGTGCTGGACGCGCTGCCGCTCGCCGCGCTCGCCGAGGACCTGCGGCGCCACCGGCAGGCCTGGCTGCGGGCCGGCGAACTGCTCCACCCGTCCGAGCACCGCCGCCGCTTCCCGTCGGTGGCCGCCGCGTTCGCACTGCTGCGGCAGACCGACCTGGAGGCGCACCCGGCCGCCGCCGGGCTCCTCGACGTGCCCGCGCCGCTGCGGGTGGACCGGCGCGAGCGCGGCACCCGGCTCGGCTTCACCGGCTTCGGCGGACAGGTCGAGGCCCGGCTCGCGGCCGGGGACCCGGCCGGGGCCACCGCACTGCTGGCCGCCCGGCCGGGCGAGCTGGTCCGCCGGCTCCACCACCTGCTGCGGGTGCACGCCACCGCCGCGCCCGGCGGCCCGCTGCCCGAGGCGTTCCTGCGGACCGTCGCGGAGGCGCTGCGCGCGGTCGGACCCGGTCCGCTGCTCGGCGCGTACGGGCGGCTGCGCGGGCCGCGCACCCCGGGCGAGCGGCGGCTGTACTTCCCGCGGGGCTCGGTCGCGCTGGCCCACGCCCGGGAGGACCACGGCACGGTGGTGCCCGCGGAGCTGAGCGGGCCGGTGTGCGAGCTGATCGAGGCCGAACTGCTGCGCCGGGCCCAGGGGCCGGCGTCCGGGCGGGGCACCGGGACCGCACTGTTGGACGAAGGACTGGCCGACCTGGTGGCGCCGTTCGCCGAACGGGCGGCCGCCAAGACGCTGGTGCCCGTGCCGCGCGGCAGCGTGCAGCCGCTGCCGGACGGCGGCCGGCTGCGGCTGTTCCTGCACTGGATGCAGCCCGAGGGGCTGCGGGTCGACCTCGACCTGTCGATCGCCCTGTACGGCGCCGACTGGCAGCTCGCCGGGCTGTGCGACTTCACCTCCCTGGTGTACGGGCAGCGGGCCGCGGTCCACTCCGGTGACCTGGTCGACGCGCCGCCGCCGCACGGCGCCACCGAGTTCGCCGACCTGGACCTGGAGCTGCTGGCCGGCCACGGTGTGCGCTACGCGGTGGTGCTCGTCCTCGCGTACAACGACATCGCCTTCGAGGAACTCACCGACGCCTTCACCGGGTTCATGGACCTCGCCGCACTCGGCCCGGCCGGCGACGGCTTCGACCCAAGGGCGGTGCGCCAGCGGATGGACCTGGCCGGTGACGCCCGGGTGTGCGTGCCGATGATCGTCGACCTGGCGGAGCGCCGGTACACCTGGACCGACCTCAACACCTCCGCCGCGGGCGGCTTCCACGACATCGCCCGGCACGGCGCGCAGGTCGGGCAGCTGTGCGCCGACGTGCTGGCCCACTTCGCGCCGGGCGCCCGGGCCACCCTGTGGGACCTGGCCTGTGTCACCGCCGCCGCCGACGCGCGTGAGGTGCTGGTCCGGGCCCGGGACGGCAAGACCGTCCGGACCTGGCGGCGGGCGGACGACGAGCCGGCCGGGCGGTTCGCCGCCCGGCTGCGCACCCTGAGCGGCCCGGACGGCGAGGAGCGGTTGGACGGCGAGGCGCTGGCCGCCCGGCTGGCCGGGACCGACGGACTGCTCTGCCTGGTCGACGGCGACCTGCCGGTGCCGGCGGGCCGGTCCGGGACGCTCTACCGGCTCCGCCCCGGCCCGCTCGACGCGGCGCCGGACACCCTGCGCCGGCTCGGCGCGGGCGACCTGGTCGCCCGCTTCGCCCCGGAGCAGTCGCGGTGACCGCGCCGGCGACCGGCTCGGCGGACCTGGGCGCGGCCGGTCCGCGGGTCCGGGCGGCGGTGCGGGCCGATCTGCCGCAGGTGGCGGTGCCGGCCGCCGAGCACGCGGCGTACGAGCGGGCGGCGCCGCCCGCCGAGGGGCTGGCGGAGCTGCTGGCGGCCGAGCTGTTCGAGCGGGCCGAGCCGCGGCTGAGCTGCCTGGTGGCCGAGCTGCCGGGGGGTGTCCTGGCCGGGTACGCCACCTGCACCGAGGAGTTCAGCACCTGGCAGGGGCGGGCCCACCTGCACCTGGACTGCCTCTACCTGCGCGACGAGCACCGCGGCCTCGGCCTCGGCGGTCTCGTGATCGGCGCGGTGGTGGCCGAGGCCGGCGCCCGCGGGCTGGCCGAGGTGCAGTGGAACACGCCGGTCTGGAACGAGGGCGCGATCCGCTTCCACGACCGGCTCGGCGCCACCCGCAAGGAGAAGCAGCGCTACAGCCTGGCCGTACCGCAGGCCTGAACCGGAACCGGGAACCGGCCGCGCCGCCGCCCGGTGGCCCGGGTGGCGGCACGGCCGGCGGGGTGTCACTTCACGGGCGCGTAGACCCGCTCGACCTGCTGGGTGCCGGAGCGGGTCCGGTACGAGCGGGTCCACTTGGAGGTGGCGTCCTGCCGGGTCCGGTCGGACAGCACGTAGTAGTCCATCTGCGCGGCCTGCGGGGTGATGTCCAGGACGCCGTAGCCGTGCGAGTCCAGGTCGATCCACTTGACGTGGCGGTTGGCGGCCTCCAGGGCGGCGACGGCCAGCAGCGAGATGGTCTGGGGGGCGACCTTGAGGACGTCGTCGATGTTGTCCGAGGTCACCGAGGTGACCACGAACTCGGTGGCGACGCTGCCCGAGGCCGGGTAGGTGGCGGCCTCGTACGGGACGTCGGCGGCCCAGGCGGAGTGGATGTCGCCGGTGAGGAAGACGGTGTTGCCGATGCCGTTCTGCTTGAGGTGGCCGAGCAGTTCGCGCCGGTCGTGGGTGTAGCCGTCCCACTGGTCGGTGTTGACCGCGATGCCCTCGCCGGGCAGGCCGAGCAGCTTGGCGAGCGGGCGCAGCAGGTAGCCGGGCAGCGAGAGGAAGGCGACCGGGGAGATCATCACCTCGTTGCCGATCAGCCGCCAGGTGGTGTCGGAGGCTGACAGGCCGGCCTTCAGCCAGTCCAGCTGCGCGCGGCCGGTGATGGTGCGGTCGGCGGAGTCGACGTCGCCGTTGCCGGCCTTGACCTGCTCGGAGCGGAACGAGCGCAGGTCCAGCAGGTGCAGGTCGGCGAGCTTGCCGTAGCGCAGCCGGCGGTAGGTGGTGCCGGCGACGGACGGGCGGACCGGCATCCACTCGAAATAGGCCTGCTTGGCGGCGGCGACCCGGTCGGCCCAGTTGCCCTCGGTGCCGGGGGTGTGGTTCTCGGCGCCGCCGGAGTAGGCGTCGTTGGCGAACTCGTGGTCGTCCCAGATCGCCACGGTCGGGATGGCGGCGTGCAGCGCCTGCAGGTCCGGGTCGGTCTTGTAACGGCCGTGCCGGATGCGGTAGTCGGCGAGGGTGGTGATCTCGTGGGCGGGCTCGTGCGGGCGGACCACGGTGCCGCGGGCGCAGTACTCGCCGGACTTGTACTCGTAGATGTAGTCGCCGAGGAACAGGAAGGCGTCGAGGTCGCCGCGGGCCGCGAGGTGGCGGTAGGCGGAGAAGTAGCCGGCCTCCCAGTTGGCGCAGGAGGCGACGCCCAGCCGCAGGTGGCTCAGCGCGGCGTCGGCGGCCGGGGTGGTGCGGGTGCGGGCGGCGGGGGAGGTGACGCCGCCGGCGGTGAAGCGGTACCAGTAGCCGGTGTCGGGGGTCAGGCCGCGGACGTCGGCCTTGACGGTGTGGTCGGACGCGGCGGTGGCGGTGACGGTGCCGCTCGCGACGACGGCGGTGAACGCCTTGTCGGTGGCCAGCTGCCAGACCACCGCGATGTCCTGGCCTCTGCCGGAGCCGGGTACGGCGTCCGGGGACGGGGTGACGCGGGTCCACAGCAGGATGCCGTCCGGCAGCGGGTCGCCGGAGGCGACGCCGTGCAGGAACTGGGGCGTGGGCGCGGCGGAGGCGGTGGCCCCGCCGAGGCCCAGCGGTACGGCGACGGCGCCCGCGGTCAGCGCGGCGGCCTTGAGGACCCGGCGGCGGCGCGGCCGGGCAGCGGAGAGGGTGTCAGGGGTCTCGGTCACGTCGCCGTAGGCTACTAGCCGGTAACGGGCTCTCCAACCCCTGCGACTGACTGTTCGTCGACTCTTCACCCGGTGGTCCGGAGGCCCCCGTCCCGGCCCGGCCGTGCCAACCGGCCGTCCGTGGGTGCAAGTTGACGGCTCCCCGGGTCTTCCCAACGCCATGTGATACATGCAATTGTACATGTCACACCCTCTGTCGGGCCGGGCAGCACGGTCCCCGCCGCGCCGCCCGCCCGAGGTTCCCCCGGCCGCACCCCCACCCCGGCCACCCCCCCACATCCCATGGCCGCGTCCGCGCGCGGCCGTCCACCGGCCCGGAGGCCCCCACGTGAGTTCCTTCCGGACATCGGCCACACCACACCTCGCCCGGCTGCTGCTCACCGCAGCCCTGGCCCTGTGCCTGGCGTTCGGCCTGTTCTCCCCCAGAAGCCAGGCCGCCGTCCCCGCCGCACCCGCCGCACCGGCACCCGCGACCCCGGCGGGAGCACCGCCGCGCCCCGCCACCGGCACCCCCTCCGCCGAGGACCAGCACCTCGGCGGCACCGTCGCGCCCGCCGACCGCGCCCCCCGCAGCGCCGACCCGGCCACCGCCCGCACCGACTACGCCAAGCCCAAGGCCCCCGCCGCGCCCCGCGCCCTCGACGCCACCTGCAACGTCTCCGACTTCGCCACCAAGTCCGGCGCAGCCCTGGTCCAGCAGGTCAAGTCGGTCCCCACCGACTGCGTCAACACCCTGTTCACGCTCACCGGCGCGGACGCGGGCGCGGTCTTCCGCGAGGCCCAGATGGTCACCGTCGCCGACGCGCTGCGCGACGTCTCCGCCGCCTACCCCGGCGACAACAGCACCTCCGTCGGCCAGCTGGTGCTCTTCCTGCGCGCCGGCTACTTCGTGCAGTGGTACCACCCCGCCGACGTCGGCAGCTACGGCACCGCCCTGAAGACCGCCATCCGCGGCGCCCTGGACACCTTCTACGCCGCGCCGCACTCCGGCGACGTCACCGACGCCAACGGCCAGATCCTGTACGAGGCCGTCACCCTGATCGACAGCGCCGCCGAGAACGCCCGCTACCTGTACGTCGTCAAGCGGCTGCTGAACGGCTACAACAGCTCCTACGACGGCCTGTGGTCGATGCTCTACGCCGTCAACAACACCTACACCGTGCTGTGGCGCGGCCACCAGAACGCGGACTACCAGGCCGCCGTCCAGGCCGACCCCAGCATCACCGACACCCTGACCGACTTCGCCGTCCGCAACTTCGGCCTGCTCGGCGGCGACCGCGGCTACCTGGCCGCCAACGCCGGCCTGGAACTCGGCCGCTTCCTGCGCTACCAGCCGCTGCTCACCAAGGTCCGCCCGCAGGTCAAGGGACTGCTCGACCGCAGCGCGATCACCGGCCCCAGCTCCGCCCTGTGGGTCGACCTCGCGGTCGCCACCGACACCTACGACCAGGCCGACTGCGCCTACTACGGCACCTGCGACCTCGCCGCCCGGCTGCGCGCCGCCGTCCTGACCATCAACTACCCCTGCAGCCCCAGCATCCGGATCGTCGCCCAGCAGGCCGCCACCGCCGACCTGGCCGCCACCTGCACCAGCCTGGTCAACCAGGACGCCTACTTCCACAGCGTCCTCAAGGACAGCGGCCCGGTCGCCGGGGACAACAACACCACCATCGAGGTGGTCGTCTTCCACTCCAGCAGCGACTACCAGACCTACGCCGGACCGATCTTCGGGATATCCACCGACAACGGCGGCATGTACCTGGAGGGCGACCCGGCCGCGGCCGGCAACCAGCCCCGGTTCATCGCCTACGAGGCCGAGTGGCTGCGGCCCGCTTTCCAGGTGTGGAACCTCAACCACGAGTACACCCACTACCTCGACGGCCGCTACGACATGTACGGCAACTTCGACGCCGGCACCACCACGCCGACCGTCTGGTGGAGCGAGGGCCTGGCCGAGTACATCTCGTACTCCTACCGGGGGGCCCGCTACGACGACGCGATCACCCAGGCCGGCCTGCACACCTACAGCCTGCGCACGCTCTTCGACACCACCTACGACAACGCCGACCAGACCCGGATCTACAACTGGGGTTACCTGGCGGTCCGCTACATGGTCGAGAAGCACCGGCCGGACCTGGACGCGGTGCTCGCCAAGTACCGCACCGGTGACTTCACCGGCGCCCGGACCTACCTCACCACCACCGTCGGCACCCGCTACGACGCGGACTTCGCCGCCTGGCTGACCGCCTGCAACACCGGCGCCTGCGAGCCCGGCAACCAGACCAACCAGCCGCCGGTGGCCGCCTTCACGGCCGCGGTCAGCGACCTGTCCGTCGCCTTCGCCGACACCTCCACCGACCCGGACGGCACCATCGCCGCCCGCAGCTGGGACTTCGGCGACGGCACCACCTCCACCGCCGCCAACCCCAGCAAGTCCTACGCCGCGGCCGGCAGTTACCCGGTGACCCTGACCGTGACCGACAACAAGGGCGCCACCGCGAGCCTCAGCCGCACGCTCACCGTCAGCGGCCTGCCGCTGTGCGGCGCGGCCGACGTCCGGCAGTACGACCGCAACTGCCGCCGCACCGGCGTCGCCGCCACCACCGGCAACGTCAGCTACATGTTCGCCTACCTGCCGGCCGGCGTGAAGCAGCTCAAGCTCACCAGCAGCGGCGGCACCGGCAACGCCGACCTCTACTGGAACGGCCGCAGCTGGGCCACCAACACCGCGTACACCGCCAAGTCCGTCCACGCCGGCAACGCCGAGACCCTGACCGTCACCAACCCGCCGTCGGGCTGGGTGTACTTCAGCCTCTACGCCAAGCAGGGCTTCAGCGGGGTGACGATGAAGGTCGAGTACTGACGCACCGCCGCACCGACGGTCCGCCCTCCCGCCCGCACCCGGGCGGGAGGGCGGACCTGCGGACCTGCGGACCGAACGGGAGAGCGTGGGGGTGGGTAAGAGGGT